>NZ_CP152427.1:615000-737500 GCF_038971285.1 Bacillus paramycoides
CTTTGAACGACGAGGGTTAGAAGTGTATTATCAAATTCATAATGATAAAGTAAGTGAAGTAGTAAAAACATTATTTTCTTAAAATTTGAATATTATGGAAAAAGACGTGTGGGATATACGTCTTTTTTTATTTGTCAGAAAGGTGATATGAGAGTAAATGTTAGCATGTAAGGAAGAAAAGGCTATCAATTTACATGTTGCTATATGGAATAGATTCTAAAGGGAAAAGAAAAGATAGAAAGGAGTGTAGTAAGTAAAAGGAGGAATAGTAGAATGGATGTAAAACGTGTGAAACAAATTTTATCTTCTTCAAGTAGAATTGACGTTACATATGAGGGCGTACCAGTATGGATTGAGAGCTGTGACGAGCAGAGTGGAGTTGCTCAAGTGTATGATGTATCTAATCCTGCAGAAAGCGTTCACGTGAACGTGACGGCTTTAGAGGAGAAGTAATAGAAAAGACGCTTCTAATTTTAGAAGCGTCTTTTTATTTATTCCATCATATGTGCAATTTTCTTAGAGAACATAAGAAGTACTAATCCGAGTACGATTACAATAATACCGATACTTGCGAATACTTCTAAATATCCTAAAGATTGAGTGAAAGCAGCTAATTGTCCTGCTAGTAAGTTTGCGAATCCAGTACCAGCTAACCATACACCCATTAATAATGATGCTAATTTAACAGGAGCGATTGCACTTACCATAGATAATCCGATTGGTGATAAGAATAATTCACCAATTGTATGGAACATGTAAGTGAGTACAATGAATAGTAAGTTTGCTTTCATTGTAATGTTACCTTCGTCGCTACCAGTTTTTAATACAGCTAAAGTTAGAACTAAATATCCAATCCCTAGTAAAATCATACCAAATGCCATTTTTGTTGGGATTTTTAAATCACCATTTTTTGTTTTTGAAAGTTTAATCCATAATGCAGAAACAGGTAATGCTAGTAAGATAATGAATAGTGGGTTTACAGATTGGAACCAAGGTGTCGGAATTGTAAATCCACCAATTGTACGATCCACAAACTTATCTGTGTAAAGTGTTAAAGAACTACCAGCTTGCTCAAATCCTGCCCAGAAGAATACTACGAAACAAGTTAAAATTAAAATTGCAGCAGTACGTTTTTTCTCTTGTGTTGTTAAAGGCTTTTTCTCGATTGCTTTTGCATTTTTTTCTTTAGATTTTTTCCCTACAACAGTTGTTCCGATAGACCCTAAGTAACGAGGTGCTAAGAAATTAAAGGCAAGCTGTCCAATAATCATACCGATACAAGCTGTTAAGAAACCGTATCTATAATCTGCGAAGTAACCGCAAATGAATGGAGCGATAAGCGCTCCTAAGTTAATTCCCATGTAGAAGATAGTGAAGGCACTATCACGACGAGAGTCGTTTTCGCTGTATAATTGACCTAATAAAGTCGAAATATTTGGTTTGAAGAATCCGTTACCAATAACTAATAATCCTAATCCTAAAAATAGTCCAGTTTTTGTGTTCATTGAGAATAGTACAAAGTTACCAATTGCCATGATGATACCACCAATAGTAATGGCATGGCGTTTCGTAATGAAATGGTCAGTTAACCAACCACCGATAATCGGTGTGAAGTATACTAACATTGTGAAAATACCGTAAATTTGAACGGCAACTGCTTTATCGAATCCTAAACCGCCGCTTACTAAGCTCGTTGTTAAATAAAGAACTAATAAGCCACGCATTCCGTAATAACTAAATCTTTCCCATGCCTCTGTAAAGAACAACAAGTATAACCCTGGTGGATGTTTTTTTGGTGATTGTTGCTCTCCAGCTTTGTCTAATTTTAAAGCTGCATCCATGTTTGTTTCCCCCTAATCCTGTATAACGGATATTTATGTAATCATTTTAATTTACAAAATATTTAGAAGTCAATAGAATTATATGGAAATAGAAAGAAAATTTCTAAAAAAGTTCTATTTTACTTCAACCGTTATTGTATTTTGCCCTGAAAACGAGATGATAAGCGTTTTCAAATGTAATAATTGAATTCTAAAAGAAAATAAAATAGTGATTAATCAGAAAATTTAGATTAAAAAATTTATTCTGGTATAAAGAAAATATATTCTATTTACTTTTATAATATAACATATTGGGAATAAAAATACAAAACGAAATAATGTGACATTTAAGTGAATTGAAAAATAACCAGCCCCATAGAAGAGGAGCTGGTTAAGGAAATATTATTTAACAAAGCGTTTTTCAATGTCATCTAATAGTAGGTTAGCAGCCATTACACCACCAGCTGTATTCCAAATAACGTCATCAACTTTGTATGCTTTACCATTTTTCACTGCATTTAAATTTTTAAATAGAGGATCATTGATATATTCTTTTTCTAATTCAGAGCCTTTTTTCTCGTTTCCTTTATCGAATGTGAAGTAGAATAATACATCGCCATCCATTGCAGAAATACGTTCTTTAGATACGTTACGCTCTGCAAAGTCGTCTTTATTTTGATCACCAGGGCGCTTAAATCCAAGCTCTTTTAAAATAACACCAGAGAATGTATCACCATGATAAATACGAACATCACCAGGCATGAAGCGAACCATAGAGATTTCTTGATTTACTTTATCGCCTAGTTTGGCTTTTAAATCTTTCATGCTTTTATCGTAATCAGCTAAAACCTTTTGTCCTTCTTTTTCTTTATTTAATGCTTTTGCATAAAATTTGAAGTTATCTTTCCATTCACCGCGTAGTGTTTCAGAGAACACAGTAGGTGCAATTGCTTTTAGTTGCTCGTACACTTTTTCGTGACGCATTTTGTTACCGATAATTAAGTCTGGTTTTAAAGAAGCGATTGTTTCTACGTTCACTTGTCCTTCATCACCAACAACTTTTACATCTTTCATTTTATCTTTAATATGTGGATACCATGGATCACCAGTCCAAGACTTTACAGCCCCAACTGGTTTCACACCTAGTTCAAGTAAAGCTTCAGTTCCTTCATTTGTTAAAATAACTACACGTTTTGGATTCGCAGGAACTTCTGTTTTACCCATTGCATGTTCAACCGTAATCATTTCTTTTTTCGTATCTTCTTTTGTTTCTTCTTTCGTATTTGATTTTCCACAAGCACTTAAAAGTAGTGAAAATGCTAATAAAAATACAAATACTGTAAACGATTTCTTTCGCATGAAATTCATTATGTACCCCCTACATATTGATAATTTTTTTCAATAGCAAGCATGATATTAAGCCTTTATCTTTTGAATGTCAATATATATATTGAAAATAATTCTCATTGTCGTTGACAATGGGAATTAAGTTGAAATACACTTACAACGTATCATTATACATTGAAGGGGAAAAGCTGCATGTTATTAAAAACAAATCAAGCAAAATGGATTGGATTATTTGTTGGAATCATTGCAGTCATTATTTGTATTTGGGGAAGTATTATTTTCGGATATACAAATACGAGTTGGAAATTAGCGTTAGATGCTTTTTTCCATTTTAATGGTTCCAATGAACATATTATTATTCAAAATGTGCGTCTACCAAGGGCGTTAATTGCAGCTAGTGTTGGTGCTAGTTTAGCCATTGCGGGTTGTCTTATGCAAACTTTAACGAAGAATCCACTTGCTTCTCCAGATTTTATTGGATTAAATTCAGGTGCTGCGTTTTTCATAGTTGTAGCAATTGTTCTTTTTTCCGTGACATCATTATCAGCTTTCACGTGGATTGCTTTTTTAGGAGCTGCAATTGCAGCTGTACTTGTATTTGCTTCTAGTTCTTTAGGGAAAGAAGGGACAACGCCTCTTAAGTTAACATTAGCAGGGGTCGCAATCAGTGCGTTATTTTCATCATTAACACAAGGGTTACTTGTATTAAATGAAAAAGCGATGGAAGAGGTATTATTTTGGCTTGCCGGATCTGTGCAAGGAAGAAAGTTAGAAATTTTACAATCTGTATTCCCGTATTTATTAGTAGGCTGGATCACATCTCTTATGATGGCAGGGAAAGTAAATACATTAATGATGGGGGAAGATGTTGCAAAAGGGCTTGGACAACGAACGATTTTAATGAAATCATTCGTACTACTTATTATTGTCTTACTATCTGGTGGTTCAGTTGCGGTCGCAGGTCCAATTGGATTTATTGGTATTGTTACCCCGCATTTTGCCAGATTTCTTGTTGGAGTAGATCATAGGTGGAGAGTACCGTATAGCGGCTTGTTAGGTGCAATACTATTAATCTTAGCGGATATAGCAGCAAGATATGTCATTATGCCACAAGAAGTACCGGTAGGAGTTATGACAGCGTTTATCGGAGCTCCATTCTTTATTTATATTGCACGTAAGAGAGGGCTTAGCAAATGAAGAAGTATATTCCGTTTCGTATAGGAAAAGGCGGGCTCTCGTTTTTAATGTATAAACGAGCTTGTCTCGTCTTATTCAGTTTATTAGTTGTTTTAATAGGATTATTTTTTGCGAGTGCAGGTATGGGAGACATGAAAATTGCTCCTTATGATGTATGGCAAGCGATCACTGGAAATGGCGATGCGATGTCTAATATGGTTGTAAATAAGTTTCGTATGCCGCGTATTTTAATTGCCATCCTTGTAGGAATTGCACTTGCTGTAGCGGGATGTATTTTACAAGGTCTCGTTCGAAATCCACTTGCTTCTCCTGATATTATCGGGATTACAGGTGGTGCAAGTGTTGCAGTTGTCTTATTTTTAGCTATATTTAGCGATAAAAATAATGCGTTAACCGTAAGCATTCATTATATGCCGTTAGCAGCCTTTGTTGGGGCAACGATTGTAGCGCTTCTTGTATATTTATTTGCATGGAGAAATGATGGATTATCACCAATTAGTCTTGTTTTAATTGGTGTTGGGTTTTGGGCGTTAACGAAAGCGGCAACGACTTTGTTTATGTTGTTAGCACCAATTTATCAAGCGAGTCAAGCGAATGTATGGATTACAGGTACTGTGTACGGTTCTTCATGGCAAAATGTTATGGTACTTGCGCCGTGGGTTCTCATCTTAACGGTAATATCATTTATAGCAGCTAGACATTTAAATGCGCAAGAGCTAGGGGATGATATTGCGGTAGGACTTGGTGTTCCTTTAACGAAGTCACGCGTATTCATGTTATTACTTAGTACAGCTTTAATTGGCGGAGCAGTTGCCTTTGCTGGAGGAATTGGATTTGTCGGTTTAATGGCACCTCATATTTCAAGAAGACTGGTTGGTTCTTTATACGGTGCATTACTCCCAGTTGCGGCAATCGTTGGTGCAATTTTAGTACTTGCTGCAGATTTAATTGGGCGTACAGTTTTCACGCCACTTGAAATTCCGGCAGGAGTATTTACATCAGCAATTGGTGCACCTTATTTTATTTATTTACTTTATAAAAGTCGGAATTCATAAAGGGAGATGAATATGCAAAAAGCATTGGAGACGAAACGTTTGACGTTGTCTTATGGTGAAACAATTATTATTGATGAGTTGAATTTAGAAATTCCAAAAGGCGAAATTACAATCTTTATCGGTTCTAACGGTTGCGGAAAATCAACTTTATTACGTTCACTAGCTAGATTATTAAAACCAACAACTGGTGACATTTTGTTAGATAATCAAGCCATTCAAAGTATGCAAACGAAGCAAATCGCTCGTCAAATGGCAATTTTACCGCAAGGACCCCAAGCACCAGAAGGGCTTACAGTATTGCAACTTGTAAAGCAAGGACGCTATCCATATCAAACATGGCTGAAGCAATGGTCAGAAAAAGATGAGGAAATGGTACAAAAAGCCCTTGTGGCAACAGGTATGACAGAATTTGCTGAGCGTGATGTGCATGCTCTTTCAGGTGGACAACGTCAACGTGCTTGGATTGCAATGACGCTTGCACAAGATACAGATATTATTTTACTGGATGAGCCTACTACATATTTAGATATGACTCACCAAATTGAAGTGCTAGATTTATTATTCGAATTGAATGAAACAGAACAAAGAACAATTGTTATGGTATTACACGATTTAAATTTAGCATGCCGTTATGCAGACAATATTGTAGCCATTCAAGATAAACAAATATATGCACAAGGTAAGCCAGAAGAAGTAGTGGATGAGAAGCTAGTACGTGATGTATTCCGAATGGAGTGTCAAATCAGTACGGATCCGTTATTTGGGACGCCACTTTGTATTCCGCACGGAAAAGGAAGACGTGTACGTAAAGAGGTTGCTCAGGCAATGAGATAATGAAAAAAGACGATGAGGGTTCATCGTCTTTTTTATTTTTCGCAAGAGAATAGTAGGAAGAGGGGAATACGTAAACGTCGTTCATATTCTTCTTCGCTTTGAAAATAAGTTTGACTTGGTGTAGCTTCTTTTATATTTGTAATCGTAAATCCAGCTTGTTGTAACAATGTAAAATACTCTTCCGTTGTACGATGATATTTAATAACTTCTTGATCAATCCAAGGTTCAACGCGTTTTCCCATTTTAAAATAATCATCGACGAGCCAGCTTGTTCTTTTTCCGCTCGTTTGCAAGCTTTCAAATGAAGAGGTAATAACAGGGTGTTGAACGCTAAAAGTAAAGGTTCCATTTGTTTTTAAAGTTTCGTACACATTTTGAAAAATGATAGGAAGATATTCGATATAATGTAAGGCGAGTCTAGATGTTACTAAATCAAAAGTAGCAGGAGGGTATGTGTAGTCTTTGAGGTTTAAAAAATGGACGATCCCATTTTTATTTTCTAGTTGTGTTTTAGCTTTTTCATACATAAGTTCGGAGCCTTCAATACCGGTGTAAGAGTGGCAGTCTTTTTCTAATAATTCCTTGCCAAATTTTGCGTCACCGCAGCCTAAATCGAGGATTTTCTTTCCTTTCACATCGCCAATGAGTTGAAAGAAGGCTGGTTTTTCAAGTGATTCATTTGGGCTATTTTCTCGGTATCTTCGTTTCATATATTGTTTAAAAAATGCTTCGTTATTATATACATCAGATTCAGTAAATGCCATGATTGAAGCCCCCTTAAATATTTTTTTATTCTACCAAATATGAAAAGTAAATGATAGATTTCTTGTAATGAATCATATATAATCTAGAATTGTAAGCGGTTACTTTAAACTATTTTTCTATAATAAATTCTGAAAACGTGTTAAGCTAGTAGAGGGATTATTAGAACTATTAAGACAATAATCCGCTTACATGAACGATGGGAGGCTTCACGATGTCTAGTAAAACACTTGCAAAATTTTTAGAAGAAAATTTAGAGGATTTAAAATCAAAGGGGCTTTATAACGTAATTGATCCGCTTGAGAGTTCAAATGGACCAATCATTACAATTGGCGGAAAAGAATATATTAACTTATCTTCAAATAACTATCTTGGATTAGCAACAGATAGCCGTTTGCAAGAAGCAGCAATTGGTGCAATTCATAAGTACGGTGTTGGGGCAGGAGCTGTTCGCACAATTAACGGTACTTTAGATTTGCATATTAAATTAGAAGAGACAATTGCAAAGTTTAAACATACAGAAGCAGCAATTGCTTACCAATCAGGGTTTAACTGTAATATGGCAGCGATTTCAGCCGTTATGGATAAAAATGATGCAATTCTTTCAGACGAATTAAACCATGCTTCTATTATTGATGGTAGTCGTCTATCAAAAGCAAAAATTATTGTTTATAAACATTCGGATATGGAAGATTTACGCCAAAAAGCAATCGCGGCGAAAGAATCAGGTCTTTACAATAAATTAATGGTAATTACAGACGGTGTCTTCTCAATGGATGGAGATGTTGCAAAACTACCAGAAATTGTTGAGATTGCAGAAGAATTAGATTTAATGACATATGTAGACGATGCACACGGTTCAGGTGTACTTGGAAAAGGTGCAGGAACTGTAAAGCACTTCGGTCTATCTGATAAAGTTGATTTCCAAATTGGTACATTATCAAAAGCAATTGGGGTAATTGGTGGATATGTAGCAGGGAAACAAAACTTAATTGACTGGTTAAAAGTTCGTTCACGTCCATTCTTATTCTCTACAGCATTAACACCAGCTGATGCAGCAGCTTGCATGAGATCAATTGAAATTTTAATGGAAAGCACAGAGCTACATGATCGTTTATGGGAAAATGGTCGTTATTTAAAACAAGGGTTAAAAGAACTTGGTTTTAACATTGGAGAAAGTGAAACGCCAATTACACCTTGTATTATAGGTGACGAAGTGTTAACACAAGAATTTAGTAAACGTCTAAATGAGGAAGGCGTATACGCAAAATCTATCGTGTTCCCAACTGTAGCTAAAGGAACAGGACGCGTTCGTAATATGCCTACAGCAGCTCATACGAAAGAAATGTTAGATGAAGCAATTCGTAAGTATGAAAAAGTAGGAAAAGAAATGGGCATCATTTAAGTAAGGGCATCTTTTGAATAGCTTGCAAATGAGGAGTGGGGAAAATGAAAAAAATTCTAGTAACCGGTTCTTTAGGGCAAATTGGTTCTGAATTAGTAATGAAGCTTCGTGATGTATACGGTGCATCAAATGTTATTGCAACAGATATTCGTGAAACAGATAGTGAAGTAGTAACGTCTGGTCCGTTTGAAACGTTAGATGTAACAGATGGACAAAAACTACATGATATCGCAAAGCGTAATGAAGTAGATACAATTATTCATTTAGCAGCTTTACTTTCAGCAACAGCAGAAAAAAATCCGTTATTTGCATGGAATTTAAATATGGGTGGACTTGTAAATGCATTAGAAGCAGCTCGCGAATTAAACTGTAAGTTTTTCACGCCAAGTTCTATCGGTGCATTCGGTCCATCAACGCCGAAAGATAATACGCCACAAGATACAATTCAGCGTCCTACTACGATGTATGGGGTAAACAAAGTAGCAGGAGAATTATTATGTGATTATTATCATCAAAAATTTGGCGCTGATACGCGCGGTGTACGTTTCCCTGGTTTAATTTCTTACGTAGCTCCTCCAGGAGGCGGAACAACTGATTATGCAGTTGAAATTTATTATGAGGCGATTAAAAAAGGCACATACACCTCATACATTGCAGAAGGAACATACATGGATATGATGTATATGCCAGATGCTTTACAAGCGATCATTTCATTAATGGAAGCTGATCCAAGTAAACTTGTGCATAGAAACGCGTTCAATATTACAGCAATGAGCTTTGAGCCAGAGCAAATCGCAGCATCGATTCGTAAACACATTCCAACGTTTACAATGGATTACGATGTAGATCCTGCTCGTCAAACAATCGCTGATAGCTGGCCAAACTCTATTGATGCAACAGCAGCGATGAACGAGTGGGGCTTTAAAGCAGAATACGATTTAGACAAAATGACAACGGATATGTTGGCTAAGTTAAAAAAAAAGCTCACAGCTGAGTTAGTGACGAATTAATTGGAAGGGTCGATTCTTAGGAATCGACCCTTTTATTTGTATTTTAGGAATATACAAATAATTACAAGTGTGATAGAATAAGTTAATTTGTGCATAAAGGGGAGAGATACAATGGAGAAATGGGAGTTAGCAAAGGAAATTTACAATACGTCACGTTTAACGGGAACATTTAAACTTCGATCAGGACAAGTATCAAATCAATACTTTGATAAGTACCTATTTGAATCTAATCCAGTACTGTTATTAGAAATTGCTAAACAGTTGAAAGAGCTCATTCCTCCTGATACAGAAGTACTCGCAGGTTTAGGAATGGGAGGAATTCCAGTAGCAACAGCATTATCTTTACAAACAGGTATACCAGTTGTATTTGTAAGAAAAGAAGCAAAGAAGTACGGTACATGTAAGTTAGCAGAAGGCGTTAATATTGCTGGGAAAAATGTTTGTGTTGTTGAGGATGTTATTACGACAGGCGGTCAAATATTATTAAGTACGAAAGATTTAAGAGAACTAGGTGCGAAAGTATATCATGTTTTAGGCGTGATTGAACGAACGAAAGAGGGAAAAGAAAACTTATTAGAAGATGGCTTACAGCTACATTCCTTATTTACAATGGATGAGTTAATTGAAGGAGAAAAGGAACATGCAAAGAGTTGACGTCGTATATGCGCTTATATATGAAGAGGAAACAGATAAAATATTAATGGTACATAATGTAGAACAAAACGTTTGGTCATTGCCAGGCGGGGCTGTTGAAAAGGGTGAAACGTTAGAGGAAGCTCTAGTAAGGGAAGTAAAAGAAGAGACAGGTTTAACTGCTACGGCAGGTGGACTTGTTGCAATCAATGAAAAATTCTTTGAAGAATCAGGGAATCATGCACTATTGTTTACATTCCGAGCAAATGTAGTAACAGGTGAACTTATTGCAGAAGATGAAGGAGAAATTTCTGCAATAGAGTGGGTGGACCGGGCAATTGCAAATGAACGATTCCCATTCTACGATGGTGGATTCGAAGTATTATTAGAAGTAGCCATTCCATACAAGTTTCAACCAGAAACAAAGTGATTGAATAGAAAAACAGGAGCGACAACGCTCCTGTTTTTCTATTCAATCGTCTTCAGTAATAACTTTTTCAATAGCGGTTTAATTTTCAGACGTAAATCTTCAGCATGATTTGCAACTAAGAAGTGATGGTTATAAATGTTCTTCATTAATTGATAAGTTGCTTCTTTCGCTTCGCCTTCTTCGATGAAGATCCCGATTACTTCCATACCACTTTTACGAGCAAGTTTGACAGCTTCGTGCGTATCTAAAATACCGTCTTGTTGATAGTCTAACGCAGAAGGCTCACCATCTGTAAAGACAAGTAAGAATTTATGCTTTTCTGGTCTTTTCGCAAGCTTTTCAGAAACGATACGAATAATATATCCATCGCGGTTATCTTCTTCTTCGCGAAGCTGCATAATTTCAGGCCCAACGTTTGGTAACGTTGAGTTTTTATACGTTACAACCTCATGGATAACGTTCGGCTTATCTTCAGGTTTAGCACTAGAGGCATCTTCCCAAAATCCGCTAATAGCGTGCGGGATTTTTAAAGATTTCAACGCTTCATGGAATAGGACTACACTCTTTTTCGTTTCTTCCATTTTGTTATACATAGAACCAGAGCAGTCCACTAGTAGTTGGAATGCAACATCGAGTTCTTGTGATTCTTGTCCTTTTTTATAAAACATGCGCGGCTGCTTTTCAGTATAAATACGAAGGAATTTCTTACGAAGTCTTCCGTAATATTTATCACTATTTGCATTCGTTTTATTTTCAATCGTTTTTTCGATAATTTTCTTTAATTCTTTTACATCTTTATTAACGACTGATTTGATAGCTTGGTAATCTTTTTTCTCATCGCTATTTGCTTTGCGAGCTTCTTTAAATATATGAGAGGCACCAACGTTATACTTACCGTATGCACCGTCGTTTTGGCTAGAAGCGTGTGAAGCTCTTGCTTCTTCTGTATCAGCGCCATCAAAGTTGGATTGTGTACTCTTTTGAGAAGTACCTTGTACAGAACTAAGTGCTTGGTCGCCATCTTCTGATTCGCGAGCAGTATCGCCCATCATATTTGTTTTTGTTCCGCTTTCTAATTCAAAGCGTAAAAAGTTCTCGTTTTCGTTATTTTTATTTTCACGATGCCATGTAGAGAAACTTTCATCCATTTTGTTTTTATTTTCATCGTCATCTATGAGCTGCGTATCATCATTTGCTAAATCTTCGACGCGACAGTTCTTTTCGTCTGCAATGACAGATAAATAAAGCGGAGCATGTCCGAAATAATTATTAAGCATATCACTTTCAAGAAGTCCTTCTAAACGATAGCGAATTTTCTCAACGATATACATAATATCTTCCGTATTACGAGCTTGGAATGTTTCATGCAAAATGGCTTCAATTTGCTCGAAGTATTCATTATTAAACATTTCATATTTATCGCTCGTTAATGAAAGATAGCAGAGACAAAATAGACGGTCGCCGTGATAGTTACGAACACGATTGATTTCATTTTGTGAGCCGAAGTAATTGCGATACATTTCTTTTCTTCTTTTAAAAACATGCTTTGTGCCAGGGCGTAAGTTTTTTACGATTTCCTCAACACGTAAATCTTCTAATAGAACAAATAATTGTGTTAAAAACTTTTTTAAGAGTGATTCTTGTAATTCAATCGCATAAGAACGAATTAAAGTCATGTCCGAGTAATGTTTATTACCAAGTGCTTTTAAAAACACTTCGCTTTTTAATCCGATTACTGTATCCTCTTCTTTTCGATCATCCCAAAAGTGACTAATGACAACCTTTTTTTCAATTTCGTCGTAGTATGCTTTATAGCCATACTCAAGGTAGGCATCGTCTTCTTTTAGAAGAGCATACATTAAGTTTTCCATTTGTAGAAACAGCGACGCATCAATTTTTTTGTCACTAAAAATTTGTCTCATGAATTATCCCTCAAAGAAATAACTTTCTGCTAATTCACGGACAGTCATTTGTTCTGTTTCATCGTTTAATTTTGCGATAATACTACGTTCAATTGCACGCATAACAGGAATATATACACCTAAATCACATGCGTCGATAATGCCACGAATACTTGCTGCTTCCTCACTTACACGACCATCACGAGCTAAAGGCATAAGGTCGCTTGCAAATGCAACAAACTTTTCAATTGTAGCAGTATCTTTTAATTTTGATTCTGCTAATAATAGTTCTTTTAATGTATCACCTTGAATATAAGGAACTTCAATAATAACGAAACGGTTTTTTAACGCTTCGTTTAGTTCACTTGTACCAACGTAACCTTCATTAATTGCTGCGATTACACGATATTCTTCATCACCGTATACAACTTCTTGTGTAAATGGGTTAGTAATCATTTTACGGTAATCTAATGCACCGTGAAGAAGTGGTAACGTTTCAGGTTTTGCCATATTGATTTCATCAATATATAAGAAATGACCGCTCTTCATTGCCTTCATAAGAGGACCGTTAACGAATGTAACTTCAGATGCGCCATCTTTTGTTTGTAGTGTGTTGTATCCTAAAATACCTTCTACATCTAGATCAACAGAACAGTTAATGCTATGCATTGGTTTTTGGAATAAAGAAGAAAGAGTTTCAGCTAGTACTGTTTTACCACTACCAGTCGGCCCTTTTAATAGAATGTTTTTGCCAAGAAGAAGTGCTGTAATGGCATCTTCGATAATGCTGTTATCAGATGCTTTATATATTTTTGTACCGATTAAATGTGCATTTTCACCAGCTTCTTGTTTATTCTTTTCGTGAATGTTTGAGAGCTGTTGTTTTAAATCAGCATGTATATGAAATTGTTCTAACATGTATTTCCCACCTAACATTATTTTCATAAAGTAATACATCTTATGATAACTTGTTTTAATATGGTATGCAAAGAAAAGGAAAAGAGAGAAATGCAAAAGAAAAAGCAGTCAATATTACATTGACTGCTTACAGTAAAGGAGAAATGAGCCTCATAAAAGACTCTAATATTCGTTTTTTGATACTTCTTTTTTGGAAAGCGTTCCATTTAATTTCAGTGGAATGCTTAAAGTCTTCTTCAAAATCACGTTTTATATCATGAACCGTTTCTGATTCATAAAGTACGCTAATAAGTTCGTAATTTAATTCAAAGCTACGTACGTCCATATTTGCTGTTCCAATTGTCGCGATTTTATCATCAACAAGTACAATTTTTGCATGCATAAAACCATCTTTATAACTATAAATGGAAGCACCAGCTTTTAAAAGTGGAGTGAAGTAGGACTGAGATGCTTGATCACTAATAATACTATCACTTTTACCAGGGTATAAAATACGTACATCTATGCCAGATATTGCGCTTAAACGTAATAATGTTAAAGTTTCTTGATCTGGAATAAAGTATGGTGTAGCGATCCAAATCGATTTTTTTGCAGATCCCATAACAGCTAATAATGTATTACGAATGCTTTTATCATCTGAGCTTGGTCCGCTCGCTACAATTTGCACAGCACCTTCTGCACTTGAAATTTCTTTACCTGGGAAGTATTGTCTATTCATAAATTGATCCCAGGAATAAGTATTCAATCCACTAGATGCATAGAGCCAGTCCTCTAGAAAGATTGCTTGTAATTTATATAGCGCTTTTCCTTCTATTTTTAAATGACTATCCCGCCAAACGGGGAATTTTTTTGAACGGCCAAGGTATTCATCACCGACGTTGAGCCCCCCAGTAAAACCGATTTCTCCATCTACGATGACAATTTTACGATGGTTACGATAATTGACAGTTTCAAGTAACCAAGCTGAAAAAATAGGGTCAAATTCTACAATTTCAATGCCAGCTTTTTTCATAGGTTGTAAAAATCTTCTTCTTAAAGTGTTACTTCCGAGTCCATCATAAAGGAAGCGTACAATAACACCGTCTTTTGCCTTTTTGATTAAAGCATCTCGAACTTTTGTACCAATTTCATCAGATTTATAAATATAGTATTGAATATGTATGTGATGTTTTGCTTGTTCGATAGCTCGCAAAATTTCTGAGAATGTTTGATCGCCATTTGTTAAAAGTTTTGTAGTTGTTTTATCTGCGGCAGGTCCGCCTCCAAATTTTTGTACGACTTCTGTTAAATGTGTAGAACGTTCATGTAAGGGGACTTTGAGTGATAATTCTACTCGTCTTCCTTCTAATATTTCACGGAATAATTTTCTTTGCTCTTCTGAACGATGTAGATGTTTTTTTCTTCTCCAACGGCTACGACCGAAAATAGAATATAAAAGCACCCCTATAACGGGAAGCAGTGCTAATACTAAAAACCATGCTAAAGTACTTTGAGGAGACCTATTTTCGATAAAAATAACGAATGAAATTCCTATGATTGTAATAGACCATAAGGCACCGACAAATGTATATAAAGAAATAAACGATGTATTTAATAGGAAAAGAACGATAGATATAATTACAAATATTAATAATAATTGAACGATAGGCTTCTTCATTTTTATAAAATTCCTCTAATCTTTCTTAAATATAAACTTCTTATATAAAAAGGTATAATTCGACATTCTTATTATAAAGTGTTTTGTTTTTTTTACAAAATATAGACATTTACCCCATGCCTTCCGCATTTGTCCTACATACAGTATATTGTTACGTTATTATCTCGTTAATTGCTGGTTAATAAGCAGTGTAAGAAGGACAAAACCCTTGCCTCTTATATTATAGGAAGAGAAATAACTATATTCTATGTAGCAGGTGCATGATGAAGCCTAAGGTATGGTTAGCCGTATTATACGGATTCTTCTTAATACAGGTTACCAGCTAGGTTCGTACTATTCATAAAATACCTATTAAGATGAGAAAATGGAAAAGGAGAAGAGAAACATGAATTATATAGACCATAATGGATTGTATTATCGTCATAATCATGGAGGTCATCATCATAATGGCGGACATCACCATCATGGAGGACACAATCACCACGATTATCACCACCATCACGGAGGTGGATGGGGCTGGGGTGGCGGTTCATGGGGCGGTGGGTTTTTCCCTGGAAGTTTTGCTGGAGGTGTTTTAGGGGGACTTACAGCTGGCGCGTTAACGGGTGCAACAGGTGGAGGCTACTATCCAGCACCGTACCCAGTAACTTATCCAGCGCCATACCCGGGTTATCAGCAAATAACATATCCATACTAAACTAAAAAAAGAGGCTTTCCTCTTTTTTTAGTTTAATAAAGTATTTATAAAATATTTCCAAAAAAATGGTGAAAATATGTTAATATTTTGTTATTGTAATTTTAAAACATATATACTAATTTTAATTTTTATATTCTTATTCAGGAATAGTTGTATAGTGTGCTCAAATGTCTATTTCGCTAGTAAAGTAAAAAGGTTAGATGTAAGTAGAATTAGTAGGAAACTAGGGTTGTATAGAGCTAGTTATAAAGGTATGTAAGAGAATGAAGAAGCTATAATAAGGTAAGCTAATTATAACGATAAGAAACAACTATTTATAATTGAAACGGTATTATATTGCTTTTTATTACAAATAATATTATGTTATTTTAATCGGCATATTTCAAAATGTGATTTATGTAAAGGACGATTATTAGGAAATGAAATGTCTCTATTTCTATGAAAAGAAACAAGTTGTGTTTTAGTCAGATAGGAAGCAAGGAGAGATGCGCATGCTAGAACAAAGAGGTCATGCATTATATGACTCTTCATTGCGAGATTTAAAGTTAGCATTAGATGAGTCTTCAATTGTTGCAATTACAGACCGAAATGGTCTTATTACATATGTAAATGATAAGTTTTGTGAAATATCCAAATATCCACGAGAAGAGTTAATAGGGAAAGATCATCGTATTTTAAATTCAGGACATCACCCGAAAACATTTTTTCAAGTTCTTTGGAAGCGTATTTTGAGCGGAAAAGTATGGAGAGGTGAAATTCGAAATCGAGCAAAAGATGGGACATATTATTGGGTTAAAACAACAATTGTTCCATTTTTAAATGAAAAAGGAGAGCCATATCAATTTATTGCGATCCGAAATGATATTAGTAGTAGGAAAGAAGCAGAACAGAGGTTACGTTTAAGCGAAAGCCGTTATAGGGAGCTTGCGTATCATGATGCTTTAACGAGTCTGCCGAACCGGCTACAGTTAATAACGACTGTCAACGAGATGATTGCAGGCAAAAAAGAATTTGGTATGATTTATTTTGATTTGGATCGTTTTAAATTTGTAAATGATACGTTAGGTCATATGATAGGGGACTTACTTTTAAGCGAAGTTGCTTCACGGTTGCATTATGTGCTAGGAGAGAAAGATGTTCTGGCTAGGCTGGGTGGCGACGAATTTGTGCTGTTAACAAAAAATCATACGCAAGATGAAATGAGGCAGCTAGCGACATCTGTGTTGTCGTGTTTTCAGGCACCATTCATGCTTGAAGGGCATGAAGTATACATTTCAGCTAGTCTGGGACTTTGCTCGTATCCGCAAGACGGACAAGATGTGGAAACGCTATTGAAAAATTCGGATTTAGCTATGTACAGTGCGAAAGAACAAGGCAGAAATGCCGCGTGTTTCTTTACAGATGAGTTACGTGCGAAAATAAATCGTAGAATGAAAATTGAATTTGCTTTGCAAAAGGCAATTCGTGATGAAGAGTTAGATGTGGCGCTGCAGCCTATCATTGATTTGAAAACGAAGAAATATACTGGTATTGAGGCTTTAGCACGTTGTTCGACAGAAGAGGGGCCGATTTCACCAGGCGAATTTATTCCAGTAGCTGAAGAATCTGGACTTATCATAAAATTAGGGGACTGGGTATTAGAAAAGTCATGTCGCTTGTTTAAAACATTGCCAGAGTATCAAGACGGACTAAAGTTATCTGTGAATTTATCCATACAACAATTAATGCAAAAGCGTTTTATTTTATCTGTACGTAGCATTTTGAGGAGAACTGGCTTTCCTCCGAATCGTTTGATTTTAGAAATAACGGAAAGCATTGCTGTTCGACATTTTGATTATATTATTGCTACATTACAAGAATTAAGAAATATGGGTATATTAATTGCTTTAGATGACTTCGGAACGGGCTATTCTTCCTTATATTATTTAAAACAACTACCACTGGATATAGTGAAAATTGATCGTAATTTTATTCGTGAATTTCATTATGATCATGCACAACCAGAGCGAACGATTGTGAAATCTGTTATTGAAATTGCCCATAGCTTACATTTAGCAGTAGTTGCTGAAGGGGTAGAGACAGTAGAGCAAGAAAGTTTATTACAATCTATGGGTTGTGATTATGTACAAGGATTTTATTATGCGAAACCTTTATCTGTAGGAGAGTTAAAAGAAAAGTTAATGACAGATTTTGAATAAAAAAGAGAAGCTAGTAGCTTCTCTTTTTTAATTTATCCCGCTTTAATGGGCAGTAAGCCCCCCCACCTCAAAATTCAGCGAAAGCAAAGAATTTAGGTGGGGGTCGGGCTGCCCATAAAAGTCCGATTGGTTCAACTAATAATCAGTGGGGGATGAAGAAAACCCCCACTGATTAAAGTTTCACTTTATTTTTTTGAGTTTTTCATTAGTACTGGATAAAGAATAAGACCTAGTGCGAACAATCCGATTCCTAAGAAGAACGTTTTTAAATCAGCAGTTCCGGTTTTGATAACCCAAATAGAATATATGAATGCTAATGTAGTAATGATGCCGTCCTTTATTCGAGAGCCAGGCATTATATCATATGTTTCTCCTGTAATAACCAGTTTGAATTGGTACAGCGTAGAAACAAGGTATGGAATTAAATAAGCTAATGTTGCTACAACGATAGCGAAATTATAAGCTTCTGACACGGTACCAGAAATCGTTGAGAACAAGAAAATCTGCGTCATTACATTTGTAATCAATAATGATTTTGAAGGACTACCTTTTTTATTCGTTTTCGCGAAAAGCTTAGGGAAAAGTCCGTTCTTTGCAGCCTGGTAAGGTACTTCTGAACTAACAACAATCCAGCCAACTGTAGATCCAAATAAAGATACAAGTGCAAGTAGAGCCATGATATAGGCACCTTTATTGCCAATGGCTAAATTTAATGCGTCTACTAATGGTTTTTGAGACTCTTTTAAAGCATCTTGCGGGAGAGCGCCCATTGTAAGTAGAGTAATTGACATGTAAATAAGAAGAGCGATAATTAATCCGAAAATGGTAGCTTTTTTTACATCGCGCTGAGATTTTGCACGATTAGAAAGCATGACAGCCGATTCAATACCGATAAATGCCCAAAGTGTTGCAATAGCAGCTGAATTGATTTGTCCACCTAAAGAAATGGATTGTCCTGCTTCATTCATAAATGTTTGACCGTCTCCGAAATTAGAGGCATTGAAAATAAATAATGTGATTACAATAAACATTGTAAATCCGATAATCTTTGCAATGGTAGCAAGCAGATTCATATTTCCAGCTCGGTCAATATTTTGAGAAAGAATATATTGAATTCCCCATAACATAAGGCTACATACGAGGAAAGTTAATCCTTTTCCGAGTTCTAGTGAAAATCCGTTCGTTGAAAAGAGAATTTGCTTACTTTGTAAAACTGGAAAGAATGTTGATAAATATCCAGCAAAGGAAATAATAACAGATGCTGTTGCAGCCCAGTTCGCAGCCCAATATCCCCATGCCATACTGTATCCTGCAACTTTTCCCGCTTTTTTTGAAGGAAACATTGCTTGAGCGTAACTTTGTGGTCCTGCTTTTAATTCTGGTTTTCGAATTGCTAAATTTCCAAACACGAGTGCAATCATAAATACGCCAAGTCCTGTAATACTCCATGCAAGTGTAGAACCCATTGGACCTGATACTTGTGCTAAATTTGCTGGGAGCATAAATACGCCACCGCCAACCATGTTTCCGATAACAAAAGCTGTTAAAATCCATAATCCCCATTTTTTCGTTTCCATTTTTGTTAACTCCTTTGTAGTAAGTTTTGCTTAAACATCATTTTTTACTAGCTTTTTGGCAATAAAAAAAGAGCCATGTAGATAAAAAATACCTACATGGCTCTTCGCCTGACGTAGGTACAACGGGAATAACCCTTGTACCTACGCGTAATTTTTCCGCTAGGTTTCAAGGGTTACGTATGATGATGATGATGTTTTTGTGCAAATGTAACTACAATTGTTGTATAAGTAAGCATAGTTCTTTGCTCCCTTTCTCCTCTGATTTTGAAGTTAGTATACTACATGTTTTTTTGAATGAAAAGAAAAATATAAAAATTTTTATAAAAATACGTTTTAGAGATTAAATATTTACCTGTATTTTTCCTATACTGGAAAATAAGTGAGAGATTGGCAGAAGAGTGTAGCATGGTATAATACATATAGAATTAGAAGGTGACAAGGGGCTATTGTAGATGATGAGTAAGTATGAACAAATTTATACAGCAATCAGCAAGTCTATTGATAATAAACAATTAAAAGAGGGATGCAAAATCCCATCAGAAACTGAATTAATGAAGCAGTATGAAGCGAGCCGCGGTACGGTAAGAAAAGCTGTAGATTTATTACAAGAGCGTGGATATGTTCAAAAAATACATGGAAAAGGTGTCTTTGTTTTAAAGCGAAAAAACATTGAATTTAACTTTGGTGGTATTGTAAGCTTCCAAGAAGAAAATGAACGTTTAGGACGCCATTGTATTACAGAAGTCGTGGAAATGGAGAAAGTAAAAGCGACAAAAGAGGTTGCAAAGCTATTAAATGTGAAAGAGAAAACAGAAATAGATCATATTAAACGCGTACGGAATATTGATGGAGAAAAAGTAATTTTGGATATCAATCATTTTGTATCGGAATATATTCCTGGATTAACGAGTGAAATTGCAGCGGAGTCCATTTATAAATATATTGAGAAAGAACTAGGTCTTCATATTAGTTACTCACAGAGAGTAATTGAAGTCCAGCCATGTACAGAGGACGATAGAAAGTATTTAGATTTAAATGGAACAGACTATGTTGTCGTTGTGAAAAACTTTACGCATTTTTATGATGGAAGTCAGTTCGAATATACAGAATCTCGCCATCGATTAGATATTTTTCATTTTTCGGATGTGGCGCGGAGGAAGTAAAGAGATGGAACAATCTATTGTTTCATCTCTTTTTTTATAAAAAAATCGCAAACTCGTATATACGAGTGTTGACTAACTTATATATACGAGTTAATATGTAATTGTAAACGGTATCAAAAAAAGAAAAGAGGGACGGGAATATGGGGAAAGACTATCGTAAAACAGCAGAGGAAGTGTTGCAGTATATTGGTGGGAAAGACAATATTGAACAAGCTGCACACTGTGTAACGAGACTCCGTATCGCTTTAAAAGATGAAAGTAAAATAGATAACGATAAATTACAGTCTGTTTCATTAGTGAAGGGAGCGTTTCATAACGCTGGGGTATTTCAAATTGTAATTGGTCCAGGAGATGTTGATCGAGTATATGCTGAATTGATAACGCTTGCAGGTATGAAGGAAGCGACAGTAGCTGACGTAAAAGATTCTGGAAATCAAAAGTTAAATCCAGCTCAAAAGTTTGTAAAAGTATTTTCAGATGTATTTATGCCGATATTACCAGCAATCGTAACAGCTGGTTTACTAATGGGAATTAACAACCTATTAGGGGCGAAGGACTTATTTTTTGAAGGTAAAAATTTATTAGATGTGTATCCAAACTTAAGTGGGCTTTGGGATTTAATTAATATGATGGCGAATACAGCATTCGTATTCTTACCAGCACTTGTCGGTTGGTCAGCAACAAAACGTTTTGGTGGTAGTCCGATATTAGGGATTGTTATGGGATTAATGCTTGTGCATCCAGCCTTATTAAACGCGTGGGATTACGGAAAAGCAGCGACTGGTTTAGATGGTCAAAAGATTGAGTACTTCGATATTTTAGGATTATTTCAAATCGAAAAGGTAGGGTATCAAGGTCAAATTCTACCTGTTTTAGTAGCTGCATTTGTATTAAGTAAAGTGGAAATTTTCTTGAAGAATCATGTACCAAATGCAATTCAACTATTAGTTGTACCAATTACAACGATTGTTGTAACAGGTGTATTAGCACTAGGAATTATTGGTCCAGTTACACGTCATATTGGAGATTTATTAACAGCTGGATTAGTAGGTGTATATGAAACAGTACCAGTAGTTGGAGCAGTATTGTTTGGAGCATTATATGCACCGCTCGTAATTACAGGTATGCATCATATGTTTATTGCTATCGACTTACAATTAATTGCACAGCACGGTGGTACATTCATTTGGCCAATGATTGCCCTTTCTAACATTGCGCAAGGGAGTGCGGCACTTGCGATGTTTTGGATTTCTAAAAATCAAAATGATAAAAGCATGGCATCTACATCAGCAATCTCAGCATATTTCGGTATTACAGAACCAGCTATGTTTGGTGTAAACTTACGAAATAAATTCCCGTTCTATGCAGCGATTATAGGATCGGCTATTGCAGCTATATTTATTACGTTAAATGGTGTATTAGCACCTGCTATCGGAATTGGCGGATTACCAGCATTTATTTCTATTATTCCGAAATCGATTCCGATGTTTATTGTCGGAATGGTTATCGCAGTTGTAATCCCATTTACGTTAACGTGGTTATTTGCAAAACGAGTAAAACAGAAGTAGGAGGAAGTTGAACATGAAGGATTGGCATAAAAGTGTAGTTTATCAAATTTATCCGAAGAGCTTTAATAGCTATTACAATAAAGAAACCGGTGATATAAAAGGGGTTACAGAGAAACTAGATTATTTAAAAGAACTCGGAGTAGATTATATTTGGTTAACACCGATATACCAATCACCACAAAATGACAATGGATACGATGTAAGTGATTACTACAGCATTGATCCATCTTACGGGACGATGGAAGAGTTTGAAGAGCTTTTAGAAGAAGCAAAGGCACGTAACATTGAAATTATGCTGGATATCGTTGTAAATCATAGTTCGACGGAGCATAAGTGGTTTAAGGAAGCGAAGGAAGATAAAAATAGTCCATATCGTAATTATTACATTTGGCGTGATGAAAAAAATAATTGGCAATCTAAGTTTGGCGGGTCTGCTTGGAAATATGATGAGAAGACAGAGCAATATTTTTTACATCTATTTGATGAGACGCAAGCTGATTTAAATTGGGAAAATGAAAAACTTCGTGAAGAAGTATATGAAATGATGCGCTTTTGGCTGGATAAAGGAGTAACTGGATTCCGATTAGATGTTATTAATTTAATTTCAAAAGATCAACAGTTCTTAAATGATGACGGAAGTACGGCGACAAGCGATGGCCGTAAATATTATACAGATGGTCCGCGTGTTCATGAATATTTACAAGAGATGAACCGAAATGTTTTTGAAGGGAAAGATGTAATTACAGTTGGGGAAATGTCATCTACGACAATTGATAATTGTATTAAGTATTCAAACCCTGAGCGCAATGAATTAAGTATGACGTTTAGTTTTCATCATTTAAAAGTAGATTATCCGAATGGAGATAAGTGGACAAAAGCGAATTTTGATTTCATTAAATTAAAAGAGATTATGTCTAATTGGCAAATTGAAATGCAAAAGGGCGGGGGATGGAATGCATTGTTCTGGTGTAATCATGACCAGCCTCGTATTGTATCACGCTTCGGTGATGATCGAAAGTACCGAAATGAATCTGCAAAAATGTTAGCGACAGCTATGCATATGTTGCAAGGTACACCTTACATTTATCAAGGCGAAGAAATCGGTATGACGAATCCTAAATTCGAATCCATCGAGCAATATCGCGATGTAGAATCGTTAAATATATATGATATAAAGCGAGAAGAGGGATTATCAAAAGAAGAGATTATCGGGATTTTAAAACAAAAATCTCGTGACAACTCCCGTACTCCGATGCAGTGGAATGATGAGATGAACAGTGGTTTTACAACAAGTACACCTTGGATTTCAGTGGCTGAAAACTTTAAAGAAATAAATGTAGAGAAGGCACTAGAAGATAAAGAGTCTGTATTTTATCATTATAAAAAACTAATCGAACTTAGAAAAACTTATGATGTAATTACAGAAGGAGAATATGCTATTTTAGATGAAAATCATCCTAACATTTGGGCATATACTCGCACTACAGAGAGTGAAGTGCTGCTTGTTATTAATAACTTCTATGGAGAAGAAATAACGTATTCAGTACCAGCGCACGTTCAATTAAATGGAATGAAACAAGAAGTACTACTTTCGAATTATAAGGATTCCAGCAAGGATATTGCAAAACTTAACTTAAGACCATATGAATCAATTGTCTATCGATATACGAAATAAAATGTTGTATGCCCGCGCGGCATACAACATTTTTACTTTAAGACACCACTATACAAAATGTTTACTTCTACTTCAGGTTTAAACTTTACTTTTGCATAATCTTTATTCCAATTTTTTTTCTTCCATAAGTCAGGATGGTATGCGATAAGATGTCTTCCGATACCGAAAGCATCACAATTTGCTTTTTGTAGTTTGTTTGTTATTTTTTTTGCTTCTTTCGTAAGTTGTTTAGATAGTTCTTTATTTAGTTTTTCTCTATCATCCATTGTATACAGATTATCTCTTGGAGATTCAAGTGCTATGACTTTTAGTTGGAGCTTAATGTGAGCATAAACATTTCCTTTTTTATCGGTTTTTATTTTTAAGTCTCTTTTTAATTTTCGATTGCTCACTTCCATTGTTACATAATCAGATGTATTCTCCGAGTCATCGCTAGTAAGTTTTTGAGTTATACGGGCACTTGTCCCCATTTTTCCGGTTAATAATACGAATAAAACAGATTGTTTCAAAGGTAAATGCCCAGTTAATTTATCATTGTTAAATAAAGCTAACCCGTTTGTAACTACTTCTTTTCCTTTTATTTTTATAGAGGGAAGGGTAAAGTCTTTACCGGGATCTAACATTTTTGTAGCAGCTGTTTCTAAAGTTTCTTTTGGAAATACACTCATATCTTCTAAGCTTTTCACTTTTTTCTTTAGAAAATCTCCAATTAGTAAATTTCCTACTTTCTTTTTTTCGAGTATCTCCGATGTTTCACCATCTACTGCAATAAGTTTTACTAAAGCAGTTGGGTTTGTTGGGTCCCGAAAGCTGACATCTAAATAGGGTAGTATCCCTTTTTTTAGAATTTTTGTTCCTAGTAATTGAACACCATATTTGAAATAGCGAATATTCCCAGTCACATTTTTTTTTAAGGCATCGCTTGTATCCCTTATGTTATGCCCGGTTGCTGAATGTATTTCATTCTCGAATGAAGATTGCTCTCCGCTCGAACTTTTTACGAGCTCGATTGTTTGCTGGAGTTTATTCTCTTCTGTAATATCAGATCCAATACTATAAGCTAACCTTGCTTCCCTTAATGGTTCTTGATCCCAACAGCCAAAAAGGAGGGAGCTAGTACATAATATAAAAAGTAATTTAAATCTTTTTTTGAACATACTGTTCTCCTTTCTTATTTCTTATTACTGAATAAAGTAGAAATAAAAGAGGGAGGACAACGATGAAAATATAGGTGAACTTATCAGTGAAAGTTGCAATTACTTTTAATTTCTCTGGTGTATCTATAAATAAGGCGGTACTAAAAGAAATGAGCCCAACAATTGGAACAGCTTTTTTATGATTACCAAGGTTGAATATATGTCCAATTCCGATAGAAGCAGCACAATAATAACTCGCAATAGAAGCTACAACGGTTATCATCCATATTGGTATGAATAATAAATCAGTTCGGTCTATAATCCCGATATGTAAGGAGCGTAATAAGTAAGCAACTGGTTCTGGAATAAGTTCAACTTGCTTTGGACTAAATACGATAAAGCAAATCCAAACAGTAAAAGTATAAAAGAGAGTCACAAATCCATTAGCGATAGAAATTGCCTTTAGTTTTGCCACAGCATTCCCATTTACTTTTGGGAAAGCGATAAGAATAATTTCAAAACCATACATGGCTGTAATTGTTTCCTTTGATGCTTGGATTATATTCCACCACCCGGCTTCTGTAATAGGGAAAATATAAGAAAAGTCAGCTCGTGTGAGTCCAAGAGCAATTAAAAATGCCATTGGAACGATAAGAATAGAAGCCATGACATAAAATCGTACAATCACTTTAAAGGTGTTATAGGCTATATAGCAACAAGTTATTGTAAATAGTATGAGAATGGCAGACCAAGGAGTGGCTTGTAAGACCCATACTTTAATGACATTACAAGCATTTAACATAACGGTCATACCGATAAGAGTAAAATAAAAAATATAAAAAAAACCTATTAGTTTTCCAAGTTTATTACCAAATAGCATACAAACACTTTCATACATATTTGCATCAGGAAATCGTTTTAAGAAAAGCCACATAAGTAAAATAATAAGTTGAATTGCAAGACCAGCGATGAGAGCAGAAATCCATCCACCACCTTTCGCGATTAGGTGAAGACGGTTCGGTAGAGAAAGTATGCCCACTCCGATTTGGCATTGAATAATGAAAAAGGTAAATTGAACTAGCGAGATTTTACTTTGCGTGTTTGTCACCGTCCTCATCCTCTCTCGTTACATGTTGTCGTTGCATTTTTTGGGGTTTTGGATCATGTGGCCGTTCCCAAAATGACCAAGTTGGTAGTCGTACAAAAGAATCCTTCATATCTTTTACCCGCATCGGAGCGACAGGAGAAAGATATGGGGTATGAAATGAATGTAACTGGCATAAATGAACGAAAGTTATAATGAGACCGAATGATATTCCTACATATCCGAATATGGCAGCAAGAATCATTAATGGAAAACGAAGAATCCGAACTGCTGAACTCATATCGTTTGATGGAACGAGAAAAGATGAGATCGCAGTTAAAGCTACAACGATAATCATTGTGTAAGAAACAAGGCCAGCCTTTACAATTGCATCACCAATTACTAAACCACCTACAATACCGATTGTTTGTCCCACTCGGCTCGGCAAGCGAATACCAGCTTCTCGTAATAATTCAAAGATTAATTCCATTAAGAGAGCTTCAAAAATAGGAGGAAGCGGTACTTTCTCTAATGAAGCTTTAATTGTATACACAAGTTCGAGCGGTAACACATCAGGATGAAAAGCGACAGTTGCAATATATAAAGCTGGCAAGAGAAAGGCAATTAAAAAACTTACTAAACGAATCATTCGGACGAAAGAACCGACAATCCAGCGATTATTATAATCATCTGGTGATTGATAGAAAGCGAATAACGTAACAGGTACGATGAGCGCTGTTGGATCTCCGTCAGATAAAATGGCAACCCGTCCTTCCATTAAATTAGCAGCAGTTCTATCTGGACGCTCTGTATTTAATTGCTGCGGAAATGGTGAGAAAGACGTATCCTCTATAAATTCTTGTATGTACCCTGGAGGCATAAGTGCATCTGTCTTAATCTTCTCTAGCCTTCTTTTCACTTCGGCAACTAGATCGTCATTCGCTATATTTTGCACATAAGCAATTGCCACTTTCGTGTGCATTTCTTCACCGATTGTAAAGTACTTAACAACTAAATTTGGACTCTTAATGAGTTTACGAATAGAGGTTAAATTCGTTGCTAGATCCTCTACAAAACCAGTATGTGGACCGCGCACAATTCCTTCATTATCAGGCTCTGCTATATCTCTCTTTAAAGATAAAGCTGTTTCGAAAATACAAAAACTGTCGACGTGTTCATGAAAATATAAGGATTTACCTTGTAATATAAGTTGTATCCCATAATTTAAATTCGTTTCTTTTTTCATATTTAACGTAGAAAAAGCTTTATCTAAAGATAAATCCGAACGCGTTAATAATGGCTCAAGAGCTAATTGATGAATTAAATTTGGATCTGCTAAAGATTCAATATATATGATCGTTCCTTTTCCGTTTTGAAAAGGGATATCTAATTTTTTTATATCATCTGAGTGACAGAGTTTATTTTCAATGTAATTCATATTTTCCGGAAGTGATGGAAACATATGCTTTTGGTTTTTACTCTCTTGCTGTTCTTTTTGCTCTGTCATAATTTCCACCTCTTTTAGAATAAAGTTACTTCTGTTAATTTTTGCTTTTTATGAGAAATTTATGCTTTGATTATTTGGGAAAGTAGCTTGAAAGTCCTGTTGCGTTATCTTCTATACTTAAAGAAAATGAAAATTAGGAGAATGGGAAGAAAGCATATATTAGATTGGCGATATTAATATATATCTTTTGTACTATAGGAGGGTAAACCTAGCGGTACATATAATTACATCATTCGATGAATAGGAAATTTAAGAAAAGCGATTTATAATAGTATTGTGTCTTGCCTTTTAGGTGCAGTACACAGCCGGTGATTGGCTAGTGGAGGTTCTTCCATTTTGCCAGTGCCGGTTTTTTAGTGGATAATAGAGAAAATGAAGTTTTATAAAGAAAGAAGGGGTTGTTTTGAAGGATGTAAATCCTATCTTTATGAGAGAAAAGATTGCTAGTTCTTATCTTTATTTTATTTCTTTTCTTGGTTTGATTACTATAACTATATCTTTACTTGAAATTAAAATCCCTTCTCATTCAACAATACTAATATTGTTATTAATATTTATGGGGATTGCAGAGTATTTTCCTGTACGATTTTGGAGAGGAACGAGCTCGCTTACCTTTCCTATAATTTACGCTATGAGTTGGCAGTTTGGAATCCATATAACTATTATTGCTATTGTACTCGTAACGTTAATTATTCACCTGCATCGTCGTTCACCAATACAAAGAATGTTATTTAATAGTACTCAGCATGCGCTTAGTTTGATTTTGGCCGAATGGTTTTCAAATAAATGTATGCTCTTATTAATTAACAAGATAGATATGTCAGTTCTGTATGAAAATTTAATATCTTTATTATTATTTTGCGTGTTTTTTTGTTTTTTTAACAACCGCTTTTACGATTTGTTAATGATACTCCTTCCGCAACCATATTCAATCTATCAGTGGTATAAAAAAACTGTAACGGTATTTCTTTGCGAAACTTTTGGTTTCTCTTATACGGTCTTGATGCATGTATTAATTAGTACATATAGTGTGGAAGTAAACGAGATTACAGTACTGTTTTTCTTTTTTCCACTTGTAGCAACTTCAGTTATTAGTTCTTTTTCTGTAAGGATAAGGATGGAGAAGGAACGATTATATGAGCTATTTCTTATTACGACCGAAATTAGTCGAGGACTAACGGGAGGAAACTTGAAGCATATTAAACAAGCACTTAAAGGTTTTTTCGGAATACAAGCATATGTAATATGGACAAAAGATGATGGGAACTGGAATATTCTATTAAAAGATGGGAAAGTCCGTGCTGATATTTCTGATCATTCAGAAAAAAACAAGACGTTTGAGGAACTCTCTAAAAATCTAGTATTTAATGATTGGAAAATTGGTACGGCTCCTGAAGATGAAATATTTGATAGTGTCATACGCTCACTTGTGTATTTTCCTCTTATTGTAAATGGTGAACTAGTTGGGATGTTTGTTGCAGGGAAAAGTAGAACTGCAGGTTTTTTTCCGGAAGATGTACAGTCGTTAGCTACATTTTCTAACCAATTAGCTAACGTAGTTAAAACAAGGATACTGATTTCTGAACAAAAAAAAAGAATGATTTTAGAAGAAAGAAATAGAATCGCACGCGAAATTCATGATGGTATTGCGCAAACATTGGCCGGGGTGATATATCAATTAGAATCCGCGCAAAAAAAATATCGCGATAAACCAATAGATATGCAGCAAATAGTAGAGAAAAGCATAAAAGATTTAAGGGGAAGCTTAGGGGAAGTTCGCTATTCTATTTATGCTTTAAAACCATATCCGACACAACAATTAGGGCTAAAGCAGGCGATAGCAAGTAAAATAAAATCTTTAAAACAAGAATATGAACTAGATATTACATATCATGAAAGAGGTCATGCACGTGCGCTTAGTTTTTCAAAAGAAAGAGTTATTTTTGATACATTACAAGAAAGTTTGCAAAACATTGTAAAACATGCACAAGCAGACAAGACTGATGTTTTACTTAGCTATCAAAGTGAGCACGTGCTTTTAAGGGTTAAGGATAATGGGGTTGGTTTTTCACTATTTGAGTCTATGGTTAAAACGAAGAATGAGCCACATTATGGTATATTACATATGAATGAACAAGCTGAACAATTAGGGGCTACTTTACAGATTGATAGTTCTGTAGGGAAAGGGACAGAAATTACACTATTAATTCCAGATTCACAAACAAGGGGTGCGTAAAATGATTAAAATATTAGTAGTGGATGATCATGCTTTTTTACGAGACGCAATTCGGAGCATACTAGAGGATGAATCTGATATGAACGTGGTTGGAGAAGCTAGCTCTGGGGACGGAGTATTGGAAAAAGTAGAAGAATGCAGACCAGATTGTATTTTGATGGATATTAATCTTCCGGGGAAAAATGGTATTGAAGCTACAGAGTTGGTGAAAAAAAACTATCCGAATTGTCGAGTACTTGTGTTTACAATGTATGAGCATGATGAGTATTTAATGGATGCACTTCAGGCTGGTGCTGATGGGTATTTATTGAAAGATTCATCATCGGAGCAGGTAGTAGCAGCAATTCGGATGTTATATCGAGGCGATTCCGTTATTCATCCGCGTATGACTAAAAAATTAATTACATATCATCAGCAAAAAATGAAAGTAGAATCAAATGAAAATGAACTGACGGAACGTGAAAAGGAAATTCTCTTTGAATTAGTAAAAGGACTTAGTAATAAAGAAATTGCTGAAGCTCTGTATATTAGTGATAAAACAGTTAAAATTCACATCAATAAAATTTTTAAAAAACTAAATGTGAAAAGTCGGTCCCAAGCGGTGATCTATGCTGTTCGAAATCAATTGGTTCCGTTGGATTAAATAAGAGATGTTTAAAAGAACTATCGTGTTTCTTTATTCTATATTACAAAGAATAAAGAGCAAGATAGTTCTTTTGTACTATGTAGACATAGAATCATTAGAAAAAAGATACGCCTTTTGTTCAATTTTCAGAAAAATCAGAACGTGTAATAATAAATATAGAATTACATTTTAATCCTATTAATAATTCATTTTATGAAAATCTTTTAGTGAAAATAAATTATGGGGGGCTTCTATAGAAAGGTTAAAGTGAATGATTAGCTATATGGGGATGGTAGTAGTGTTGGAAATTCTTAATGTTACAAAATAAAAGTTTAAGATTAATAGAATTTTCAATACTAAATGGGAATTTAAGAATCAATTTGTTTAGAAAAATAATTTTAGTAATGGGGAGATGCAATATGAAACGAGGGAAATTTGGGAAAATTCTTATTGGAACGCTAACAGTTGGAATGTTATTGTCTCAAGGAATTCCATATAACGTATTGGCGGAAGAGGTAAATACATCTACTTTAACTGGGATTGATGATGCAAATGCTGTATTGAAAGGTCTTACAAAGGAACAACGTAATGCTTTGAAAACGTTAGATACAAAACCGGGTTTTGTTATTTCACCAGGCATCAATACAGCAAGTCCTAATAATGTGAATGTGATTATAGAATTTAAACAAGCACCTAGCAAAATTGAGGTATTGAAACAAGCGGTTAAAGGGAAAAAAATAGTTCTTTCAACTGCAGAACAAAAGGTAGAAGCATCGCATAAAGGATTTAAAACTGAGCTTGAACAGCTTCAAAAAAAGAAAGATAAGGGGCCAGATTTTAAATCTGCCAAAATAACAAGAGAATATAAGAATGCTTTTAATGGTGTAGCGATTTCATTACCTGCGAATATGATTGAAGACTTAGTTCGTACTGGTATTGTTAAGCGTGTATGGGAAGATCGTGAGGTCAAAATTGATTTACCGAAAGAAACAGCTAAAGCGGCTGTTGAACCAAAAATGGCAGATAGCGTACCACAAATTGGTGTGGACAAGCTACATGCTGAAAAAATAACAGGTAAAGGAATTAAGGTGGGGGTACTGGACACTGGTATTGATTATAACCACCCTGATTTGAAGGATGCATATAAAGGGTATCGTGCAAAGCAAGGTGAAGATCCAAGTAAAATAGACCCGAACTCAATAAAAGGATGGGATTTTGTTAATAATGATGCTGATCCAATGGAGACAACGTATAAGGATTGGCAAAATTCTGGAGGATATCCTGAAATTTATGATGGAAGTGCATACTATACATCCCACGGTACTCATGTAGCTGGGACAATTGCTGCAGACAAACAGAATAGTGTGGATTATGCAGTTACGGGAGTCGCTCCGGATGTAGATTTATATTCATATCGTGTATTAGGTCCATATGGAAGTGGACAAACAAGCGGTATTCTTGCTGCAATTGATAAAGCAGTGAAAGACGATATGGATGTTATCAATTTATCACTAGGAGCGTCTATTAATGATCCTTTATATCCTACTTCTGTCGCAGTGAATAATGCGATGTTAGCTGGTGTTGTTACAGTAGTAGCAGCTGGTAATAGTGGTCCGGAAGAAGGTACCATTGGATCACCTAGTGCAGCAGCACTTCCCATTACAGTGGGAGCCAGTGACGCTGCAATGACTATTCCAACGTTTTCCGTCGATGCAGGTGATGTACATGTAGATAAGATGATGCTACTTGGAAAAAGCTTTACTGATAAGATTGAAGATTTGAAAGGACAATCCTTATCGGTTGTATATGCAGGGCTTGGGAAATTAGGTGATTTTACAGGGAAAGATGTAAAAGGGAAGTTAGTTCTTATCCAACGAGGTGAGATTACATTTGATGAAAAAATTAAAAATGCTAAGGATGCAGGCGCAAAGGCAGTAATTGTATATAACAATGTAGATGGGGAAATTACAAGTTATCTTGGGGAAAGTACTTCATCTATTCCATCGTTCCGCTTAACAAAAGCAGATGGTGAGAAATTACAAGCAAAAGCTGTACAAGGAGATGTATCGTTAGCGTTTGGAGAACTTAGTAATATAAAAACAGAGGGAGATCACTTAGCTGATTTCAGTTCCCGTGGTCCCGCAGCGAAAACAGATGATATTAAGCCAGATATTGTAGCACCAGGTGTGTCTATCTTCTCAACTGTTCCTGAATATATTAATGATCCAAAGGATGGAGAAAATTATCCGGTAGCGTATGGACGTATGTCAGGTACATCTATGGCAACTCCTCATACTGCAGGGGTTGCGGCACTGATTTTACAGGAACATCCAAACTATAGTCCATTTGAAGTAAAAGAGGCACTTATGAATACCGCAGTTGATTTAAAAGAAGAGCGTTCTGTATTTGAGGTGGGATCAGGAAGAATTGATGCATATCGTGCAGTTCATGCAGATACATCTATTGAGGTTATCGATAAAACATCAAACGTTGTAGATGATGAAGAAGTAGAAATTGAAGAAAAAACAGGTTCTATTGCATTTGGGTATAAAAATCAAATTGAAACTGGGCCTATTAAAGATAGCCGAAAAGTGTTAATTAAGAACAGCAGTAAAACAGATGGGAAAGAATTTAAATTAGAAGTAGAGTTTTCACCTACAAGTGTAGGTGTGCAAGATGCAGCGAAGAATGGTGTGAAGCTAAACGTACCAGATTCTATTAAAGTAGCTCCTGGTACATCAGGGGAACTTAGTCCTGAAATTATCATTCCGGAAAACGCTGAATTTGGTAGATATGAGGGTTATATTCATATTTCAAATAAAAAAAATGAAAAAGAAGTATATCAAGTACCATTTGCGGTTAAATTCACAGAAAAAGGGATTGCGTCTGTGGATTTACTGAGAGATGCAATGGCAACAGATGCATCTAAATTCCATCCATTTATGGAAAGACCTAGTTCGCCTTTGACATTTAAATTAAATAGTCCTCTTGAAACTATTGATGCAGTTGTGAAGGACCGAAAGACAGGGAAGGCATTAGGAGTCGTTGGTACACTTAATGCAAGTAGTCTAACACCAAATGTTGAGTATATGATGTTTTCTGGTATGGCAGGGTATGTACTTCCATTTACAGGAGATCCAGCTCATCCAATTGGGGATAAACCTGTTATGTTGCCTGATGGAGATTACGAATTGAACTTCGTTGGATATGATAAAGAAGGGAAATCGTATACAAAAGGCGATAGCATAATCATTGATAATGTAATACCTGAAATGAAATTTAAGGATGTACAACCTGGTATACACGAAGTCAATGATTCCATGTTTAAAGAAGAAGACGGCCAACGTGCATTATGGGTGCATGGTAATATTTATGATTCTACAGTAGATGCATTAAAGGCAAAAGGCTTGCAGTATGATCAAAAAGCGAATCAAATTGTATATTATCAAAACTCAGCCTTCCCATCAGGTTGGTTGAATACAATTCAAGCAAATGGTGATTTTAAATTTGGAGTACTTCCAGAGGAAATAAATGAGCCGTTAAATTTAAAATTATTTGGATATGACCTTGCCACTGCAGGGAATATGGCAACTGGATATAAAGATTATGTCTTTGTAAAAGAAGGGACAGAATACGCTGTTCCAAGTTATGACAAAGATAAAATAAAATTAGGTGAAAAAATTACGTTAACTTTGAATCTCAATAATGTAAAACAGCTTATGTCAGGTACATTTGAAATTCCTTATTACAAGCAGCTCTTTAAATTTACAGATGTGAAACCAAATCCAGAACTTACGGAATATGTAAAACAACATGGACTGAATCTTAAATTAGAAGATCCGAAGGTAAGTGAAGAAGGAGCTTGGGAAAACAAGGTGAAAGTTGGCGCGTCATTGGAAGGAAAAGAATTTAAAGGATTAGATGGAGATACACCATTTTTAGATGTTACATTCGAGATGACGAGCGATGAATACTTTAATGATTTAACTGCATTTGGAGTAGATAAGTTCTCTTATACAAAAGTTGGTGCAACAGAAGGCAATGAGATTCCTGTGTTTAAAGATAAATCTTTTGCTATTGTTTCGAAACATTCAACGGTTACAGGATATATTGGTCCGGAAGCTTTCTTGAATGAAGAGGGGTATTTAGGTAAGAAAGACTATACAAAACTAGGAGCAAAAGTGTACGCAGTTGGCAAGGATGGAAAGAAATATACAGGAACGATTAATGAAAATGGGCAATTTGAGATTCATAGTGTTCCAGTAAGCGATAAAGAATATGATATTTTCGTAGAAATGCCAGGTCATTTAAATAGTAAATTAACAACAAAAATAGGGAAGATGCAAGACGGTGAATTAGTGGGACAAAACTTTAGAGCTGACATGGATGATAACCTTGCAGGTGATGTAAACGGCGATAAAATGGTAGATATTCAAGATGCTAGAATAGCAGCTTTATCGTATGGAAAAGGAAAAGTATCTGTAAAAGATGGAGATATAAATCAAGATGGTGTTGTAGATGAAACAGATATTCGTTTTATTGAGAAAAACTTCTTGAAAAAGGGACCAGATGCTAAAGGAAATCAGAAACCGAAAGAAAATGTAGGGCCAGTGACATTAGATAAAATCTTACGCTCTATTGGCTTAGAACCGAAAAAATAAGTGGACAAACTTCTAGAGTAAATAATGCAATCAGACAATGAATAATAAATGAAATGAGATTGGCTAACAAATGACCGGTAATGATTCACGGTAATATTACCGGTCATTTTAAAAGTAATAGTCGTTTGGGTACATGAAGTAATTAGTTTAAACTAAGTTTGCTTTCGTTATGGGACAAGGTAGTTGTTTAATTATTATTGTTTGTGGGATGGAAATAAGGGTTGTAGTTTGAACTTTAAAAATAGGGGGACTTGTGAAATGAGTATTAAGAAAAAACTTGGTATGGGTGTTGTAACTGCAACACTTGGTTTATCTTTAATTGGCGGGGGAACATATGCGTATTTTAGTGATAAAGAAGTATCACAAAACACGTTTGCAGCGGGTACTTTAGATTTGAGTGTTAATCCAGAAGTGGTTATTAATGTCGATAATATTAAACCAGGTGATGAAATGGAGCGTGGTTTTCAATTAGTTAACAAAGGAACTTTGGCAATAGGAGATGTGAAACTCTTGACAGATTACAGTGTAATTGACGCTAAAGGAGATAATGGAAATGCTGATTTTGGTGATCATATCCGTGTTGATTTCTTATGGAATTTGGATAAAAATGAGGTTCCAATTTGGTCTACTACATTGTCTGAATTAAAGGTGGCTACGCAAAATGGAAGTATTCCTGACCTGGTACAAAAAGGTGTTGTAGACCGAGAGGGAAATGGACTTGCTCCTGGTGATGATGATACTTTCTATGTAATGTTCACATTTGTAGATAATGGTGAAGAGCAAAATGTATTTCAAGGGGATTCATTAAAATTAAATTGGACTTTCAATTCAATGCAGACAAAAGGTGAAGAGAAATAAAAATAAATGTTATATACGAGAATCAATTGATGAAGAATTAATAAATAAAAATTTTAATAGTGTAAAGGTTGATTTAGTGAATCAACCTTTTTTTGTTTTTAGATTATTCATAGCAGTACTTTTAACATTTGTGTCGAATTAAGAAGATATACAGGAGGGATACATATGGAAATAGCAGTAGAACGAGTTTTTACAAAAGAAATTTTAGCAAGAGCAGCAAAGACATTTCGTGTAACAGTGGAAGAGAAGCCACTTGGAGATTTTGAAAATTATATTTTTAAGGCGAAGGGCGATCGTGGTGAAGATTACGTATTACGTTTAACCCACTCTTCTCATCGTTCAAAAAAAGAAGTCGAAGCTGAACTAGATTTTTTACGGTATGTTGCGGAGCATGGGGCAAAGGTAGCTGGGCCTCTTTATTCAACGTCTCAAAATCTTGTAGAAGAAATTGGAGCAGAGGATGAAACTTTCTTTTTCGCTTCCTTATTTACATATGCAAAAGGTGAGCAAGTAAAAGGAGAAGGATCGCCTTATTGGGGAGATGCTTACTTTGAAGCATGGGGAAAAGCAATTGGCCAACTGCATCGTCTAACAATAAACTATCCTAAAACAGACTATCGTGATACGTGGGAAGAAGACGAGAGCGGGATTGTTAATGAATTAGAAGATGATCAAGTGAAAAAAATCGCTGCGGTATTAATGAATGAAATAAAGGCTCTTCCAATTGAAAGAGAAACGTTCGGTCTTATGCACGGTGATATTCATCCAGGTAATTTTCATTATGATGGAAATGAGCTAACTATTTTTGATTTTGATGATGCGGCTTATAATTACTTTATACATGATTTAGCGATGGTTCTCTATTACTCTGTTCTATTTACACCGTGGACAGCGGAAGAGAAGACAGATTTTGCTCGTAAACAATTGCAAGTGTTACGAAAAGGATATGAGTATGAGCACAGACTGGCGGATAGTTGGTATGAATCGTTACCGCTATTTTTACGTTTACGTGATATAGGTTTATATGGCACGCTTCAAAAGAAGTTTAAAGGGAAAGATATGCCAGATAACTTCCGGAATTTATCAGAAGAGCTATACGAAAGAATTATAAAAAGAGAAGCAATTGTGAATATATAATACATTTTGTTCAAAACAAAGTATATAAAATAAATATATACTTTGTTTTTTTATACAAAAATATGTTTACTTTATTAAAATAATATTGTCCTAGATTAGGTATACACTTATAATTTTATATATATTCTGAATATTCCTTATAAAGAAGGAGGGGGAATGTTGGAAGCTTTCGTAAATTGGTTAAATAATATTGTTTGGAGTCCAGCACTTGTTTATTTATGTTTAGGAGTAGGTTTATATTTTTCTATTCGAACGAAGTTTTTACAAGTAAGGCACGTAGGAGAAATGGTGAAGCTGACATTTCAAGGAGAAAAATCAGAGGCTGGTGTTTCTTCATTCCAAGCGTTAGCACTTTCATTATCTGGGCGCGTTGGGACAGGGAATATAGCTGGGGTAGCAACAGCGGTTGCCTTCGGTGGACCAGGAGCTGTATTTTGGATGTGGGCAGTGGCCTTTTTAGGAGCAGGATCAGCTTATGTAGAATCTACACTCGCACAAATATATAAGACGAAACATCAAGGACAGTTTCGCGGTGGACCTGCTTATTACATTGAAAAAGGTTTAGGTGTGAAATGGTATGCATTAGTATTCGTTGCAGCGACGATTCTTGCAACGGGACTTTTACTACCAGGTGTGCAAGCAAATAGTATTGCCGTAAGTTTAGAAACGGCTTTTGGAATTAACACTACTCTATCAGGAGCATTATTAGTTGTTGTATTAGCTCTTATCATCTTCGGTGGCGTAAAGCGAATCGTTAACGTGGCACAAGTTGTCGTACCGTTTATGGCAGTTGGTTATATTTTAGTAGCTTGTGTTATTGTTGCTATGAATATTGAAAAATTGCCAGAAGCATTCATGTTAATTATAAGAAGTGCATTTGCATTAGAAGCAGCATTTGGTGGTATTATTGGTTTAGCAATTTCTTGGGGAGTAAAACGTGGTATTTATTCCAATGAAGCAGGACAAGGAACTGGACCACATGCAGCGGCGGCAGCAGAAGTATCACATCCAGCTAAGCAAGGTTTAGTGCAAGCATTTTCCGTTTACATTGATACATTATTTGTTTGTTCAGCAACAGCATTTATGATGATTATTACAGGCATGTATAACGTATTTGATGCAAGCGGAAAAAACTTTATCGTAAATAAATTAAATGGTGCTCAGCCAGGACCAGGATATACACAGGCAGCGGTAGAATCTGTTTTCCCTGGATTTGGAAACGGTTTCGTTGCAATCTCGCTATTATTCTTTGCTTTTACAACAATTATGGCGTATTACTACATTGCAGAAACGAATATCGCGTACTTAAATCGTGATAAAGACCGTCCTTGGATGTCTATGATACTAAAGTTTGTATTTTTAGGAGCTGTCTTCTATGGCTGTATAAAAACAGCAGCAACAGCTTGGGCTTTAGGTGATATCGGTGTAGGAATTATGGCGTGGGTAAATATCATTGCGATTTTACTATTACAAAAACCTGCATTAGTCGCATTAAAGGATTATGAAAAGCAGAAAAAAGAAGGAAAAGACCCAGTATTTGATCCAGGGCCATTAGGCATTAAAAATGCTGATTTCTGGGAGCATGAATACAGAAAAGATAAGAAAGAAGAAGTATCTTAATAGAATAGAAATGAAAAAGCAAAGGGAAAATCCCTTTGCTTTTTTTATGAGCAAAATGAACCAGGCAGTTATTTTTTTGCCTATTTTTGAATATAAAAAGAATGTACATGCTTTGTTAATGGAAGGGGGGAGTATGTTGATAGAGTTTCGTAATGTAAATAAATATTATGGCAATTTTCAAGTTTTAAAAGATATTAATGTGCAAGTGAAAAAAGGTGAAGTGGTAGTAGTTGTTGGGCCTTCAGGATCAGGAAAAAGCACGTTGCTTCGGTGTATAAATCAGCTAGAGACAATTACAGATGGAGAGTTAATTGTACAAAATACGGAGGTACACAATGCCAAAACAGATATGAATGAATTACGCCGAAATATCGGGATGGTCTTTCAACATTTTTATTTATATCCACATAAAACGGTTCTTCAAAATATTACACTAGCACCTATTAAAGTAAATAAAGTTTCAAAAGAGGAAGCTGAGAAAACGGCGATGTTTTATTTAGAGAAAGTAGGAATACCAGAGAAGGCTAGTGTATACCCGCATCAACTATCCGGAGGGCAACAGCAAAGGGTAGCAATTGCTAGAGGACTCGCAATGCAGCCGGAAATTATGTTGTTCGATGAGCCTACGTCTGCTCTTGATCCAGAGATGATCGGGGAAGTACTTGATGTTATGAAAACGCTAGCTAAAGAAGGAATGACGATGGTTGTTGTCACGCATGAAATGGGATTCGCGCGGGAAGTAGCCGATCGGATTTTATTTATGGATGATGGCAAAATCATTGAGGATACAACACCGGCGCAATTTTTTGCAAGTCCTGAACAAGAAAGAGCGCGTCTATTTTTAAGCCGAGTGTTAAACCATTAAAGGAGGAGTTTTATGCTTAAAATGAAAAGGTTGTTTACGTTAATCGTATTTTCATGTTTATTCGTACTTGTCGTTGCCGGGTGCGGAAGTAAAAAAGATGAGGCAAAAGAAACGAATACGAAGCAAGGCGGGGCCATTGAGCAAATTAAGAAGCGGGGGAAATTAGTAGTTGGAGTGAAGAATGATACGAACTTATTCGGCTTGAAAAACCCTTCAACAGGGCAAGTAGAAGGATTCGATGTTGATGTTGCAAAGGCGCTTGCGAAAAAAATTCTTGGAGATGAAAAGAAACTAGAATTAAAAGAAGTAACGTCTAAAACACGTATTCCACTATTGAAAAACGGTGATATTGATGCAATTATCGCAACAATGACAATTACAGAAGAACGTAAAAAAGAAGTGGATTTTTCAGATGTATATTTTAAAGCAGGACAATCGTTACTTGTGAAAAAAGGGAGCGATATCAAAAGTATTGATGATGTGAAAAAGGGCGTGAAAGTGTTAGCGGTCAAAGGTTCAACATCTACAAATAATATTCGTCAAAAGTCACCAGAAGCGACTGTATTAGAATTTGAAAATTACAGTGAGGCATTTACGGCGTTAAAAGCAGGGAAAGGTGATGTTTTAACGACAGATAATGCAATTCTTTACGGCATGGCAAAACAAGATTCGAATTATGAAGTTGTAGGGAAAATTTTCACGGATGAGCCGTACGGAATTGCAGTGCAAAAAGGTGCAGATGATTTAACGAAAGAGATTAATAGCTTAATTAAAGACATGAAAGTAAGCGGAGAGTATGACAAATTATATGAGAAATGGATTGGGCAAAAACCAGAGAAGTAAAGTGATAAATAGTAAAAGTGAGAGGATGAGAGTACTCATCCTCTTCTTCTAAAGAAAGAGGGGAGAATATGTGCCTGATTTTTCTATATTAACGAATAACATTGATATGTATTTAGAAGGATTTAAATATACAGTGATGTCTAGTGTAATCGCATTAATAGGCAGTTTTATTTTAGGGATAATATTAGCGGTAATGCGTATTGCACCGATTCGCATTTTAAATTGGTTGGGAGCAACTTTTGTAGAATTTGTAAGAAATATTCCACTCGTATTAATTGCATTTATATTTTATTTCGCTTTACCTGTAATAGGAATTACTTTAAATGGTTTTGTAGCAGGGACAGTTACGCTTACGGTATATACTGCAGCGTTTATTGCAGAGGTTATTCGCGCTGGTATTTTATCAGTCGCGAAAGGTCAGATGGAAGCAGCACGTTCTTCAGGATTGACGTATACGCAAGCAATGTACCATGTCGTTTTACCTCAAGCGATGAAAATTGTAATCCCTCCTCTAGGAAATCAATTTTTAAATTTAGTAAAAAACTCTTCCATACTCGGAATTATCGCTGGAGCTGATTTAATGTATCAAGGAGACTTAATTTCAACGAAGACATTTGTTACGTTCGATGTGTATATATTTGTCGGGATGTTTTATTTAATATTAACAATTCCGCTCAGTATGCTAGTGCGTTATTTAGAAAAACGCTTAGCAAAGGAGGCGGTGTAAATGGATTTTAAGGGAGCAATAACAGGTGATCATATTCTGTTTTTATTTAAAGGATTACTTATAACGCTAGAGGTAGCACTCATAGCAATTGTACTTAGTTTTATTATTGGTAGTGTAATAGGGATATTGCGCTACATGAAAATCCCTATCGTCTCACAAATATTAGGAGTTATCGTTGAAGTAATTCGAAACTTACCACTACTTTTAATTATATTTTTCACGTATTTTGCACTTCCAGAAGCAGGCTTGAAATTAGAAATTATAACAGCTGTAATTGTTGCTTTAACAATATTTGAAGCAGCAATGATATCTGAAATTGTTCGAAGTGGTCTATTATCGATTGAAAAAGGACAGATTGAGGCTGCAAGATCTTCAGGATTAACGTATGTTCAAGCGCTTTGGCATATCATTTTACCACAAGCGTTAAGAAGAATGGTTCCGCCGCTTGTTAGTCAGTTTATTTCATTGCTGAAAGATACAGCATTAGCAGTTGTTATATCACTGCCAGAGCTTATGCATAATGCTCAAATTATTAGCGGACAAAATGTAAATTATATGATTCCAACGTTTATGGTAGTAGCTTGTATGTACTTTATCGTAAATTATAGTTTATCAATTTTATCGAGAAGATTAGAACTCCGTTAACCTTTACAATATATGTAAAGGTTTTTCCTTGTTTCTCCTTATTTTCCTTTAATTATAATCTTAATCTCGCGATAATTCGATTTTTTATATTATTTTATCAGAAAAGTTTTAATTTTATATAGAAAATGTAATCGCTTTCGTGTATATTTTTATTATCAGAAAATTTTAACAAGATATAGGGGTATTTGTAGGGGGAGGATTTAGATGCAGCAACCAACGAATGAGAAATTACATCGTACGATGAAGAGTAGACATTTATTTATGATCGCACTAGGTGGTGTAATCGGGACTGGTTTTTTCCTAGGTTCAGGTTACACCATTAATCAGGCTGGACCAGGGGGAGCCATCCTTTCCTATTTAGTGGGCGGATTTATTATGTATTTAACAATGCTTTGTCTTGGAGAGTTAACGGTAGCGATGCCAGTTTCAGGTTCTTTCCAAAAGTATGCGACGAAGTTTATTGGACCAGGAACGGGCTTTATGATCGGCTGGCTATATTGGCTTGGTTGGGCAGTAACAGTAGGACTAGAATTAACGTCAATCGGTTTAATGATGAAAAGATGGTTTCCGAATGTTGATGTTTGGGTGTGGTGTCTCGTATTCGGTGTTATTTTATATGCGTCAAACGCAATTTCGGCGAAAAGTTATGCTGAATTAGAATTTTGGTTCTCTAGTATTAAAGTAGTTACCATTCTTGCCTTTGTTGTTCTTGGTGGTAGTGCATTATTAGGGTTTATATCATATGACGGAAAAGAAGCAGCACCTCTATTTTCTAACTTTGTAAGCGATGGCGGATTATTCCCGAATGGACTAGCTGCCGTATTACTTACGATGATTACAGTTAACTTCTCGTTCCAAGGAACAGAGTTAATCGGGATTGCAGCTGGAGAAAGCGAAGAGCCTGAAAAAACAATTCCACGTGCAATTCGTAATACAGTATGGCGCATTATGTTATTCTTCATTTTAACAATGACGATTTTAGTAGGATTAATTTCTTGGAAAGAAGCAGGGGTAATTGAAAGTCCATTTGTAGTCGTATTTGATAAAATCGGTATTCCGTATGCAGCTGATATTATGAACTTCGTTATTATTACTGCGTTACTATCTGTAGCGAATTCAGGATTATATGCGGCAACTCGTATACTATGGTCACTTGCAAATGAAGGAATGGCACCAACATCTTTCCAGAAAGTAAATAAACGTGGTATTCCAATTACAGCGTTAGTTGTAACAATTGCTGTAGCTGCGTTATCTTTATTAACAAGCTTCCTTGCAGAAGATACAGTATATATGTATTTATTATCTATAGCTGGTTTATCGGCTGTTTCAAGTTGGATCATTATTGCCCTATCGCAACTTCGCTTTAGAAGTCAGTATATAAAAGGTGGAGGAAAGTTAGAGGACTTAAAGTATAGAACACCACTATACCCAATCGTCCCAATTTTAGCTTTAATTACAAATAGTATCGTTGTTATTAGTTTAGCGTTTATTCCAGAACAACGAATGGCGTTATATTGTGGTATTCCATTTATCATTTTCTGCTATATATATTATTATATAAATAAGAAACGGCAGAAACCGATGAAAGTGGAGATGGAGACAACAAATGAAACTAACAATCAAACACGATGATATTGAGGCAGATTTATCGTATGGTCAATTAGCGATTGGAAAAGAAAACGGGTATTCACCGTTACAATTACTCGTTTCGTCTATCGCAGGATGTAGTGCAATTGTCTTTCGAACAATTTTAGAAAAGAAACGTATTACATACGATACGTTTACAATTGAAACGGAAATTGGTAGAAGTGATGCTCTATCGAAACCAGTTGAAAGTGTTCATTTGCATTATAAAATTAAAGCACAAAACATTACAGAAGAGCAGTTGGACAAGGCGCTGCAACTTGCAGTGAAAAATTGTACGATTGTTCAATCTGTAAAAGATAGTATAAAAGTTACGGAAACAATTGAACTAATAAAGTGAAACATAGAAACGTGAGAATACAGATCTCACGTTTTTATGTTTTTAATAAAGGGGGAAATATGATGGAATGTTTAGGGTGTAAATTAGCAAGCGAAGAGGAAAAAATATATAAAGTATATGAAGATGAGTATGTAACATGCTTTTTAGATCATGAGCCTTTTTATCCAGGACATACTTTAATTGTGCCAAAGCAGCATGTTGTAGAAGTAGACGAATTAGATGATGTTGTAGCAAAAGCAATTATGGATGCTTCTAAACTGATTGCAAAAGCGATTAAGCTATTATATAGACCAGATGGAATTACAATTTGTCAAAATGGTGGAGTCTTTAACGAGTTATCGCATTACCATATGCATGTCGTACCAAGGTATAAAGAGCGTTCGTTTGCTGAGTTTTATATGGTACAACCGGGAGAGAAAGAGAGTCATAACTTGGAAGAGACACAGAATTTGTTAAAAGAAGCGATAGAGAAAATACTGTTTACTGAAAAGGCATAAGAGGGATATTCTTAGGGAAACAGTTAGGAAAACTCTAATAAACAAAAGCCCAATTTCTCAGTTAAAATAGAGAAATTGGGCTTTTGTTTATTCTGTTATTAAATTTTAACTATAAAAAGATACTGTAGTGTCACAAAGTATATCGCCCATTCGTTATATAGAGTGAGAGGAGGAATTATATGAAAGTTACAAACAACGATTATGAAAAGATGGAAGAGCTATACGAATTGTACGAGCAAAAAATTTATTACGTAGCTTATTCTATTTTAAATAATATTCAGCAGGCAGAAGATGCAGTTCAAGAGACGTTTATTACTCTTTATAAGAATTTGGAAAAGCTCCATAGTTTGAGCACTGAAGAGCTTAAACGCTACATTTTGAGGATTGCGAAAAACAAGGCGATTGATAGTTACCGGAAAAATAAACGACATGAAACATTTTTAGAAGAATATGAAAGAGAATCAGTAGAGGCAGTAGATGAAAATATTGAAGGGTGGGAAAAACGTAAAATGTCTGAGGTTCAAATTGATGCATTGCTAAAAGAGTTAAACGACTCTAATAGACAGGTGTTTAAGTACAAAGTCTTCTATAACTTAACGTATCAAGAAATTTCAAGTGTCATGGGGATAACGGAGGCAAATGTCCGCAAGCAGTTTGAACGCGCTCGAAAACGGGTCCAAAATATGATAGGAGGTATACAACATGACGAATTCAAAGAACTCCAAAGAAATATATGAACTTGCTGAAAAAATTGCATTAGATGATTTTGATAAACTTGAAGAACAACATGAATTTTCACATACATATACGCGCAAAAAGAAATTGTTTATGGAGGAAATGAAGCTGAAAGATGGACAACCGCAGAAAAAGCGTAAAAAACATCGTATGTTAATCGCTGCTGCTTGCTTATTGATTGGCATGCCGACAACCGTTTTTGGGGCAGTGAAAGTCTATAATATGATCGTTCAAAAACAAAATTATGAAGTAAATGTGTCGGTAACAAATAAGGAATCGAAAAAGGCTGATAAGTGGTATAAGCTGAAAATCGATAAATTACCAGAAAATATGGAAGCAATTGATGACTCTGCTATGAAGTATTCATTTAAAGATAACGACGCAAATGGAGGCTTTTCATTTAGTCTTTGGAGAGTAGGGGAAAATGCGGACTTTCAAACTTTATATTCAAAAAGCTACGAAGAAAAAGAGATAGGTGGCAAGAAAGCAGTAATTGTTCATAAAGAAACTGGAAATAACAATATAATGTTTGATAGGAAGGTCTTTCTCTTTTTTGAGAAAGAAGGGATTATGTTAGAAAGCTATATCGGATCCGATGTAAATGAAGAACAAATGATAGATGTGTTAGGGAATATTTTACTTGAGCCTACGTCAAAAGAAAAGGCATCATATATAGCAGATTATGATGAAAATCATTTTAGCAAAGCAGCTGAATCGAAAGAAACTAAGGTGATTCCTTTGAAAAAAGATAGTAAACGACTATTTCATATAGGGCAAAAGGTTCCAGTAACGATATCTATGGATAATAGCCAAATTGAATATGTGATAGAAAAAGTTGAAGTTTTTGATTCAATCAAAGATTTTAAACAAGAGAACTTTTATGAACTTGGCTTAGGAATACTAAACCGGAATCAAGCTTTGGATCAAGCTGGACAATTGATATCATATAGAAGGGATAAATATAAAATTGGAAATGGTAAAGATTCAATTGATCAATTAGTAGAGTCAAAATTAGTTCATCCTAAATTTGTTTACTTAACAACAAAAGTTAAAAATATAGGTAAGCACGCGACAGAAGAAATCTATATGCATCCATCTATAAAACTGCTTAAATCTGAAGGTAATGTATGGAAATACGCTGAAGAAGATGGAATTGCCGAGAAAAATATTATGACGGGCGAGGTTGATTATTTAGAACCTCACGGAGAGGGAAAAAGCTTTTACAATATTGGTAGTATCCGACCAGGACAAACGGTAAATGTTAAGTTAGGTTATTTTGTAGATGAGGATAAACTAGATTCCATCTTCCTTGATGCTTTCCATTACAGAGGGAATGGAAGTACTGAAAATATGAATGCGTCATATCGTTGGTGGATTGATATTCGTCAACAGTCAAAATAATAGAAACAAATCGACGAAAAAAGCTGCTTATATTTAGCAGCTTTTTTCGTCTTCATACATATGTAAAATTTCTTTCGCACGCATACGTAAACCATCTATTAATTCTTTCGGTTCTAAAACTCGTGCATCTTTTCCAAGCCTATAAAATAAAGGGGTAATAAAGTTAATTTCACCTTTATCAATTGTTGAATGTATATATCCTGAACCGTCTTCGTTTACTACCACGGACTCTTCAAGGTAAGGAACGCTTTTACATTGGCGTACACCTTCTGCTGTTAATGAGACATGTAACTGGGTAGGAATGTGTACTACGTTAGAGCTCGAATCGAACCATTCTTCTAAATTCATGAACGTATTTTCATTTTCTTCTGTTGATAATATAGAAAGAATACGATCAACGCGATACAGTAATACTTTTTTTCTACTGAAGTCATAGGATGGTAAGTACCATAGCCCGTCATGAGCATATACACCGATAGGATGAACATGTTTTGTTTTTATCCCCGATTTAGATTCGTATTGAAAGTGTAAATTTTTATTTTCAATAGCCGCAGTTAGTACTTCGTTTAAAAGAGGTGTATTAATTGTTCTCTTCGGATTCCAAAAAGCGATATAAGAACGTATTTTATCAACTTTCGCTTTCGCATCATGCTGTAGAGAGCTATACAGTTTATGTGTAACGGAATTGATTTCTGTGTTAAAAGGTAAGTCTCGATAGTAACTTAAAGATTGAAAAGCAAAAAAGATGGAGACTGCTTCTTCTTCCGTAAATAAAATAGGGGGAATGACTCTATTCGTTAATACTTTATAGCCTCCGTTACGACCTTGTTCAGCATAAATAGGTAATCCCATATCACTTAAATCTACAATATATCTATGGACAGTACGAACGGAGATATTAAATTCGTCAGCTATTTCTTGAGCTGTAAATGTCTTTTTGGCAGAAGCAAATATAAGAATATCTAATAAGCGTTTAGCTTTTGACAAATGTATCACCTTTTTCTTTTTAACATGACATAAAGTGTCATGTTTTATTGTTAGTATATTGTTTACATCATAATGTTATCAAGATGAAACACAAGGAGGAAAAGAGATGTCACGTGAAATTGTTTTATTTATTGCGGCGAGCTTAGATGGATATATTGCGAAAGAAAATGATGATTTAGAGTGGTTAATGGAAACGGAAGGAGAGGGAGATAACGGTTATACAGAAATGTATGAAACAATTGATACAATACTCATGGGAAAAAGAACGTACGATTATGTAGTAGAGCATATAGAACCATTCCCGTATTTAGATAAAAAATGTTATGTTTTTTCTAACTTACAAAAAGGTTCAAACGAACACGTGGAGTTTGTAAATGAAGATGTAGTGGAGTTTACAAAAAGGTTAAAAGCACAAGAAGGATCTAAAATATGGATGGTCGGTGGAGGAAGTCTACTAAGAGAATTCTTTAAGAATAATTTAATTGATGAATATGTTGTTACAATTACACCGCATATATTAGGTTCTGGAGTTCCGTTATTCCAAGATGAGAACCCGGAAATTAATTTAACTTTAACGGATACGAAACGTTTTGGGCAATTTGTAAATTTATATTATAAAGTAAAATGATAAAGCAACACGACTACCATCAGTAGTCGTGCTTTTGTATAGATGGCAATGAAATGATAAAGCAAGACCCGTGATCAACTTCGCTCGTTACAGTAATATTCCCGCCATGTAGTTCTACAATTTCTTTTACGATAGATAACCCTAAACCAGTTCCGCCTGTAGCTCGTGATCTTGCTTTATCAACTCGATAAAAACGGTCGAAAATGTGAGGGAGGTCTTCAGGCGGAATACCTTCGCCTTCATCTTCAATTGTAATGGAAATACGTTTATGTTCTTCTGTAACAGAAATGTTTATATGAGAATGTTCTTTTGAATGTCTATAAGCGTTATTTAAAATGTTTATTATCACTTGTTCAAATCGCTGTTCATCTAACTTTACTAGTAGTGTAGGAGGACAAGAGAAAGAAACTGTAATGTACCTTTCTTTATACATAGCGTTAACTTTTTCGGCTATGCGAGTAAGGAAGGTGTGTAAATGTACTTCCTTTACTTGAATAGAAAAGTTATGTTGTTCCATTTGTGCAAGTGAAAATAAATCTTGAACTAAGTTTGTAATGTAATCAGACTCATCTTTTATAATAGATAAATATCGCAAACGTTGCTCAGGGGATGTGGTTTCTTTTAAAGCAATGTCAGCGTAACCTCTTACGTATGTTAGTGGTGTTCGTAATTCGTGAGCAACACTTGCTAGAAATTCACTTCGCTCTGTTTTCATATAATGTAAATCATTAGCAAGCGTTTGAATAGATGAGGCTAGTTCACCAATTTCGTCATTTCGAGTAGTCGTTAATGAAACAGATAAATCGCCTTTACTCATTTTTTCAGTGGCATGTTTCATGTGTAACAATGGTTTTGTTAACAACCGTGATAAGAGAAAGATGGTGATGGCTGTTAATAGAAAAGTAATGACTCCGGCAATAATAAATTGTCTTGTTAGCCCGTTAACCATTTCCTCGATTGATTCCGTTCCGAGAAACATATATACATAGCCTTCCGTTTTCCCTGCCACTATAATAGGGCTAACTGTACATATATAATTAGATGTTTTCCAATGATTTTCTATAATTGCTCCGTCATGATCTGTCCGTGTTTGCATCTTTTCAATATGCTTTTTTATAGTAGTATTAATTTCATTAGATTTAGCTAGTACATCCTTATGTGCATTTGTAATAACGACAGTGGTTTCGGCTTCAGATTCCATTAGTGCAACATGGGAGATTGTTTGCTTATCAAAATACTTTTCAAGGACATCTCTGTGACTATTTCCGCGCTTTAATAAAGCTGTCATTTCTTCATTTACTCTATTGTTGACAAGGCTATAATAAAGCAAGACAAATAGAACACTTTCGATTAAAAGTGTAACAATTAAAAAATAAAATCCGAGTTGAATAGAAATTCGCTTCATCGTTTTGCTCCTTACTCTAGAGTATCAACCCATCGATACCCGACTCCATAAACCGTTTTTAAATGGTGATCAATAGGGAAATTTACTTTTCGTAATTTATCACGCAAATTACGAATATGTGAATCGACTGTTCGATCTTCTGTATTTGTATTTAATCCCCAAATTCGTTCAATGAGCTGATCGCGGCTTAATACGTAGTTCACATGACGTAAAAATAATCCGAGTAAAGAGAATTCGATTGGAGTGAGAAGAAGTTCTTCATTATCGACAGAGACGAAATGCTTTGCCTCATCCCATAAAATGCCGTGATATTGGATTTGCGCGTGTTGGTTCGTTCGCCTTAAAACAGCTTCAATTCTTGCGAAAAGCTCCTCTTCATGGAAAGGTTTCGTTACGTAATCATCCGCTCCGAGTTTTAAACCTTGGATGACATCTACTGTTTGATCACGAGCAGTTACCATAATGATAGGAACGTTACTAAATGATCGAATTCTTTTGCACGTTTCCCACCCATCCATCTTTGGCATCATAATATCGAGTAAAACAAATTTGAAGTTTCGATTTTCTATATGTGAAATAGCTTCTTCCCCGGACACTGCACATACGCAGTTATATCCGATTGGAGTAAGATAAAGTGTTAATAATTCAAGCATTCTCGGCTCATCATCTACGAGTAGTATATCGACCATAGAGTACCTCCGCATTTGTAGTTATTACTTAAATTGTAAGTCAAAATCATGAAGAAATGGTGCAGATTATCATGCATCTGCATAATTTCTTCAGAATTGCTTGTTATTGTAAAATTGAAATTCCATTTTAGGTAATAATATTGGCTCAAAAACGATTCATACGGAGGCGGTATAGTGAAAAAGATGACCCGAATCTTTGGGATAACAATAATTACAGCAGTTGGTCTTGCTGCATGTGGACAAACGAACACGGATCATAAAAATCATGAAACTAAAGAAGAGAAAAAAACAGAGCAAAAGGAAATGAAAATGAATCAGGAGGTAACTGCGCCGAAAGAAATGAACGAAAGTGCATCGAATGATTTATTAACGACAAGCTTAAAAAATGTAACGAGATTAAACACAAACGATCCTTTGCAAATGGCAGTATTAACTTCGCAAACGATATGGCCAGCAACGCATAAAGAGAATCGGCCAGGCGCTATTATTTTAGTACCAGTAAACGAGTGGCAATTAGGTACTGCGAGTGCAGATCTTATTCATCATCCGAATAACGGGCCAATTTTATTTATAGAAAAAGAAAAGGTACCCGAAATGACGTTAAAAGAAATAAAACGATTAAATCCGCTCGGAACGAAAGATGGAACACAAATTATGGTGATGGGGGATGTAGGTGCATCTATCCTTGAGCAATTAAAAGAATATAAAGTAAAGCAAATAAAAGAAACAGATCCAGCTACATTTGCAAAAGATGTGGATAAAGAGTATGCCGATATAACAGGAAGCTATCCAAATAGTGTTATTATCGGTTCGTCTGAAGAAGAAGGACGTTTATATACAACACCAGCTGTAAATTGGATCTCTCATATGCCAGAACCGCTTTTATATACAGAGAAAGAGAAGGTGCCAGAAGCGACGATAGAGGCATTAAAAATGAGAAAAGATAAAGCGAATATATATGTATTAGGACCAGAAAAAATCATTTCAAAAGCAGTAGAAAAAGAGTTAAGTAAATATGGGAAAGTAACGCGTATTAGTGGTGAGACTCCAACAGAAAATTCGGTTGCATTTGCGAAGTTTAAAGATGAGAAAACGAAATTTGGCTGGGGGTTCACAAAACCAGGCCACGGTTTATCATTTGTTTCAAGCAAAACACCAGACTTAGCAGTTGCAGGAGCACCATTTTCGCATATGGGTAAACACGCACCTGTCGTATTGTTAGAAGAAGGCAAAGCTTCACAACCAGTTTATGACTTCCTTGCTACTATTCAGCCGAAGTTTAAAGATGACCCAACACTTGGACCATATAATCACGGCTTCTTATTAGGAAGTACGAGTGATATTTCATTTGAAACGCAAGGTGTACTGGATGAGAGGTTAGAGATTGTGCAAGAAAGTGGTCAAGGGCACGGTGGACATTAATAAAAGGAGCAAAGGCGCTACCGAAGTAGCGTCTTTTTTTTAGGAAACTTTTACATAGCAAAAATCTCTCTACTCGTTATATAATAGCCTTCGTGCAGTCGGCTTAAATTTTCTTATGGAGAAAATCAAATGAGAAAAGAGTAGAGGAGTGGTATTTTGTTTCAAACGATAAAAAATGATTGGTTCTCCAACGTGAAAGGAGATGTGCTATCAGGAATTGTTGTTGCTTTAGCGTTAATTCCTGAAGCAATTGCTTTCTCAGTTATTGCAGGTGTGGATCCGACAGTTGGGTTATATGCAGCCTTTTGTATTGCAGTTACTATTTCATTTGTTGGTGGACGAACTGGAATGATTTCAGCGGCAACAGGTGCAATGGCATTGTTAATGGTGACGCTCGTTAAAGATCATGGTTTGCAATATTTATTTGCTACAACGATATTAACGGGTATTGTCCAAATTATTTTTGGCGTGTTCAAACTGAGCTCATTTATGAAGTTTGTTCCGAAATCTGTTATGAGTGGTTTTTTAAATTCACTTGGAATTTTAGTTTTTACAGCGCAATTGCCACATTTTAAAAATGCAACTTGGCAAATGTATGCACTTGTCGCATTAGGACTTGTAATTATATATGTATTTCCACGTATTACGACGGCTGTACCGTCTACACTTATTTCTATTATTATTGTGACAAGTATTGCAATTATGAGCGGATTACAGTTAAAAACAGTAGGGGATATGGGAAGCTTGCCGAAAGAATTACCGTTCTTTAGCATGCCTGATGTGCCTTTTACACTTGAGACATTAGGGATTATTTTACCGTACGCAGTTATGCTTGCAATTATCGGTTTACTAGAGTCTTTATTAACAGCTTCAGTTTTAGATGATATGACGCATACGGAAAGTAATAAACATAAAGAAGCACGTGGGCAAGGTATTGCAAACATTGTTACTGGTTTCTTCGGAGGAATGGCAGGATGTGCAATGATTGGACAATCTGTTATTAATATTAAATCAGGTGGACGAGGCCGTTTATCAACATTTGTAGCGGGTGGATTTTTAATCGTATTACTATTTGTTTTAGGTGACTATGTCGTTCATATTCCAATGGCAGCTTTAGTTGCAGTTATGATTATGGTTTCAATCGGAACATTTGATTGGAACTCTGTAACAACGATTCATAAAGTACCAAAAGGAAACGCATTTGTTATGATCGTAACAGTTGTGATTGTCTTAATTACACATAATTTAGCATTAGGTGTAATTATCGGAACAGTAATTAGTGCGGTTTTATTTGCATTCAATATGGCAAAGATTCACGTGAAACATTTATATATTGAAAATAAGAAAATATACGAAATTCATGGTCAACTTTTCTTTGCATCTACAGCAGACTTTATAAATCACTTTTCATTTGAGGAAGATGTAAAAGAAATTGAGTTGAATTTTACTCACGCACACGTATGGGATGATTCAGCGGTAGCAGCAATTGATAAAGTTATCATGAAGTATGAGCAAAATGGCGTGAAGGTAAGTATAGCGGGATTAAATGAAAGAAGCTCGAAGATTATTTCAAATTTAGCTACTTATAATAAAAGAATTGCGAGTTAGAAGCCTCCTTTTTAGGGGGCTTTATTATATAATACGAGTAGGATAACGAAAAGGGGATTCAGCATATGTACAAACAAATTATATTAGCATGTGACGGCTCTGAACATGTACTTCGAGCAGCGGAACATGCAACATATATTGCGAAATGTAGTGAAGAAACAAATGTTGAAGTTGTGTACGTAGTAGATAATAGAACAGCAAAATCAGATATTATACAAGGCCAAACAGATTTAGAAACAATATCGGCTAGCCGAAAAGATAAATTAAAAGAGATTGAAGGTTTATTAAAGAAAGAGAACATCCCTTATACAATTACGATATTACATGGTGATCCTGGAGATACAATCGTTCAATATGTAAATACAGGGGATATAGATCTTGTTATAGCTGGAAGTAGAGGATTAAATACACTGCAAGAGATGGTGCTTGGTAGTGTCAGTCATAAAATAGCGAAACGAGTGAAATGCCCGGTAATGATTATAAAGTGAAATAGAATGTAACTAAGACCTTAGGATAGCTGGGGTCTTTTTTTATGTATAAATGCCCCTTAATTGTGGGAATACTAGATATATAAGCTAAAAAGATGTTAACTTACAAATTTGTAAGTTTGTTGTCAGAAAAATCGATGTTATGAAAATTATTCCATTGGTAAAATAAAAGTATTGAAGGGGAGATAGGGAGGATGAAAAAGATGAAAGCATTTCAAAATTTATCATATAGCCAAGGTGTCGGTCTTATTTGTTTAGGGGGATTTGCTGCATCTGTTACGTTAGCTGTTGTAATAAAGATGATTCATCAAATCTTTTAATATTAGAGTCGGGAAGGAATTGGTTGTTATTAATAGTAAGAGAAGAATTATAAATAAAAAATAGCTCTTAGCAGTAAGTAAATGCTAAGAGCTATTTTTATGATTATTTTTCTACTTCTGGCTTCTCACTTGTTACAGTAACGTCTTTCCAATGTGAAGTAATTTGGTTCACTTCAGTGTTGACATTGAAACCTTTCACGCGCTTATTAACACCTGTTAAATCGAATGTGTAATGAATTGGAATCATCGGTGCCTCGTCATGAATTAATTTTTGCCATTTATCGTATACTTCTTTACGATATTTTTCATCAGTAGCTTTTTCTGATAATCCAGCGTCTAATAATTTAGTATTTTCATCATTTACCCAGCGCTGATAGTTAAATCCAGCATTTTTACCCCATAGACCAGAAAGGTCCGGATCAGAACCAGTGTTCCAAGCACCAGAGAAAATATCAACCTTTGGATCATCTTTTTTAATCATGTCACGCATAGCATTAAATTCATGTAATCGTCCGTCAACAAGTTCTACTTTTAAGCCGATATCTTTCCAAGATTGAATGTAGAATTTAGCCAGTGGTTCACTTGTTTCACTACCGTTACTAGCTAGGAAGTTAATTTTAAATTCATTACCTTTTGGATCCTCGCGGAATCCGTCACCATTTTTATCTTTATAGCCAGCTTCATCTAATAGTTTTTTCGCTTTATCTACATCTAAGTTATATGCGCCAACATTGTTATTATGGTACTTTGGCATAGATGGTGGAATTGGAGAGTTAGCTGGAACACGAAGTCCGTGATATACTTTTTCTCCTAATTTTTCTCTATCAATTGCATAAGCCATCGCTTGACGTAAACGAACGTCTTTGAACTTATCGTTATCCATTACAGCTTCATTCTTTGCTTTGTCCATATGTCCGAACTTAAATCCGATATAAGTGTAAGCAAGGTCAGTTTTACCAATTAGTTGTGTATTTTTTAATTTACTTACGTTCGGATATTGATCAGCAGTAATTGCTGCAATATCAATATCACCTTTTTTCAGAGATGCACTAACAATAGATGGGTTTACAACCTTTAACGTTACATTTTTTAGTTTAGGTTTGCCACCCCAATAATCATCGAAGCGCTCATACTCAACTGATTCACCAGGGACGATTTTCTTCACTTTAAATGGTCCGAATCCAATTGGATTTTGACGGATCTTATCAGATTCAGCCAGTTTTTCAATTGGTACATCACTTAAATATTTTTTAGGTGTAGGATATGTCCAAATACCAGTTTTTAGTGAAGGGTTTACTTCTTTATAAGTAATGGAAATTGTTTTTGGATCGACTACTTTAATACCAGAAATTTTGTCAGCTTTTCCAGAGTGATATTCTTCCATACCTTCAATCATTTGCATTTGTGTATCGTAACGAATACCTGTATATTTGCTATTCCCAATAATTAAGTAAGAATATTCTAAATCTTCAGCTGTTAAAGGGTTACCATCGTGCCATTTTACATTATCTTTAATCTTAATTGTAATTGTTTTTTTATCTTCAGAAATTGTATACGTTGCAGCACCGTCATTTGTAATTTCCCAGTTCTTATCTGTAGCTAATAATTGTTCATCAAAGAAATCCATAATTTCTGAATCTGGAGCAACTTCATATAGTACTCTACTTAAAACACCAGCAAAAGGTGAATTTGAAACGAGTCCATATGTTAATGATCCGTCTTTAATCTCTTTGCCATCATTTTTTACAGTAGCACTAAATTTATTTGTTTCTACTTTTTTCGTATTTGCTTTGTTGCTACCGCTATCAGCACCCCCACATGCAGATAGTAATAATGTTGAAGTAGCAAGTGTACTTAATACTTTGTACAGTTTTGGTTTGTTCATAACTTCTCCACCCCTTATCCTTTTCTTTGTCTCGCATCAGCCGCACGTTTTAACGCTTGACCAATAAAATTTATACAAAGCATCAACACTAAAATCATGATTGATGCGGGTAACCAAATCCACCATTTTTCTTGCAATACATCTGGATTTGTTGCGTAACTTACAAGTGTACCAAGACTCGGTGTGCTTTCTGGTAGACCGAATCCTAAGTAAGTCAAACTAGATTCAATCCCGATGTTACCAGCAAGATTTAATGTAATATTTACGATAATAATAGAACTTAAATTAGGTAATATTTGCTGGAAGATAATCTTCCAATTTGGTGTTCCTAACGTTTTGGATGCAGATACGTAATCAAGTTCTTTCTCAGTTAATACTTTAGAGCGTATAAGCCTTGCTTTTCCGACCCATAAGAAAGCGGTCATTATGAGAATAAATGTAGTAATATTGAAAGTTGGAACGAGTGAGATAAATACGATAACAATCATTAAGAATGGTAAAATCATCATAAAGTCGATAAAACGCATGATGATGTTATCGACAACTCCTCCAAAATAGCCAGCAATTAGTCCCATTGTAAGACCGATAAGAGTTGATAAAAGAGTGATGGCTAAACCAACTGTAAAGGAATTACGTGTACCAATAATTAATTGTCCGAAAATATCACGGCCACCATAATCAGTTCCTAGCCAATGTTCAGCTGAAGGAGGATCATAAATGGCGAACAGATCAACTCGAACGATATCTTCTTGTTTCATAATAAATGAAGTTGTATAAACGGCTATTAATATTAAAGCTAAAAAGAATAGGGAAAACATTGCTAGTTTATCTTTACGAAATTCGCGCCACATAATGGAGAAACCAGAAGGGCTCTTTTCGTAATGAATGACTTCAGTTTGTTTTTCAGGATTTGCTAACATAACGTTTCTTCACCTCCATTAATCAATACGAATACGTGGATCAACGATGCTTAGAATAATATCGGAAAGAAGAGTCCCGAGTAGCGTTGCGAATCCAGTAAATAATACAAGAGCAGTTACGACACTGAAATCACGTTGAGTGATAGATTGGAAAAATAGTTGTCCAATTCCTGGGTAGCCGAAAATATTTTCTAGAATAATAGAGCCACCAACTAAACCTGTAATTTCATATCCTAAAAATGCTGCAATTGGTAAAAATGAATTTCGTAAAATATGTCTGGAATATACTTTAGATTCTGGTACACCTTTTGCTTTTACTGTGCGTACAAAATCTTTATGTTTCGTATCAATAATTTCACTTCGTAAATATTGTACAGTTCCTACTGTGCCAATTAATGCCCCAGATAAAGCTGGTAAAATCATATGATTTAATTTACTTAAATAGTAATCAAATGATCCGGCTGCCACTTGTGGATCAACGCTACCACTGGTAGGGAAGATTGGGTATAAAAAGCCGAATAAGAATAACATTACTAATCCAAAAATAAATAGGGGTGTACCAAATCCTAAAAAGTTATAGAGTGTAATGAGTCGATCAGCCCACGTATCATTCCAACGTCCACTTATAACGCCAAGTGGAATGGCGATTAAATAAGTAAGAATAAGAATTAGAAGAGCTAACAGCACTGTATTACCAAGGCGTTCCCCAATAATATCTGTTACTTGTATTTTATGTGCGTAAGAAATACCGAAATCCCCTTGTACGGCATTTGAAATCCACCTTACATATTGTTTGGGAATAGGATCATTTAACCCAAGTTTCTCACGTTGTTCTTCAATTACTTTTGGATCGGCTTTTGGGTTTGCTAGTTCAGCGCCACTTAATGCATCACCTGGCATTGCTTTAGCAAGTGTAAAGACGAGTACACTTAATATGAATAATTGTGGTATCATAACTAAAATCCGGCGTAATATAAATTTCCACATGTTTTATCACTCCCTTATGGTAATGCCACCCGGTGAGTTGGCGAGATTGGTTTTAAATCGTAAGCACGTCCATTTTCATTGAAATAATTTTCATATGATTTTTCGTACTCAGCGCTTACTTCACGACGCAATTTACGCTGTTGTTCGCGGTTTTCTGGACGAATATCAGGAATAGCTGATATTAGGCGCTTCGTATAGATGTGCTGTGGATTGTTATAAATTTCAGCACTAGTTGCTTCTTCCACAATGCGTCCGCGATACATAACACCAATACGATCACACATATGGCGAATTACACCTAAATCATGACTGATAAATAAGTACGTTAGTCCGAGTTCAGATTGTAAATCTTGTAAGAAGTTTAAAACTTGGGCTTGTACAGAAACATCCAGTGCTGATACAGGTTCATCAGCGATAATAAGCTTTGGCTTTAATGTAAGAGCGCGTGCAATACCAATCCGCTGTCTTTGCCCACCGGAAAATTCATGTGGATATTTATAAATAGACTCCGGATTTAAGCCGACTTTATCAAGATAATCTTGAACAGCTCTACGTTCTTCGTCGGGTGAGAGTTTCTCAAAATTCCGAAGTGGTTCCGCGATAATATCCATAACACGTTTCTTTGGGTTTAAGGATGAATAAGGATCTTGGAAAATCATTTGAATATCTTTTCGTTGTTCTCTTAGTTCTGAGCGACTTAACTTTGTTAAATCTCTATTATTAAAATGAATACTACCGCCCGTCGCTTTCGTTAAGTGCATAATTGCTTTTCCAGTTGTTGATTTGCCGCTTCCAGATTCTCCAACGATGCCATATGTTTCGCCAGCTTGTAATTCGAAGCTTACGCCATCAACAGCACGAACGTAGTCTAATGTACGACCGAAAATACCGCCTTTAATTGGAAAATGTACTTTTAAATCTTCTACTTTAAGCAGTGCCATGAGTTACGTCATCTCCTTTCTTATCTTGGAAGTTAAAATGTTTGTAGCAAGTACAACGCACCCAATGGTTTGGTTTTACTTCATGTAAAATTGGATTTTCCTCGTGTTGATCAGGTCTAATCCATGGAATTCGTGCTTGGAAGCGACAACCTGTGCGAGGTAACTTAGCTAACGTCGGTACAACACCTTGAATAACATGCAATTTTTCTTTTTCAGCATATGCAGATGGGATTGAGTTTAATAGGGAACGAGTATATGGGTGAAGAGGGTTATTAAATATTTCTTCAACAGTCCCTGTTTCTACAATTTGTCCTGCATACATAACGATGATGCGATCAGCTGTTTCAGCAACAACACTTAAATCATGGGTAATTAAGATGATGCCCATTTTTGTTTGTTCTTGAATGGAACGTAATAAATCTAAAATTTGCGCTTGAATTGTTACATCTAGAGCAGTTGTCGGCTCATCTGCAATGATGAGTCCAGGCTTGCAAGCAATTGCAATTGCGATAACAATTCTTTGCCTCATTCCGCCAGATAATTCGTGAGGGTATTGTTTATATGTAAGTTCTGGTTTTGGAATACCAACTTGATGAAGTAGTTCTAAGGTGCGTTCTTTCTTTTCTAATTTCGAAAGATTTGTGTGGTAGTCTAAGTTTTCTTCTATTTGTTTTCCAACTGTCATAAGAGGATCTAAAGCTGTAAGAGGTTCTTGGAAAATCATTCCGATATTTGAACCGCGTACTTTGTTTATTTCAGCGGTTGACATGCTGAGTAAGTCCTTATCTCTATAGTAAAGCTGCCCTTGTAATTTTGTATTTGCTTCATTATGCAGTCGCATAATGGAAAGGGCAAGTGCACTTTTTCCGCAACCTGATTCACCGACTATCGCGACAATTTCATTTTCATGGACAGTTAACGAAACATCATCAACTGCTGCATGATATTGATCTTGTATGCGAAAGGAAGTCTGTAAGTTTTCAATGCGAAGAAGTGGATTCTTCATGGCTATCCCTCCATCTTTTCTGAAAAGACTAAATATTTTGTATGTTGTTGTTATTTTAATATAAATTGACAATGTTTGACAAGCATAAGTTGAGAAAATATTCAAAAATCTTTTTATATAAAAATTGAATACAGTTGTAGTAGTAGTTGAAGTGTTTTGGAAACGCTAACATATATGTAGGAGGGAAATAAATCTTTTGTAAGAAAAAAGTATTATATGTAGAAAAAAGAGAGGTGTTCTGGAAAGAACAGTCTCTCTTTTTTTGATAAGAATAATATTAGTACTTAAGCTTGTTTTTGTTTTGTAGATCCTGTCTTTAAAGTAAGAGCAAGGAAGAACATTGCAAGTACACAAGATGCAAGTAATAAGATGAATCCGCCATCCCATCCGAATGCATCTACGATAAAGCCCATAGCGGCACTAGCGAAAGCAGCTCCGCCTAAGTAACCGAAGAAGCCAGTTAATCCAGCTGCAGTTCCAGCCGCTTTCTTTGGCGCTAAGTCAAGTGCATGTAGACCAATTAACATAACAGGTCCGTAAATTAAAAATCCAATTGCGACAAGTGCGATACTATCAATCATTGGATTACCAGGAGGGTTTAGCCAGTAAACAAGTACGGCGATAAATACACCAACCATAAATAAAATACCAGCAGGTGCGCGGCGTCCTTTAAACAATTTATCACTCATCCAGCCACAAAGAAGTGTACCTGGAATACCAGCCCATTCATATAGAGCATAAGCTGTACGTGAGCTACTATGAGTAAAGCTTTTTTCTTCTACTAAATAAGTAGGAGCCCAGTCTACAACACCGTAACGTACGAAATATACGAAAACGTTCGCAATAGCGATGTACCATAAAAATTTATTGTTTAGTACGTATTTAAATAAAATTTCTTTTACTGAAAGTTCGCGTTCGCGATCTTGTACTTTCTCATCTGGTGGATATTCTCCAGTATGTTCTTCAATAGAAGGTAATCCGCAAGATTGAGGTGTATCTTTCATCGTAATTAACACATAAATACCAACTAAAATTGAAAGAATACCTGGGAAGTAAAAAATACTATGCCAGTCATTTGCAAAGAAATATAGGCCTAATGTTACAAGAGAAGGCATAAGTGCGCCGCCGACATTATGAGCGACGTTCCAAATAGACATTTTTGTACCACGTTCACTAATTGAGAACCAGTGAACCATTGTACGCCCACAAGGAGGCCATCCCATACCTTGTACCCATCCGTTTAAAAACTGAAGTACAAACATAAGTATAATGCTCGTTGTAATGAAAGAAAATGAGCCGAAAATAATATTAATGATACCTGATAAAAATAGCCCAGCTGCTAAAAAGTAGCGAGGATTACAACGATCGGATACGATACCCATAAGAAATTTACTTAATCCGTAAGCGATAGAAACTGCTGAAAGGATAACCCCAAGTTCCCCTTTACTAAATCCTTGTTCGATCAAGTATGGCATTGCAAGTGAAAAGTTTTTTCGAACAAAGTAATAACCCGCATAACCGATGAAGATACCTAAGAATACTTGTAAACGTAATTTACGGTATTCGCTATCAACGCGATCAGCTGGTAAGCGTTCCGCGTGGGGCGCAGGTTTAAAGAATTGTGTAAAAAACATAAAATGAAAATCCTCCCCTAATTAATTCGAAGTGTTGTAAGGCAGAGAGAATATAAAAAGGCCATGAAATATAAAAAAGTTTCCTTTTTTATGATTCATAGCCGTGTACTCCGATTCTCCGTGACTGTCAATATTAACTTCGTCGAAAATTATACAACTTTGTGACAAAATTGTAAACGTTTTTATAAATAAAAAGTGTTGACGGATTTTGTTCGCGGGATTAATATTTAAATACATTAAATATTTTATTGTTTAAATAAGAGGTGGATAACATGCCAAATGATATGACGCATATCGATAAAATTCAAGCTCTTGCTTTTTCGATTGGAAAGAAAATGCAGACGGAGTTATTAGAACAAATGCAAGCAACAGGACTTACACCACCACAGTTTTATATTTTAAAGATTTTAGATCATTATGGAGCTTCAAGAGCGACAAAATTAGCAAAAAAGATGTATGTAAAGCCTAGTGCAATTACAGTGATGATTGATCGCTTAATTGACCAAGAGCTTGTCGAGCGCTATCACGATAAAGATGACCGTCGTGTTGTCGTCATTGAGTTAACAAAAAAGGGTAAAGCTAGGGTAGAAGAGGCAATGACTGCTCGTAATGAGCACCTTGCAAAATATTTCTCACATTTAGAATTACAAGAAAGAGAAGATTTATTACGCCTCTTTGAGAAGCTAGAAACAATTATTTGCGGGACACAAGAGAAAAAAGAGAATAACTAAGAGGAATTGAGGAGATTACATGGAGCAACAAGAAAACATAAATAGAAAGTTGCTGTTAGTTGGTTTAATAATCGCGATGCTATTTGCTGCATTAGATGGAACAATCGTTGGTACAGCAATGCCGCGTATCGTTGGTGAATTAGGCGGATTAAGCTTAATGACGTGGTTAACAACAGCTTATATGTTAACATCAACAACAGTTGTACCAATTGCAGGTAAATTAGCGGATTTACTTGGCCGTCGTAACGTATATATAACAGGGCTAGTTATCTTTATGGTTGGCTCGGCGTTATGTGGTATGGCAAATGGTATGACAGAATTAATTATTTTCCGTGGTATTCAAGGTCTTGGTGGCGGTATTATGATGCCAATGGCTATGATTATTATCGGAGATATGTTCACGGGAAAAGAACGTGCAAAATGGCAAGGTATTTTTGGTGCGTTATACGGTCTTGCTTCTGTAATTGGACCACAAGTTGGTGGTTGGATTGTAGATGCAGTGAACTGGAGATGGGTATTCTACATTAACTTACCAGTTGGTATTTTAGCAACAATCTTTATTGCAATGGGATTAAAATCACATAAACAAACAGGACCAATTAAAATTGATATCGCTGGAATTTTCACGATGATTCTCGGTGTTGTCAGTTTATTACTTGCCTTAACATTTGGCGGAAAAGATTATCCATGGGATTCATGGCAAATTATCGGGTTATTTGCATTAGCTTTAATTGGTATCGTTAGCTTTGTTATCGTTGAAACGAAAGCAGAAGAACCGATCTTACCGATGCATTTCTTTAAAAATCGTACATTTACATTATTAAATGCGATTGGATTCTTTATGAGTATTGGAATGTTCGGTGCGATTATGTTCGTACCATTCTTTATGCAAGGAATTGTAGGAGTAAGTGCTGCTGAATCAGGAACAATTATGACGCCGATGATGATTACAATGATTGTGATGAGTATTATCGGTGGGCAACTTGTATTAAAAGTTGGTGTAAAACCACAAATTATTACAGGAATGCTTATAATGGCTGGGGGATTCTGGTTATTAACAACGATGGATATGCACACAACTAAATTAACTGCAACGTCTTATATGATGGTTATCGGTTTAGGCATGGGTCTTGTAATGCCAACGTTAACATTAGCGTTACAAGAAAGCTTCCCGAAAAAAGACCTTGGTGTCGTAACATCATCAAGTCAGTTCTTCCGTCAAATTGGTGGAACATTTGGTATTACAATTTTAGGATCAATTATGAATAACACTTCAGGTACAACATTAACAAAGAATTTAGTACCTGTATTAGATACGTTCCCGAAAGAAGCGGGACAAATGGTAACGAAATTTAAAGATATGATTCATACAGATCCACAAGGTTTATATTCGATGCTATTTAGTCCAGAGGCATTAAAACAAATGCCAGAAGCGTTTGCTAACAGCATTGTACCAATTTTGAAAAACTCTTTAGTAGACTCACTTCATACTGTATTCTTAACAGGATTAGTATTTATCGTAGTAGGCGCTATCTTTACGATTTTCTTACAGAAGATTAAACTGTCAGATCGTAAAAAAGACGCTGAAGAGCCAGCTACAGAGGAAAAAGAACAAACTGTATCCTATTCGTAATGAAAAAGCATCGCCTTATGGCGGTGCTTTTTTTGAGTATAACCTTAAAAGCTTTTTCGTGAGAAATGATTGACGTATTTCTAGAAATAAGTTATATTATTTTCTGTAAACGGTTACATGGAATGGAGAGGGAAAAGAATGAGTACGATTAAAGACGTTGCGAAATTAGCGGGAGTATCTGTTGCGACCGTTTCCAGGGTGTTAAATAAAAATGGATATGTTCATGAAGATACATTAAAGAAAGTAGAACGAGCGATTGAGATGCTAGATTATAAACCTAGTACAGTAGCACGTTCACTATATAATAAGAAATCTCGTTTAATTGGCTTAGTTGTTCCAAATATCGTGAATCCATTCTTTCCAGAAGTTGCACGTGCCGTAGAAGATGTAGCTCATAAGCAGGGATATACAGTTGTACTTTGTAACTCTGATGAAAATTTAGAGAAAGAAAAGCAATATATTGATGTACTTAGGCAAAATAATGTGGACGGATTTATTGTAGCAACAAATCCAAAAAATAGTGTTAATTACATGAATCTGTCAGTACCAGTCGTTGCGATTGATCGTATGTTTAATGAGCGTATACCTGCTGTGTATGCAGATAACTATGCGGGAAGTCAGGCAGCGACAAAGTTATTAATAGATAAGGGCTGTAAACATATTGCGCATATTCGTGGACCGCGTGACGTAAGCACAGCTAATGAACGTTTTGAAGGCTTTGTAGACGTTATTACACAAAATAATCTTTCTTATATGATTGCAGAGAGTACATTTGATCCAGCTAATAGTGAGCGTGTAGCGGTAGAACTATTAGAAGAATACCCACATATTGATGGTATTGTTGCTGGGAATGATTTAATTGCAATAGGTATCGTAAAGGCTGCGCTTCAAAAGGGGATTTCTATTCCGGATGATTTACAAATTATCGGATTCGATGGAATTTCTTTAACAGAAATGATGTATCCATCTATTACAACTGTTGCACAGCCAATTTATGAAATGGGGAAAATTGCAACAGAACTGCTGTTAGAGCAGATGGAAGGAAATGTATTAGAAGAGAAACACTATCGTTTACCGATTGAAATTATAGAACGAAATACAACGAAGTAAGGAGATGAAACAGATGCCAAATATTGCAGTAGTAGGTAGTATTTCAATGGACTTAGTGGCCGTTTCAAAAAAACGCCCGAAAGCAGGGGAAACAGTAATTGGTGAAGCATTTCATACAATTCCAGGAGGGAAAGGAGCCAACCAAGCGGTTGCTGCAGCTAGATTAGGTGCAAATGTAGCGATGGTTGGAGCGGTAGGAAACGATAATTATGGAACTGTAGTTAGGAAAAATTTAGAGAACGAGCACGTTTTTATCAACTATGTGGTACCGGTTACAGATGCAGCGACAGGAATTGCTCATATCGTTTTAGCAGAAGAGGATAACAGTATTGTTGTTGTGCAAGGAGCGAATGCTCTTGTAAATGAGTCGGTTGTAAATCGTTCAAAAGATCTTCTTATAAAAGCAGATATGGTTGTTCTTCAACTAGAGATTCCACTTGAAACAGTAAAATATGTATTGGCTATTTGTGAGGAATACAAAATCCCGGTTATGTTAAACCCAGCACCAGCACAAGTGTTATCAGAAGATATTTTAGAAAAGGCAACTTATATTACGCCAAATGAACATGAGTGTCGCATCGTATTAGATGATTTCACATCACCAATTGAAGAGTTACTGGCTAAATATCCAAACAAACTATTGATGACAGAAGGTTCTAACGGTGTACGTTTCCATAATGGTACGGAGATTGTACATGTTCCTAGCATTGCTGTTGATGTAGTAGATACGACTGGAGCTGGTGATACATTTAATGGTGCATTAGCAGTTGCTCTTTCTGAAGGAGAAACACTTCAAAAAGCAATTCGTTTTGCGAATATTGCTGGTGGTCTTTCTGTAACGAAGCTTGGGGCGCAAGGCGGTATGCCAACGAGAGATAGAGTACGTGAAGTGCAGGTGATTGTCGGATGAAAAAGCACGGTGTATTAAACAGTGAGATTGCAGCAGTCCTTGCTTCACTTGGGCATACGGATACGATTGTAATCGCTGATTGCGGTTTACCAATTCCTGACGGAGTAAAAAGAATTGATTTAGCTGTTGAAATTGGAAAACCTAGCTTTTTAGGTGTATTGCAAGTGGTAGCTGATGATATGGCAATTGAAAAGGTGACGTTAGCAGAAGAAGTTATTAACAATAATGTGGAAGTAAATAAAGAGATTGGGCTGAAATTAATAGAGCCAGCGTTTGAATATGTAGCTCATGAACAATTTAAAGAGCATACGAAGAAAGCGAAAGCCATTATTCGTACAGGAGAGGCTACTCCTTATGCCAATGTAATTTTACATGCAGGCGTGATTTTCTAATAAAGGGAAGTGATGAGAATGCGTATTGAAATGAAAAGTATTTCAAAGGCGTTCAATGGCAATCCTGTTTTGAAGAATGCACAATTTATGATTGAAACAGGAGAAGTCCATGCATTGATGGGGGAAAATGGAGCGGGTAAATCAACGCTCATGAAGATTTTAACAGGTGTATACAAAAGAGATAGTGGAACAATCACGATTGATGGGCAAGAGCGCACCTTTAAAAATGCGAAAGAAGCTGAAGAGTACGGTATTGCATTTATACATCAAGAATTGAACATATTATCGAATTTAACGGTAGCTGAAAATATGTTTCTCGGTAAAGAGTTAATGTATGGAAAGACAGGTATTTTACGTACGCGTCAAATGAACGCGATTGCGCAGCAGCAACTAGCGGAGTTAGGATTACATGTAAAAGGTGCTATGTTGGCAGGAGATTTATCGGTTGGACAACAACAAATTATCGAAATCGCGAAAGCCCTAATGACAAACGCGAGTGTTATTATTATGGATGAACCTACAGCTGCATTAACAGATCGTGAAATTGAAACGTTGTTTACTGTCATTAATAAATTACGTAAAGAAGGCGTTTCGTTCGTATATATATCACACCGAATGGAAGAAATTTTTTCAATATGTGATACCATTACGATTTTACGTGATGGGGAATACGTCGGAAAGAGATCCATTCCGGAAACATCATTTGATGAAGTAGTGAGTATGATGGTGGGGCGCAGCATTGGTGAACGTTATCCAGAACGAAATAGTCAAATTGGCGATGTTATTTTTGAAATGCGTAATGGAACGAAAAAAGGGAAGTTTGAAAATGTTTCGTTTCAAGTTAGAAAAGGTGAAATCCTTGGTGTTGCTGGTTTGATGGGAGCTGGCCGTACAGATATTATGAAAGCGATATTTGGATACGAACCTTTAGATTCTGGCCAAATTTTTATAAATGGACAAGAAGTAAAGATTGATAGTCCGATAGATGCGATTAGACAAAGAATAGCCTTCATTACAGAGGATAGAAAATCTGAAGGATTAGTGTTAGATTTCTCAATTCGAGAAAATTTAGCTTTACCGAATTTAGAAAGTCTTTCAAAGGGAAGTGTCTTAAGTAATGAACTAGAACAACAGTTTACGGCGGACATGATGAAACTTCTTAATGTGAAAGCATCCAGTGGAGAGCAAGCGGTGAAATCTCTTTCTGGTGGAAATCAGCAAAAAGTTGTTATTGCAAAATGGCTAGGTATCCACCCGCAGTTACTCATTTTAGATGAGCCAACAAGGGGTGTTGATGTTGGAGCGAAAAAAGAAATTTACTCTATTATGAATAAGCTTACCGAGCAAGGAGATGCCGTTATTATGGTATCATCTGAGCTTCCAGAAGTTTTAGGGATGAGTGATCGTGTTCTTGTTATTCATGAAGGAAAAATCGGCGGCATTTTAGAGAAAGATGAGGCATCACAAGAGTCTATTATGGCACTAGCTACAGGGGGAGAGTAAGGATGGCTAAGAAGGGGAATGTATTACAACAACTTGGGTCTTTAATTGGACTAGCGCTAATTATTGTAGTAATTACGGCTTTAAATCCAGCGTTTATTGAAATTCCAAATTTATTTAATATACTGCGTCAAGTATCGATTAATGCGCTTATTGCATTCGGAATGACCTTTGTAATTTTAACAGGGGGTATTGACTTATCGGTAGGTTCTATTTTAGCATTATCAAGTGCACTTGTTGCTGGAATGATGGCAAGTGGCATGGACCCGTTCCTTGCGATGGCAGTTGGATTATTAGCTGGTCTTGTAATGGGAATTGTAAACGGTATCATCATAGCGAAGGGAAAAGTAGCTCCATTTATTGCGACGTTAGCAACAATGACTATTTTTCGCGGGTTGACGCTTGTTTATATGGACGGACGTCCGATCACTGGCCTTGGTGATCATTTAATGTTCCAAATGTTTGGTCGCGGTTATTTTCTCGGTATTCCGGTACCAGCTGTTACAATGATGATCGCTTTTGCAGTACTGTACTTCATTTTGAAGAAAACGACATTTGGTCGCCGTACATTTGCGATTGGTGGAAATGAAGAAGCAGCAGCACTATCAGGTATTAATGTTACGAGAATTAAAGTAATGATTTACGGTCTTTCCGGAATTTTGGCAGCGCTTGCAGGTATTGTCTTAACATCACGACTAGATTCTGCACAGCCGACTGCAGGTACTTCTTACGAATTAGATGCAATTGCAGCAGTTGTATTAGGTGGAACAAGTCTTTCTGGAGGAAGAGGCTGGATCGTTGGTACATTCATCGGTGTACTTATTATCGGTGTACTAAATAACGGTTTAAATTTATTAGGTGTATCTTCTTTCTTCCAACAAGTTGTAAAAGGACTTGTAATCTTACTAGCTGTATTAATTGATCGTCGAAAAGAAGCGTAATGGAGGGATAGTTCATGAAGAAATGGTTACTTATACTCGTTGCATGTATTATGGTCATTACTGCTGGTTGTTCAATGGAACCACCGGAATGGGCAAAGGATTCTAGCGATAAAGGTCGAAATAAAACTATTAAAGTTGGATTCTCTGTTTCAACTTTAAACAATCCATTTTTTGTGACTTTGAAAAAAGGGGCAGAAAAGAAAGCGAAAGAGAGCGGCATTGAATTGATTGCTGTTGATGCTCAAAATGATGCAGCAAAGCAAACAAATGATGTTGAAGATTTAATTCAAAAAGGTGTCGATGTAGTTGTTATTAATCCGACCGATTCAGATGCTGTTGCTTCAGCAGTAAGTGCGGCAAATGCAGCGAACGTTCCTGTTATTACAGTAGACCGCGTTGCGAATTCAGGTAAGGTTGTTTCTCACATTGCATCTAATAACATCGAAGGTGGTCAAATGGCTAGTGATTACATTCGTGAATTAGTCGGCGAAGGAGCAAACGTTGCTGAGTTAGAAGGAATCCCTGGATCCTCTGCTGCTCGTGAACGTGGGAAAGGATTCCATAACGTAGCCGATAAGTCTTTAAAAGTAGTTGCTAAACAAGCGGCTGATTTTGATAGAGCGAAAGGATTATCTGTTATGGAAAACATTTTGCAAGCAAATGGTGATATTAAAGCGGTGTTTGCCCATAACGACGAGATGGCATTAGGTGCACTTGAAGCATTGAAGTCTGCTGGAAAAACAGATGTAGTCGTTGTTGGATTTGATGCAACTGAAGATGCTGTGAAAGCGGTTAACGATGGGCGCATGGCTGCAACTGTTGCTCAAAAACCGGAATTAATCGGAGAGAAGGCGATGCAAACAGCAAAAGAGATCACGCAAGGTAAAAAAGTGGACAAATCTATTCCGATTGAATTAGAGCTTATTAAGAAAAATAAATAAATATAAAAATGAAAATTAGGAAGGAAGAATAACAAATGAAATTCTTTATTGATACAGCAAACATTAACGAAATTAAAGAGGCAAATGCATTAGGCGTATTAGCTGGAGTAACGACAAATCCATCACTTGTAGCAAAAGAAGGCGTAGATTTCCACGAGCGCATTCGTGAAATTTGCAACGTTGTAGAAGGACCTGTAAGTGCAGAAGTAATTAGCTTAGAAGCAGATAAAATGATCGAAGAAGGAAAAGAGTTAGCGAAAATTGCTTCAAACGTTGTTGTAAAAGTTCCAATGACAACAGAAGGTTTAAAAGCAGTAAAAGCGTTCTCTGACTTAGGAATTCGTACAAACGTTACATTAGTGTTCTCAGCAGTTCAAGCATTACTTGCAGCTCGTGCTGGTGCAACATACGTTTCACCATTCTTAGGTCGCTTAGATGATATCGGTCATAACGGTATGGACTTAATTCGCCAAATCGCAGAAATCTTTGCAATTCATGGCATCGAAACAGAAATCATCGCAGCATCTGTACGTCACAGTGTTCACGTAACTGACGCAGCATTAAATGGTGCACATATTGCAACAATCCCAGCAAACGTAATTGCTTCATTAGTGAAGCATCCATTAACAGATCAAGGAATTGAGAAATTCTTAGCTGATTGGGAAAAAACACAAGAGAAATAATAGAAATCAAGAATCCTAGTTTAATTGACTAGGATTCTTTTTTATTTAAAAGAATTTTCATGCAATTTTGCATATTGTCTTTTAAATTTGTTATATAAACTATTTAATATATACAAATCACTCTTTATTTTTCATATTTTGATATAAGAAGATAGAGGGTCTGACCAGAAAACTGGAGGGCATGATTCTATAACAGAAAGCTTAACGTTTATAGAATTATGCCTTTTTGTCCCGCATTAACGGTCAGTAAGATTCCCACCTCAAAATTCAGCTAGAGCAAAGAATTTAGGTGGGAAATTAACTGCCCGTAAATGCCCGATTGGTTCAACTAATAATCAGTGGGGATGGACAAACTCCCCACTGATTAAAGTTTCACTGTATATAGGGAGGGCAGAAAGTAGGGATTTCGATTTAAACGCACTAATTTATCTGAATTTTAAGTTTTATAAAAGGAGAGAAATAGAATGAGAAGAAAAGCGCCATTTAAAGTGTTATCATCTTTAGCAATTGCGGCAATTATCGGATGCACATCTGTAATGAGTACTCCGCTAGCGTACGCAGAAACGCCAGCAAAAGAGAAAGACAATGTATCTACAACACCAATTGATTACAATTTAATTCAAGAAGATCGTTTAGCGGAAGCGTTGAAAGAAAGAGGAACAATTAATCCAGCATCTTCTAAAGAAGAGACGAAAAAAGCTGTAGAAAAGTATATTGAAAAGAAACAAGGTGATCAGGCAAATAAAGAAATCCTACCAGCGGATACTGCTAAAGAGGCATCTGATTTCGTGAAAAAAGTAAAAGAGAAAAAAATGGAAGAAAAGGAGAAAGTAAAAAAACCTGAAAAAAACGTTAGTCCTGAGCAAAAACCAGAACCAAATAAAAAACAATTGAATGGACAAGTCCCAACTTCTAAAGCAAAGCAAGCGCCATATAAAGGGTCTGTTCGAACTGATAAAGTATTAGTATTACTCGTTGAATTTAGTGATTATAAACATAATAATATTGATCAAACACCAGGGTATATGTATTCGAATGACTTTAGTAGAGAGCATTATCAAAAAATGTTATTTGGTAATGAACCGTACACGTTATTTGATGGTTCAAAAGTAAAAACGTTTAAACAATATTATGAAGAGCAATCTGGCGGTAGTTATACGACAGATGGATATGTAACGGAATGGCTAACTGTTCCAGGAAAAGCGTCTGACTACGGTGCTGATGGTAGTAGTGGTCACGATAATAAAGGACCAAAAGGCGCACGCGATTTAGTGAAAGAAGCTTTACATGCAGCCGCTGAGAAAGGGTTAGATTTATCTCAATTTGATCAATTTGATAGATATGATACAAATGGTGATGGAAATCAAAATGAACCTGATGGTGTAATTGATCATTTAATGGTAATCCATGCTGGCGTCGGTCAAGAAGCTGGTGGCGGTAAATTAGGCGATGATGCAATTTGGTCACATCGTTCAAAATTAGCAATAGATCCAGTAGCGGTTGAAGGTACAGAATCAAAGGTAGATTACTTTGGTGGAAAAGTAGCGGCGCATGATTATACAATTGAACCAGAAGATGGAGCAGTAGGTGTATTTGCGCATGAATTTGGACATGATCTTGGCTTACCAGATGAATATGACACGAAATATACTGGAACTGGTTCACCTGTCGAAGCGTGGTCATTAATGAGTGGAGGTAGTTGGACAGGGAAAATTGCAGGAACAGAACCAACTAGTTTCTCACCACAAAATAAAGACTTCTTACAAAAGAATATGGGTGGCAACTGGGCAAAAATTTTAGAAGTAGATTACGATAAAATTAAGCGTGGTGTAGGAGTTCCTACATATATCGATCAAAGTGTTACGAAATCAAATCGTCCAGGCGTTGTACGTGTTAACTTACCAGGTAAGAGTGTTGAAACGATTAAACCTGAGTTTGGAAAACATGTATATTATAGTACAAGAGGCGATGATATGCATACAACATTAGAAACACCATTCTTTGATTTAACAAAAGGAACAAATGCAAAATTCGATTATAAAGCAAATTATGAGTTAGAAGCAGAGTGCGATTTTGTCGAAGTACATGCAGTAACAGAAGATGGAACGAAAACATTAATTGATAGACTTGGAGAAAAAGTAGTCCAAGGAGATAAAGATACAACAGATGGGAAATGGATTGATAAATCATATGATTTAAGTCAATTTAAAGGAAAAAAGGTGAAACTACAATTCGATTATATTACAGATCCGGCTGTAACATATAAAGGTTTCGCGATGGATAATGTAAATGTAACTGTTGATGGACAAGTTGTATTTTCTGATGATGCAGAAGGACAGTCTAAAATGAATGTAAATGGTTTTGTTGTTTCTGATGGGACGGAGAAAAAAGCTCATTATTATTACTTAGAGTGGAGAAACTATGCGGGATCAGATAATGGATTAAAAGCAGGAAAAGGTCCAGTGTATAATACAGGTCTTGTCGTTTGGTATGCAGATGATAGCTTTAAAGATAACTGGGTTGGGGTGCATCCAGGTGAAGGATTCCTTGGTGTTGTAGATTCTCATCCAGAAGCCCTTGTTGGTAATTTAAACGGGAAACCAGCATACGGTAATACAGGTATGCAAATTGCTGACGCTGCATTTTCATTTGATCAAACAACAGCATGGAGTGTAAATTCATTAACACGTGGACAGTTTAACTATTCTGGATTACAAGGTGTTACAACTTTTGACGATTCAAAAGTCTATAGTAACAAACAAATTGCAGACGCAGGAAGAAAAGTTCCAAACCTTGGACTTAAATTCCAAGTTGTTGGACAAGCAGATGATAAATCGGCAGGCGCTGTTTGGATTAAACGTTAATAACAGAAAAGCACATTCTTCATATGAAGAATGTGCTTTTTAATTGTACAGTAAGTTATTATTTTAGCTTATGTAATACAAGTGTCTGTTCATATGTAGTGTATCAAATTATGTGGGGAAAGGAAATATTTCCGAGGAAATTGTCGAAGTATCGTCGGTATTTATACACTTTTTTTGTAAAAGAAGAAATGTAGTATTGCCTTTACAGTTTAATTTATTTACATTGTTACTTGGCTATACACAGAATTAATATATTCGGCAATAAAAGAGCGCTCTTGGATAGTGCTCTTTTTTATGGATAGAAAGGAGTTGAATTAAATGAAAGAAGTAATTGAATGCCCACAGTGTGAAGGGAATATTACTGCGCAATATATTATGGATCTCCCGTATCCTTTTTCATTCAGATGTCCACACTGCAAGGTGAGGCTAAAAGAAATGAGGATCACACCGTGCTTAATATTAGCAGCAATTTGTATTATTCTACTGTTTATTATAATTGGGGAGAGTATTAAGGAATTACTAGTAAAATATTTTTCTATTATAGATAATGTACCAACTGTACTTATTTTCTTCTTATTTTGTTATCCATTGTATTATCTCTATGAAAAATATAATGCCATATTGTTTATTAAATATGGTTTATTGAAAGTTAAAAATTGAATAGGAGATTATCATAAAAAAAGACAATGATGAAATTAACCCATCATTGTCTTTTTTACTTTGCTTCTTACGTAAATCATTCCGGCAAATGTTAATAAGAATGCAGTTCCAATAACGAAGCTAACGCTAGGGGATGCCCCGATTGCACCAACTGCAAAGGATCCAGCAACAACTCCTAATGAGAAGAAAGCATAAAACAATCCGAATGCCTTTCCGCGTTTATCATCTGTCGTATTTTCAACAAGTAATGCATTTATTGATGGGAAAAGGATAGCGAATCCAATGCCATAAATCATCATAACGATAAAGAGCATACCTTTTGTTGCGAATAATCCAAGTAAAGATAATGCTAATGCCATTACTGCAATACCAATTAGCATTAGTTTTGAACGATTAAATCGATCGTAAATACGATTTGTTGGTAGTAAGAAGAAGAGGATAGCGGTAATGCCGAATACACTTAACATCATGCCTGTTGTAGATGCTTTAAGTGCTAATGCCTCAACTTTCACTGGTAACATATAAGTGACAATTCCTTGTGAAAACATTAGTGTGAAAGCACCAATATATGCTTGTAATAACGGTTCTGATTTCAATAGTTCAATCATATCTTCTTTGTTCATCGTTTGTGTTCTTGAGGTATCTTTTCTCGATACGTTATTTGGTAAGAAGAATAGAGATACGATTGTACCAAGAACCATTAAAATAGAAATGGTAATGAACACCCACTCTATACCAGCAGTTGCTTTCATAATCCCGCTGAAAGCAGGTCCTACAATTGCCGCTGTTCCAACAGCAGCACCAGATAGAGCCATTGCTTTACCTTGTCTTGCTGCATTTGTTTGTTTTGATAAAAACGTAAAGGCAGCAGGAATTAAAAATCCATCACTAAAGCCGTGCATAAAGCGCACAACTAATAGTTGTTCACCACTTTGAACAACGGTGTATAACAAGACTATGAAACTCGTAAGTCCCATGCTTATATAAAGTATTTTTTTTGCACCAAATTTATCGACAGCAGCGCCAGCAATAATATTACCAATCATATTAGCGAATGAGTACATGCCGACAACTAGTCCAATAATAAGAGGGGATCCTCCAAGACTTTGAGCGAACGTACTCATAATAGGTAATTGTGAAAATGTATCTAGAAACGCTACGATAACAATAAAGTAAATAAAATATTTCAAGCGATATTCACCTCTCCTATGCTATTATGGCATAATGCTAATTTCAACCGCAATGAAATTGAATTAACAGATGTGGAAAAAAGTACAAAGTGACAAAATATCGAACGTTATTTGTTAAAATTTAGTGGAAACGAGATTGTTTTTTTGAAATATATGGATAGAAGTATTATAATAGATTTGTAAACTTCACCAGGTTAAGTATATACATAGAGAGGGATGTATAAAATGAAAGCATTACTTTGGCATAATCAACGTGATGTAAGAGTAGAAGAAGTACCAGAACCAACTGTAAAACCAGGAGCGGTTAAGATTAAAGTTAAATGGTGTGGTATCTGCGGGACAGACTTGCATGAATATTTAGCAGGACCTATTTTTATTCCAACAGAAGAGCATCCATTAACACACGTAAAAGCACCGGTTATTTTAGGTCATGAGTTTAGCGGTGAGGTAGTTGAAATCGGTGAAGGCGTTACATCTCATAAAGTGGGAGACCGCGTCGTTGTAGAACCAATTTATTCTTGTGGTAAATGTGAAGCTTGTAAACATGGACATTACAATGTTTGTGAACAACTTGTTTTCCACGGTCTTGGCGGAGAAGGCGGCGGTTTCTCTGAATATACAGTAGTACCAGAAGATATGGTTCACCGTATTCCAGATGAAATGACGTATGAACAAGGTGCGCTTGTAGAACCAGCAGCTGTAGCAGTTCATGCAGTACGTCAAAGTAAATTAAAAGAAGGCGAAGCTGTAGCAGTATTTGGTTGTGGTCCAATTGGACTTCTTGTTATCCAAGCAGCTAAAGCAGCAGGAGCAACTCCTGTTATTGCAGTTGAACTTTCTAAAGAGCGTCAAGAGTTAGCAAAATTAGCAGGTGCGGATTACGTATTAAATCCAGCTACTCAAGATGTATTAGCAGAAATTCGTAACTTAACAAATGGTTTAGGTGTAAATGTGAGCTTTGAAGTAACAGGTGTTGAAGTAGTACTTCGTCAAGCAATTGAAAGTACAAGTTTCGAAGGACAAACTGTAATTGTTAGTGTATGGGAAAAAGACGCAACAATTACTCCAAACAATCTTGTACTAAAAGAAAAAGAAGTGGTTGGTATTTTAGGATACCGTCATATCTTCCCAGCTGTTATTAAATTAATTAGCTCTGGCCAAATTCAAGCAGAGAAATTAATTACGAAAAAAATCACAGTGGATCAAGTTGTGGAAGAAGGATTTGAAGCACTTGTAAAAGATAAAACACAAGTGAAAATTCTTGTTTCACCTAAATAATAGAGAATAGTAAAAAGTAGCTCTTTTCTAGAAATAGAAGAGGGCTACTTTTTTTCTATACAGAAAGGTGATAGACTTTCCTTTAACTACAGGTATTTTGTTTGGAAGGGGAAGTCGAATGCTTTCATTTATGTTGACGTTGAAACGGATGCTAAAAGCTTGTTTACGAGCGTGGAAAGATAAAGAATTTCAAGTATTATTCGTGTTAACATTTTTAACATTAACATCTGGTACGATTTTTTATAGTACAGTTGAAGGATTGCGTCCTCTTGACGCTTTATATTTTAGTGTGGTCACGTTGACGACTATCGGTGATGGGAATTTTAGTCCGCAAACTGATTTCGGAAAGATATTTACAATCTTATACATATTTATTGGAATTGGATTAGTGTTTGGATTTATTCATAAGTTGGCGGTTAATGTACAATTGCCAAGTATATTATCGAGTAGAAAAAAAGAGTAAAGCATGTGGATGCTTTACTCTTTTTTACATTAGTTTAGACAAGTATTTGCAGTAGCTTAACAATACTTTATTACAATATAAGTGCATTCAATCATTATATTCACTATGTATAAAGTTATAATGATATGAACATTTGCATATTTTAATTTAGTGATGGAAATTTTATGAAAGGTGGGATATTCTAGTCATAGGTTAACCGGACGACATCATAGGATCCTAACAAAAAAGTTTACAATAATTCAATTATAAAATGGAGGATTTCAGATGAAAAAGAAAGTACTTGCTTTAGCAGCAGCTATTACATTAGTAGCTCCGTTACAAAGTGTTGCATTTGCTCATGAAAATGATGGAGGAAGTAAAATAAAAATAGTTCATCGCTGGTCTGCTGAAGATAAACATAAAGAAGGCGTAAACTCTCATTTATGGATTGTAAACCGTGCGATTGATATTATGTCTCGCAATACAACACTTGTAAAACAAGATCGAGTTGCACAATTAAATGAATGGCGTACGGAGTTAGAGAACGGTATTTATGCTGCTGACTATGAAAATCCTTATTATGATAATAGCACATTTGCTTCACATTTCTATGATCCAGACAATGGAAAAACATATATTCCATTTGCAAAGCAGGCAAAAGAAACTGGAGCTAAATATTTTAAATTAGCTGGTGAATCATATAAAAATAAAGATATGAAACAAGCATTCTTCTACTTAGGATTATCTCTTCATTATTTAGGAGATGTAAACCAACCGATGCATGCGGCAAACTTTACAAATCTTTCGTACCCACAAGGATTCCATTCTAAATATGAAAACTTTGTAGATACGATAAAAGATAATTATAAAGTAACGGATGGAAATGGATATTGGAACTGGAAAGGTACAAATCCAGAAGATTGGATTCATGGAGCGGCAGTAGTGGCGAAACAAGATTACTTTGGAATTGTAAATGATAATACGAAAGATTGGTTCGTAAAAGCAGCTGTATCACAAGAATATGCAGATAAATGGCGCGCTGAAGTTACACCAATGACAGGTAAGCGATTAATGGATGCACAACGTGTTACTGCTGGATACATTCAGCTTTGGTTTGATACGTACGGAGATCGTTAAGTATTTCAAAAAGGTCAAATCTCACAATAGAGTATTTGGCCTTTTTATCACTATACAAATGGAGGTATGAAACGTGAAAGGTAAATTACTAAAAAGTATACTTAGCGTTGGAATCGGTCTAGCGGCTTTATATAGTGGATCCTCAGCTCAAGCGGAAGTGTCTACAAATAAAAATGATACATTAAAAGTGATGACGCATAATGTGTACATGCTATCAACTAACTTATATCCGAACTGGGGACAAAGTGAGCGTGCCGATTTAATTGGGGCGGCAGATTATATAAAGAATCAAGACGTTATTATATTAAATGAAGTGTTTGATAATAGCGCATCAGATCGTTTGTTAGGAAATTTGAAGAAAGAATATCCAAATCAAACAGCGGTATTAGGTCGTAGTAACGGAAATGAATGGGATAAAACGTTAGGTAGCTATTCATCTTCAACGCCTGAAGATGGAGGCGTTGCAATCGTGAGTAAATGGCCGATCGTTGAAAAGGTTCAATACGTATTTTCAAAAGGATGCGGACCAGATAATTTATCAAATAAAGGGTTTGTATACACGAAAATTAAGAAAAATGATCATTTCGTTCATGTGATTGGGACACACTTGCAGGCTGAAGATAGTATGTGTGGAAAAACTTCACCTGCATCTGTACGTACAAACCAGCTAAAAGAAATTCAAGATTTTATTAAAAATAAAAATATACCAAATAACGAGTACGTTCTATTTGGTGGTGATATGAACGTGAATAAAATAAATGCAGAGAACAATAGTGAATCAGAGTACGCATCCATGTTCAAAACATTGCACGCTTCTATTCCATCGTATACAGGACATACAGCAACTTGGGATGCGACGACAAACAGTATTGCGAAATATAATTTCCCTGATAGCCCTGCCGAGTATTTAGATTATATTATTGCAAGTAAAGACCATGCGAATCCGTCATTTATAGAGAATAAAGTATTACAACCGAAATCTCCACAGTGGACTGTTACATCATGGCTCAAAAAATATACGTATGATGATTATTCTGATCATTATCCAGTAGCGGCAACTATTTCTATGAAGTAGTCCTAAAAAAGTTTCTTCCTATTTAAGAAGAAACTTTTTTATTTTGTAGAGGAGATTCCAACTTTCTTTCCAATATGTATAAGACATATAGAGAAGAGGAGAGAAAAAATGTGGATCGAGGAATTTTTAAAGAAGTTCCATTACCGTGTGCATTTTTGGATGAAGTAGCTTTAGATAGAAATATTCAATCGATTATAGAATTAAGTGGAAATAAGAAGATTCGTATAGCGAGTAAATCGTTACGTTCTGTTCCGGTGATGCAAAAGATTTTATCTGCAAATGATCGTTTTCAAGGTATTATGTGTTTTTCACCTAGGGAAGTTTTGTTTTTAATTGAACAAGGATTCAATGATTTATTGCTCGGATATCCTGCTTATGATGATAGAGCGTTACATGAAATAAGTTTGCTAACAAAGCAAGGGCTCATTATAACTTGTATGGTGGATTGTGAAGATCATATTGTGTATTTAGAAAAAATTGCTGAGAAGTCTAAAGGATGTTTTCGTGTTTGCTTAGATATTGATATGAGTAGTCGTTTTTTTAAGCTTCATTTTGGGGTCAAAAGATCACCGGTAAAAGATGTGCAGGGTGCTTTGAAAATAGTAAAAAAATTGAAGGAATCATCATTTTTAATACTAGACGGTGTCATGGGATATGAAGCACAAATTGCTGGGGTAGGAGACCACATACCGAATCAACGAGTGAAAAGTAAAGTGATTTCGTACTTAAAGAAGAAATCGGTGTTAGAAGTTAAAGGAAGAAGAGGACATATCGTAAAAGAAATACAAAAACTAGGTATTGAACTAAGGTTTGTAAATGGGGGAGGCACAGGAAGCATAAAAACAACTGAGAAAGATAATGCAGTTTCGGAGATTACAATAGGTTCTGCTTTTTATGCCCCGAAGCTATTTGATTATTATAAAGAGGTGCAATTTCATCCAGCTGTCGGATTTGCTTTACCAGTTGTGCGTAAACCAGCCCCGTTTATTTACACTTGTCTAGGTGGTGGATATATTGCCTCAGGCGCAATCGGGAAAGATAAAGAACCTGAGATTTGGAGGCCAAATGATGCCAAACTATTAGCTTTAGAAGGCGCTGGTGAAGTACAAACACCAATTTTTTATAACGGTGAGGAACGAGTAGAGATAGGAGATTCTATCTTGTTTCGCCATAGTAAAGCTGGAGAGTTATGTGAGCGGTTTCCGTTTTTATATCGTGTGAAAGAAGGAGAGATTGTTGGGGAGTATTCAACATATCGGGGGGATGGCCAATGCTTTCTATAGAGGGACAAAAATGGAGAAATTGGACAGGGAATGTAGAAGGAACGCCGCATTATACGATGTATCCAGAAAGTATACAAGATGTAGTAGAAGTTGTAGAGCTTGCAAGAAAAGAAGGGAAGAAAATTCGCGTTGTCGGTTCAGGACACTCGTTTACACCTCTTGTGCAGACGGAAGAAATTTTAATTTCTTTAGATGAATTGAAAGGTATTGTGAATATTGATGAAGAGAAGATGGTTGCCGAAGTATGGGCAGGAACAAAGCTACATGATTTAGGGAAGTTACTTGCAGAAAAAGGTTATGCGCAAGAAAATTTAGGGGATATTGATTCACAATCGATCGCAGGGGCGATTAGTACAGGGACTCATGGAACGGGTATTACCTTTGGAAGTTTATCAACACAAGTTATAGAGATTACCGCAGTTTTATCTACAGGTGAGAGTATAGTTTGTTCGGAAACTGAGAATGTGGAATATTGGAGAGCCTTTCAGTTATCGCTTGGAATGTTAGGTATCATTGTAAAAATAAAATTGAAGGTTATTCCAGCCTATTCACTCGTTTATAAAAGTGAAAAACAGTCATTATCTACTGTAATGAACAAGCTAGAAGAATATAAAAAAAATCGCCATTTTGAATTTTTCGTTTTTCCTTATTCAGATGAAGTACAAGTGAAATTTACAAATGAAACGACGGGTAAAAAAAGTGATTTGAAATGGCATAAACTAAAGGTAGAGTTGCTTGAAAATAAGATGTTCTCTTTGTTATCTAAAGGATGTAAATGGTTTCCTTCTATAAGTAAAGGAGTAAGTCGATTATCAGCTAAAGCTGTACCGAATACAAAAATAATTGGTCCGAGTTATGAAGTATTTGCTACATCTCGTGCGGTTCCATTTTATGAAATGGAGTATAGTGTTCCGTCAAAGTATATGCAGGTCGTTGTAGAAGAAATATCAAATCTTATTGAAAAGAAAAAGTATAAAGTACACTTTCCGATTGAATGTCGTTATGTGAAAAGTGATGATATATGGCTTAGTCCAGCATACGGAAGGGATTCAGCGTACATTGCTGTTCATATGTATAAAGGTATGAAGTATGCTGCTTATTTTGGTGAGGTGGAGAAAATTTTTCTAAAGTATGAAGGGCGTCCGCATTGGGGGAAAATGCATACGTTAACGTACGAAAAATTACAAAATATATATCCGGAAATGCATTCGTTTCTAAAGGTGAGAAAGTTACTAGATGAAGCAGAAGTGTTTTCAAATCCTTACACAGAAAAATTATTTACGATTACTCAAAAAAGCTGACAAATTATTACTTGTCAGCTTTTTTGAGTATGATCGCATTTCTTGTTTGACTAATGTGCTCGTAAAATAGTAACTTATCACGACTAAATACATGTAATAAAACATGAATAATAAATAGACCGTTAATTACGAGTTGGAATAATAATATAACTACTAATACTAAAGGCTCTTTAAGGTTTAAGATAGAGCTACTCGAAAGAATATAATTGATTCCACCTAAAATGAAATAGAATATACCGTAGCGGATGAATAATTCTTTTAGTGTAATACGCTCTGCCTGGCCTTTAATGTAAATCCGAAGCAATGCTTTTCCTATTGTTCTTCCATTTGTAAAGTATGGAATGATAATAAAGTAAATGAAGACTGAACATGTAATGAAAAGGAGTTCGTATACATTTGTATAAGATTGGATGTTAGCGATAAATAGTGAATTTCCTTTGTTTTTAATGAACGGTACAACAATAGATAAGAAAATCCAATCAATTTGCATAGCAATGAGACGACGAATAAATCCGACTGGTTTTGTTTCTAAATCAATATGAATATCTAATTCGCTTGTTTTCGGAAGGAAGTACGTAAATATTGGTGCAATGATAAAACCAATTACGCCACCTAGTGTGTTTAAAAACAAATCGTCAATATCAAATAAGCGATAGGCACAATTATAAATACCATATAATCCAGTTACTTGTGTTAACTCAAAGAACAGCGAAAGGCAAAAAGAAATGCACGCTGTTTGTAAGAAGCTGCGTCGGAAATAATAACGTAAGTATATACCGAACGGAACGGTTAGTAGAACGTTAAAAGCAACTTGTAAAAACGCAGACTCCTTTAATAAATAGAAGTACGTAGCTGGTTTCGTTAAAATCGTTGAGGTATGATTACCAATCTCTTGTATGAAATAAAATGGTGAGAGCTGCATATGCTGTGTGTTAGCCGGTTGTAGGCTACACGTGTCATATGTTTGGGGTAAAGGTAAAATAACAAGAAAATAGGCATTTAATACATAAAGTAATAATGAGTATAAAATAAATGAACGCCATTTATTTAAATAACCGTACTTGCGATAATTAAATATTAAAAAAGGGATTAATAGAAACATTGCTAAAATAGGAAATAAAATAAATGCTGTTTTTATTGGAAATAAATATGCAGTCAAAATGAAACTCCTTTCAATGAAAATTCGTTTATCATTATAACGTTAAAAGAACCTGAAAACAAAATTAAAATATTTCGAAATAGAAAAAATTACAAATTTAAACGGAATTAAGTTATGCTAAATTTAATATAAGGATATTATGATTATTATAAGTTGAGAGAGGGTACAAGATATGCGATATGAGCTTTTTTCTGTAAGTGGGGATCATATTACAGCTTTTGAAAGTGCATGGCGTTTTCAGGAGGGAGAACAGATTTTTGTTCATGATGATCAAACAAAACGAAATTTTATTATTATCCGCCTAACGCATGATGTATTTCAACAAAATAAACATGTTATTCGTTTGTATTGTCAAGAAAAGAAAGTATACGCATAAAAGAGCCCCTCTTACTGTACAAAAAAAGTAAGAGGGGCTTTACATGTCTTTTAGGAATGGCAAGCGAGAGGGTCGTGCATATAGGTAGCATTTGATTTTGAAGAAAGGATATAGTTACGTTTCCAAGTTTCAATTTCTTCTCTTTGAGAAAGCCATGTATGATAATTTTGTTGTGTTTTCCATAACATACGAATCATATATTGTGCATCATCACTTGTACGATGCATATGTAAAAATTCTATATTAATACAACCCATTTGTTCCAGGGGATGGATAACATTTTTTAAGCGAATTAAGTAGTTCATTTTCATAACTATATTTAATGCGAATGAGTTTAGTAACAATAAACATATGAACACCTCTTTTGCGATAATGGTAGAAAAGATTTACTGTAATAAATATTGTACTATTCAGGAAAATTAAAGTAAATGATAGGTTTTAACTTCATAGAGTTATAAAAAAACGAATCGTTCTAGTGTAATAGAATGACTCGCTTTTTGATTTGTAAGTTTCACCTTATAAGAAAATAAGAGTAAGTACACCTACGATAATGCAATAGAAAGAGAAATATTTTAAATTTCCTTTTGCCATAATGTTCATAAACCATTTTAACGAAATATATGTCATGATAAATGTTGCGATAAAAGCAACGACATATGGTACGAATAGTGTGTCTAGATTTGGATCTTTTGCAATGTCTGTAATACTTAGTAATAAGCCACCTAAGCTAACAGGGATATATAGTAGGAATGAGAAACGAAGTGCTGTTTCTTGCTTCATACCAAGTAACATCGCGGCTACAATTGTTGCACCTGAGCGGCTTATTCCAGGAATTAGTGCGCAAGCTTGTGCTAATCCGACGATGATTGCATCTTTCATAGAAAGATCGCCATCATTTTTACGTCCACGCAAGTTTCTAATAATCCAGAGGCCGACAGCGGTAATAAGAAGGGAAATCCCAACCATTTTCACACCTTTTAAGTACTGGTCGATGTAATCTTTAAATAAAACACCAATAACACCTGCTGGAATAGTCGCAATAACAAGATAAATAATAAAGAAGAAATCTGATTTTGCATCTTCTGCTCTTGTAAATATATAAGATAGACCATTCTTTGTTAGACGAATTAAATCATTTCTATAAATAAGTAATACAGCTAATAATGAAGCTGAATTAACAAGTAGTTCGAAGCTAAACCCTTCTATTTTTAGTTCTAGCAAACGCTGTGCTAAAACGAGGTGACCGCTTGAAGAAATCGGAATCGGTTCTGTTAGTCCTTGGAACAGACCAAGAATTAAATATTTTAAAATGTAGTAAATTTGTTCCATAATAACCTCCTTGTTTAATAGTCGAAAGAAACAACTTGTCCATTATAACAAAGATACAGATGAATATTGAGAAGAAATAAATATTCGAAATATAATAAAAATCCCTTATAAAAGTATAAGGGATTTTTATTATTAATGAGAAACTACTGTTTCTTCAAGACTTTTCGTTAATTGAACATCGACTTTCTCAGCATCATGAATGTGATTCATAATAGTAGTATTTAACTTTTGGAACATTTGTTGTGTATTAGCGAATTCTCGTAATATATCATCATTGCAAGACTTTTGGTTTTCAATAGCTTTAATAACATTTGTAGCACCGTTTTGTAATGTTTGAATCATTATTAAAATATTTTCGATTCTAGCGTTTGTATCGGCACTCATTTCTACACCTTCATCGACTAAATGTAAATTATCTTTTGTATTATCGTATGCTTTCTCAATTTCTTCTTGAATTTTTTTCGTTAAGTTGCCGATGTTTTTTGTACTTTCCGCTGTACTTTCTGCTAGTTTTCTTACTTCATTAGCAACGACAGCGAATCCTTTACCGTGCTCTCCAGCACGCGCGGCTTCAATACTTGCATTTAAAGCAAGTAAATTTGTTTGGGCTGCAATGTTTTGAATGACTTCTACAATTTGCTCGATTTCTTTTGAGCGTTCACTTAAATGATTCATACTGTTAGACGTACGCTGAGATTGTTCACCTAATTTGTTAATTACAATAAGTAAACGGTGAACAGATTCTTTACCTTCATTAGAACAGTCAATAATTTCTTCAATAGATTGAATTAAGCTTTGTTCTTTTTGTAACATTTCGTTATTCAATTCATTGGAATGTGTTGTACGCGTTGAAACATTTTCGAAACATGAGTTTAATTGTTGAACTAAATTTTGAAGTGTATGGTGCTGGCTGTTTACAAGTTTATGTTCTTGAACAACGTTTTGTACACGATCGTGGATAGAAGAAATAGTCTCTTGTTGTTCGATATCCTTTTGTTTTAATTCTGCTTCTAGTTCTTGTATACGACTTTCTAATTGATCAATTTTATGTTGGAGTGATTTCTTTTGAGTAAACATATATTTATTTCAACCGCCTTTAGAAGTTATATTTTCTCTATATTTGGATTTTAGCATCTTTTATAATTTTTAAATATAGGAATTGTTAAATATTTAAGAATCTATTACATTTTATGCATAATTCCCTTTTTTTCGTCATGAAAAATAAACTGTATTTAATGATATTGTAAACAAACTGTAAAATAAATCATGTATAACTGTATAAGAAGGGAGTCGGATTATGAACTATTTTAAGCGAATCAGTAGTCTAGTATTAGCAGGGATTATAGGTCTTTCTAGTACAGTCGCTGTTAAAGCAGAGTCAAACGACGAGAAACTTAACAACATGCAACAGCAATTGCAGCAAAACGATGCAGAAATGCAAAAGAAAGAGCAAGAGAAGCAAGCTGTTAGTAAAGAAATTCAAGGTATCGAAAACGAACTACATAATTTAAATAATACAATTGCAAAAAATAAAGAGGATCAAGCTGCTATTCAACGTAAAATCGATGAAACACATAAGCAGATTGAGCAAAAAAAGAACGAAATTGTCGTTTTAGAGGATAAAGTCCTAGCTCGTAAAGATATTATGAGAAAACGTATGGTTTCTGTTCAAAACAGTTCAAATACGAGTTTAGTAGTAGAAGTTGTAGTAGAGTCAAAGAACTTTGCAGACTTCTTACAACGTATGAACGCAGTTTCTACTATTTTAGAAGCTGATAAAGAAATTTTACGTCTACAAGAACAAGATCTTCGTCAAATTGAAGAAGATAAGAAAACAATTGATGAAAAAGAAGCATCTTTAGTAGTAGACAAACAAAAATTAGCAAAAGCACAAGCTGATTTGCAAGATAACTTGAAAAAACGTCAAGCTAACTTACAAACAGTTCAAGCTAAATATAATCAGGTTGCAAGCCAACTTAATTTAGCAGCAGAAGAAAAAGCTAAAATTGAGTCAAATATGAAGGCAGTGCAAGAAACAATTGCTCGTGAGCAAGAAGCAGCAAGAATTGCAGCAGAAGAGCGTGCGAAAGCAGAAGCAGCTGCAAAGGCTGAGCAAGAGGAGTTAGCAAAAGCAAAGGCAGCGGTAGCTAAGCAAAAAGAGGAACAGGTAGCTAAGTCGGCAGAGCCTGTAGCAAAAAATACATCACCAGAGTCTAAGCCTGACACGAAACCAGCTAAAGGTGGAAAAGAATTTTATGTAACAGCAACAGCTTATACAGCTGACCCATCTGAAAATGGCTATAAACCGGGTGAAACTGTAAAATCCAAGTTAGGACATAATTTAACTGCAAATCCAAACATGAAATTAATTGCTGTAGATCCAGCTGTTATACCTTTAGGCTCTACTGTATATGTAGATGGATATGGAACAGCGATTGCTGGAGATACTGGTAGTGCAATAAAAGGGCATATAATTGATTTATTAATGCCAAATTCAGCTCAAGCAAATGAATGGGGCAGAAGAACAGTTAAAGTTACAATCTTAAATTAAACAGAAATCCAACTTTACAATACGTAAAGTTGGATTTTTTTATGAAAATAATGTTAAGTTGAGTTTACATTTTGTTAAGGTTAGCATACAATATAAATGAGAGGTGGTAAATTTGACCATTTTAAATAGAGTGAAGGAATTAAGAGCTCGGTTTAATTTTTCGCAAAGTGTATTAGCAGAAAAGGTTGGAGTGACGAGACAAACGATTGCTGCAATTGAAAAAGGGGATTATGTTCCTTCATTATTATTAGCGCTTATGATTTGCGATGTATTTCAGTTAAAGATGGAAGATGTGTTTGTTTTAAATAAGGAGGGGAAAGAGGATGAATAGACTTGTATTTTCCTATATGTTGAATGTACTTTTAATGGTATTAGCAGGTTGGGCATTTATTGAGTTGTATTATTTTACTATCGAAGTTGCTAATTTTATTCAAACGAAGAGGGTACCATTTGAAGTGACGGTGAGTTTAATGCCACTAGGATTACTTTTAATATTTGGTATTGTATCGACTGTTCTTTATAAAATTCAAAAGAAAAAATATAAAGAGCTATCATATTGGATGTTTCCACTATTATTCCCTCAAGAAGACGAGCGGGAAAGGGCAATTACAGAAAAGGCTTGTCGTACTACATTTATGTCACTATGGTACGTGTTGCCTTGTGCGGTTGGTTTTTTAACGCTTTCTCCAATTGCTAATCTATATATTCCTGCATATCCAATATATATTGCATTTAGTATTTTCTTTATTCAAATGACAATTTTCCACGTATCCTTATATCGAAATAAAATCGCTTGAAAAAAACCTTCTTGCATCGGCAAGAAGGTTTCTTTTTAGCTTATACTTGTACATATAGCAATATTATCTTATCATTTTATATAGAGTAAGATTTTGTATGGGAAAGGAATTGTATATGAATAAGCAAAGAATTTATAGTATAGTAGCAATCCTTCTATTTGTTGTAGGTGGTGTGTTAATCGGAAAGCCATTTTATGATGGATATCAGGCTGAAAAGAAACAGACTGAAAATGTGCAGGCTGTTCAAAAGATGGATTATGAAAAACATGAGACGGAATTTGTAGATGCTTCGAAAATTAATCAGCCAGACTTGGCAGAAGTGGCGAATGCATCATTAGATAAGAAACAAGTAATTGGTCGTATTTCGATCCCGAGTGTTTCATTAGAACTTCCTGTTTTAAAATCTTCTACTGAGAAAAATCTATTATCTGGTGCAGCAACAGTAAAAGAAAATCAAGTAATGGGAAAAGGGAACTATGCATTAGCAGGACATAATATGTCTAAAAAAGGTGTTTTATTTAGTGATGTAGCCTCTTTAAAAAAAGGTGACAAAATTTATTTGTATGATAATGAAAACGAATATGAATATGCGGTTACTGGTGTATCTGAAGTAACTCCTGATAAGTGGGAAGTTGTTGAGGATCATGGGAAAGATGAAATAACGCTTATTACATGTGTATCTGTGAAGGATAATTCTAAGCGTTACGTTGTTGCTGGTGATTTAGTAGGAACGAAGGCGAAGAAGTAAAAAAGAAGGTCAACTCTTTAAAGAGTTGACCTTCTTTTTTACTAATGTTGAGAAATAATAGAATATTTTGGTTGGTATTTAAGTATTTCTCTATTTATGTATAATAAAGTTAGAATTCAAGACTTTGGGAGGAACAAGAGTGAAACAACAGGTGAAGAAACTTCTTTTAACAACAAGTGTAGCGTTATTGGTAGTTCCGGTTTCAGCCTATGCGCATCCAGGGCGTACAGATGCTAATGGGGGACATACGTGTCGTACAAATTGTGAAAAATGGGGATTGCAGTACGGGGAATATCATTATCACAATAAACCAGCTTCTAGTAGTGGTGCAACAAGTCCAGCTCCTAGTCAAAATAATAATGGTGCTGTAGAAGCTGAAAGACAAGCAGAAGCGCAGCGTCAAGCTGAAGAAGAGAGACAACGTGTAGCGGAGGAACAAAGAAAGGCAGAGGAAGAGAGACAACGTGTAGCTGAAGAACAAAGAAAAGCAGAAGAGGCACGTAAGCGAGAGGAAGCACAGCGTCAAGCTGATATGGAAAAAGGGCAGCTTGAGGGACAAAAGAGTGGAGAGACTGATTTTAAAGCAGAGAAAAATGATGTGGAATCACATTTAGCTGGAAAATCAGATACATATAAAGAAGCATTCAAAATTGCTTATGCTGCATCTTGGTCTTTAGAAGAGCAGAAGAAAACGCATTTTGAAAAAGGAAAAGAGCAAGGTTTAGCACAAGAGACGATGGAAGATAGTCAAATTGCTCCAGAGTTTAAGCCAAACTTTGCAGAAGGTTTCCAAGTAGGGAATAAAGAAAGAACAGAAAAAATTGAAAAAGAGCAAGCTGAACTAGGGGAAAAGGCAGGTAAAGAACTAGCTGGAAAGAACCCTGGAAATAGAGAGAAAGATGTGTACGTGAAGGCGTATGAAACAGCTTATGAAAAGGGTTATAAGTCTACAAAAAAAGCAGTAGAAAAGACTGGCTATAAGTATGCATTTGAAAACTATGATTTGAAAGTTCCTGCTAAGTATGAAAAAAATGAATCGTTAAAGAAATGGTTTATTGAAGGATTTAAATCAAATAAAAAAGCAGCAGAAATTAGAGAAGAAGGATATAAAAAAGGAGACAGTTGGCTTGCATTCTTCTATAAGAATTTTGTGCCAAGTGAATATAAAGAACATAAAGAGCTGTACGAACAAGCGATAGAAAAAGGTAAGAATGCATAAAAAAGATGAGGGATTTCCCCTCATCTTTTTTTAATCCATCCATTTCACTAATTTTTTAGAAATTAATAATAAAACACAACCTAATACAATTGCTACAGCTCCGATTACGGTAAATACTTCAGCATATCCAAGTGAAGTTGTGAAGCTTGCAAGTTGTCCGCCTAAAATGTTGGCGATTCCTGAGCTTGCTAACCATACTCCCATTAATAAAGAAGCAAGTTTTACTGGGGCAAGAGCACTAACCATTGAAAGTCCAACAGGTGATAGGAATAGCTCACCTAACGTGTGGAAAAGATACGTAAAGACGATAAATAGTAAGTTTGCTTTTTCTGTAATGTTATGTTCATCACTACCAGTTTTTAATGTAGCGATAACGAGAATGATATAACCGATACCGAGCAAGATCATACCAAGTCCCATTTTTGTTGGGATTTTTAAATCCCCACGCTTGCGAGTTGCAAGTTTTGCCCATAATGCTGAAATGACTGGAGCAAGTAAAATAATAAATAATGGATTGACCGATTGGAACCAAGATGTTGGAACTTCCCATCCGAACACAGAGCGGTCTACAAATTTGTTTGTATATAATGTTAATGAGCTACCAGCTTGTTCAAAGCCAGCCCAGAAGAAGACAACGAAGCATGTTAAAATGACGATAACTGCAGTACGTTGTTTTTCTTTTTTTGTTAACGGTGTATCTCCTACTGATGGTTGTCCAGCAGCTGCTTGCAAATCGCGAGTTGGTTTTTTACCGATATCACCAAGGAAGCGATTTGATAGTGTTGTAAATAAAATTTGTCCAATAATCATTCCGATTGAAGCGGCTAAGAAACCGTAACGGAATCCGTAATGTACAACGCCATTAACTGTTGTTTTGAATAAATTTTCTGATAAAAATCCGCAAACGAGTGGAGCTAAAAATGATCCGACGTTAATACCCATATAGAAAATAGTAAATGCACTATCACGTTTTGGATCGTTCTCTTCGTATAATTCCCCAACCAGTGTAGAGATGTTCGGTTTGAAGAATCCGTTACCGATAATAATAAGCGCTAATCCGAGGTATAGGCCGACTTGGTTTTGCAAGGCAAATAGTGTAAGGTTACCGATTGCCATTGTTATACCACCAATTGTGATCGCTTTTCGTCTACCTAGGAACCGGTCTGTTAAGTATCCACCAATCATTGGTGTGAAATAACAGGCTCCAGTATAAAATCCGTAAATGGAGAGTGCCCATGCAGGACTAAACCCAAGACCACCACTTACTAAAGCTGTCGTTAAATATAATGTTAATAATCCTCGTAATCCATAGTAACTAAATCTTTCCCACATTTCTGTAAAGAAGAGTAAGTATAAACCTGGAGGATGTTTCTTTTTTCTTTGTTGTTCTCTTTCTAGTTGTATCGCTGATTCCATGTTATTTTCCTCCTGACACAAACAAAAACAAAGTTAATAATTTTGTATATTTAATATTTTACCTTATTAACTATTATAAGTCAATAAAGGTTGATTTTTCAGAAGAAATTGGAAAAGAGATATAGCTATAGAATGAGTGTTTCTTTTATGTTAGACTATGGACTATGTTTTCTTTGTAAAGAAGCGGTTTATTGCACTTTTTTATATGTGAAATGGATTTCATGAAAGGTGAAATTAAAGAAGGAGAAAGAAATGAAATTGTTACAGAAAAAAGAAATTTTACTTATTAGTCTTATGTTATTCTCGATGTTCTTTGGAGCGGGGAATCTTATATTTCCACCTTTCCTTGGGTATGAAGCAGGAGAACATGTGTGGATTTCATTAGTAGGGTTTATTATATCAGCAACAGGTCTTCCGATATTGGGAGTTATTGCGATTGCAAAAGCAGGAAGTTTTCAAGCGCTAGCGGGTAGGGTTCATTCTTCATTCGCCATTATTTTTCCGTGTATCGTGTATGTATTCATTGGACCAGGACTTGGTATACCACGTGCAGGAAGTTTAGCTTTTGAAATGGGGCCAGGTCAATTCTTCCCAGAAGCGGGAAGCGTAGTTTTATTATGTTATACGGTTATTTTCTTTAGTATTGTGTACTGGTTAAGTTTATCGCCATCTAAATTAATGGGGTTGTTCGGAAAGGTTTTAACACCATTATTATTAGCTATGATTGGCCTTATCTTTATAAAGAGCATGTTTACATCGGTAGGTAATGTAAAAGAGGCTGCTGGAAACTATGGACAAGCTCCTATGTTCCAAGGGTTTTTAGATGGGTATTTAACGATGGATGCATTAGCAGCTTTAATTTTCGGGATTGTTATTGCAAATGCTCTTCGTGCAAAAGGTATTGAAGATGATAAAGGGTTAGCGAAATATATGAGTATTGCTGGAATTGGAGCAGGACTATTATTATCTATTATTTATGTCATACTTGGATATGTTGGTTCAATGAGTGGATCATTAGGGACATTTGATAATGGAGCGAAAGTGTTAGCGCAAGTGATGACTACATTATTTGGACAAGGCGGAGTCGTTTTATTAGGTCTTATTTTTACGATTGCGTGCTTATGTGTTTCAATTGGACTTGTTACATCTTGTAGTCAATTTTTCGTAAGTGCATTTCCGAAAGTGGCGTATAAAGTTTGGGCATTTATATTAAGTTGTATTAGTATGATTTTAGCTAATTTAGGATTAACACAAATTTTAAAAGTATCAGTACCGATTCTTGGATTTATTTATCCAGTTGCATTAACGCTTATTATTTTAGGGTTATTCCATAAGTATATTGGAAAGTATGCATACGTATATGCAGTAACTGTTGGGATTGTAGCAGTATTTAGTGCAATCGATATTTTCAATAAAAATGTGATGATGAATCAGTGGACATCAGTATTGAAATACATTCCGTTTTATGCAGAAGGTGTTGGATGGATTGTTCCAGCTATTATAGGTGTTTGTATTGGTGTTATAGTGAGTAGTGTTTTCAATAAGAAGAAATAAGTAAGAGGTGTTTTCCTATTTTGGAGAACGCCTTTCTTTTTTTTGGAAAAATGGTATTGAAAATGAATAGACTAAGAGTATGATAAAGATAATTGGTAATATATAGGTTTCGAATGAACGGTGAGGGGGGAGTGTATGAAGGAAGATTTAAATAAGAAAATAGAAGCGCTCGAAACGGCAATTGAAACGATGCAAGAGGCACTTTTTGAATTGAAAGCAAAACAAAAAGAAATAGAAGTAGAAAATGCCCAGCAACATGTTAGTAAGGAAAAGAAAGAACATATTGAAACGGTAACGGAAGAAAAAAGAAAAGAAGAAGTAGTTACAATAAAAGAGCCTGTGCAAGAACTTGAGGTAAAACAAGTAGATATATCTGCTTTTAAACGAGAATCATTTAATATTATTCAGTTTTGCCAAACGTGGTTGCCACGTATATTTGTCGGTATTATGTTACTTGGAGTAATCTGGTTATTTAAAGCAGGGGTAGATGCTGGATTATTAACGCCAGCAATACGAATTGTGTTCGGTATTGTCCTATCAATTGTTTTTTATTATATAGGGGATATTCAAATTAAACGAGAGCGGCAAGCGTTAGGATTAGTATTAGCAGGAGGAAGTATAACGGGTATAGTTTTAACGACATTTGCGGCACATTATTTATATGGCTTTATTCCAGCAAGTGTTGCATTTGTATGTAATATTGCATGGGTCATTTTAGGTATTTATGTAGCGAAGAGGTATCAATCGGAATATCTTACTATTTTCGTAGCAGTAGGAGCTTTCTTCGTGCCATTCTTATTAAATAGTACGACTCCTAATCCGTATATTTTCTTTGGATATGAGACGATACTAACACTTAGCTTATTATGGTATGCGCTGAAAAATCGTTATCAGTATTTATATATGATTTCTTATGCTGTTGCTGCTATTGTCCTTTTTGTCTTCTTTGCTATTATGTCAATGTTAGTAAAGGATTTGCAAGTACAGTTAACGGTTGTTTATGGTTTAATTCACTTACTATTATTTTGGCATATGTTTACGGAGAGAAGTTTTATATTAGAACCACGCTTGGCGATATTTAGTGCGAATGCAGTTTTCTTTATATTAGCCATTTCAAAAATACCCGAATTTACAACATGGGGATTAATGATTAGTGCGCTTGTGCATGCTATTATGTTCGTGTTTGAATATAGGAAGAATCGACACTCTACATTTACCAATCTTTTATTTGGTTTCGCAATGGGTGCATTTAGTTTAGCTATTTTATATGAGTATAGTTTAGTGAATGCAGCGATTGTATTATTATTACAAGGTTTCCTGGGTATGGTGACTGCTATTAAAGTAAAACAACAAATAAAATTGTATGTTAGTGCGACGATTTATGCGATTGGAATGATACAGACTATTTTTAGTCCGTTTGATTATTTCCTTTCAGCTGGGTTTGTTGCTCATATTATTTTAATAGTTACATTTTATTACTGCATGAAACAAGCGAAAGATCTGTTAAAGAGTTTCGGGAAATATGTTTATTCTATAGCGCTCTATTGGTTTATGGTTATCGTATTTATTGCAATTACTAGAGTTGGTGAAGTTCTTTCTACAGATGGAAGCATAATTAGCGTATCTGTATCATTATTATGGATGGTATATGCTTTATTTGCAGTTTGGCTTGGACGGAATAAACATATGAATGAAATATTGTATGCTGGATTAGTCGTTTTAGTTGTAACGATAGGGAAGCTATTCCTTTTGGACCTACCAGAAGTATCGATGATGATCAGGGCGGTGTTATTCTTAATAGTAGGTAGTATAGGTATCGTTATTTCAAGAATGTTTTTCTCAAAAGAAGAGAAGTAGAAAGAAGGCAATCCATATCCGGATTGCCTTTTTCATTATTTCTTATCAATTGTTACAGCTTCACTGTATTTCGCTGTTGTATTTTGACGTAGACGAAGCGTTGCTTGTCCAGTCGTATTTGGATTGATTTGCACATTTACAATTTTCTCAGCAGAACCTAAGCTGTTTGTTGTGAAAGAGAATGCACTACTATATCCGAAAGTAGATGGCCAAGTACCATTTGTATTTTGAACTTTTGCTACTTGTGTACCACCAGTCGTGAAGATACCTAAAGAGTAATTATCGTATGTTGTGTTTGGTAATAAGTTATTTACTTGAATTTTCATTTTGAACACTTCATTGTTTGGTAGAGTGCTAGGATGTGTAACTACGTAGTCGTTTGCTGTTACAGCACCGTTATAACCGTATGAACCTGGTTTGAAAGTGTTTGTATTAAACCATTGATAACCTGCATTTGGCGCACTCCAAGGTTCAGGTTGTGGCTCAGTTGATAAGCTTGGTTGTTCAAATGTTTGTAAAGTAGTAGGTAAATCAAGTTGTAAACCATTTACTTGATCTAAACTTGTGAATGTTTCTTTATTCGATAGCCAATTTACAATGTTTTCTAGTAAAATAGCATCGTTTTCTTCTTTATATCCATCGTAAGTTTTCTTTGTTTGACCAGAATCTTCACGAACGTATTTTGGCGATGCATCTTCAACAGGAGAAGAATCACCGATAAAGGCAGCTTTTCCAAGTCCTACTTTAGCGATAGCAGCATAAGGACCCTCTGCAACACCCCCGCCATTATAAACACCGCTATCAACAGCGTTATTCCATTTTGACGGGTTTTCTGGAAGGTAAACAAGTCCTTTTGCTAGTTTTGGATTTGTAATTGCTAGAGTTGAACCAGCGTGCATTGCTACAGATGAAACACCTTTTGTAATTCCAAACGATTGTTCAGGTGACACAATATTTTTAGCGGAAACATCACCGATTGCATTGTAACGGAAGCGAATACCGAAGTTGTCAGATAGCCAATCAGAGCTTTCTACTCCTTGCATAGCTTGTGAGTTTACTTCCTCAGTAGACATTCCTTTTGCAGGATTAGCCCAAGCGCCGCGTCTATATCCATTAAATACTTCAGAAGAGTCCCAGCGATTTTTATTACGATCTGCATTATAATGATCGGCAATGAAGAAGATACTACCGCCATTTTTCACGTATTGTAACATAGCATCTTGTTCAGATTTTTTGTAAGGAATATTTGCTTCTGGAACGATAAACACATTGTAGTCTTTTAAATCTTCGTATGTAATTGGTGTTGATTTACGTAGTTCTTTTACATGATAGCCGTTTTGAGCAATACCATTTCCGAAATCAGAAAAGCCACCATCAATAACCCAGTCAGCAGTTCCGGCAGTTTGACCGTGTGTATTATCGAATAATACTTTTTTCCCATTGTTTTGATTTACAACTTTTGCAGCAATTTCAGGAGCTGGGTCTACAGAGCTTTCTGCATAAGTAGACGGTATGAACGAAGTCCCTATACTTAGTGTAATTGCTGTTGCTAAAGAAAATGTAATCCATTTTTTATTCTTCATAGAAGAATCCCCCTAATAATAAATATATGTGCTTTAATAATGTAATTTATTTTTCTGTAAAAATAAAGACGGAAAACATAAAAAATATTAAAAATTTGTAAAAATAACGTGAATTTTGTTGAGAAATATTTATATAGATTTAAAAACATCCCTTCCAAGTAATAAGAAAGGGATGTTTTGTTTAACTAATTTTTGAATTAGGTGCTTTATCAATTTTATGAAAACCTTTCATGTAATACACGATAGTTAAACCAATAAGCCAAATTGGTCCAACAATTAATGCAATTCTTGTATCTTCTGAATACGCCATTATACCTAATACGAGTGCAAGGAAAACGAGTGAGAAATATGAACTTAATGGGTATAAAGGCATTTTATACGATAACTTTTGTTTGTTTTGCGTAGGCAAACTTTTACGGAACTTAATTTGAGCGACTAATATAATACCCCAAGTCCAAATTGCCCCGAAAGTTGAAATACTAGTGAGCCATGTAAATACTTTTGCGGGCACAAGATAGTTTAATATAACACCGACGAGTAAAACGATAGCTGTTGCTATAATTCCTTGACTTGGAATGCCATTTTTATTTAAACGACCGAATCTTTCAGGAGCTTTTTTCTGATGAGCTAATGTATACAGCATACGGCCTGTACTAAATAAACCACCATTACAAGAAGAAAGAGCTGCTGTTAATACGACAAAGTTAATAATTCCTGCTGCTTTTGCAATACCGATTTGCTGGAATGTTAATACGAATGGACTGCCTTTCTCACCAAGTTCGTTCCATGGATAAATTGCCATCATAACGAATAGAGCCCCAACGTAGAACAGTAATATTCTCCAAAATACATTATCGATTGCTTTTGCGAGTGTTTTTTTCGGATTTTGCGCTTCACCCGCTGTAACGCCGATTAGTTCAACGCCTAAATAAGCGAATAACACCATTTGCATGGAGAGTAGTAATCCAGAAAAACCATTTGGGAACCAGCCACCATGTGACCAAAGATTTGAAATACCGGTAGCGATACCGCCGTTTCCGAATCCGAATAAAATAATACCAGCTCCAACTACTATCATACAGATAATTGTGACGATTTTAATGAGAGCAAACCAAAATTCAAGTTCTCCAAATACTTTTACAGATAAGAAGTTGAAAGCACTCATTAATAATAGAGCGAGTAAAGCCCAAGTCCAGCGCGGGATATCTGGGAACCAGTATTGCATGTAAATGCCAGCTGCTGTAATTTCAGCCATACAAGTAACAACCCATAAGAACCAGTAGTTCCAACCGGTAATGTAGCCAGCTAGTGGTCCAAGGTAATCATAAGCATATTTACTAAAAGAACCAGCAACAGGTTGTTCAATTGCCATTTCTCCGAGTGCTCGCATAATGAAAAAAATAACGAGTCCAGCAATCATATAACCTAGTAGAATAGAAGGACCAGCTAGTTTAATAGCAGAAGCAGATCCTAAAAATAGTCCAACGCCAATAGCTGAACCGAGTGACATTAAAGTAATATGTCGTTCTTTTAAACCACGGTTTAAAGTTCCAGATTTGTTTGTGTGCTGCATAAGAAGAATCCCCCTTGTAGAGTGAACGATATTTGAATGCGTTTGCTAAATGTTTAACTATTTCAAATTATAAAACATTTCTATCTGTTGTGCTACAAAAATAATCAGTATGAACTGTACTATATCTGTGCTTGTCAGACTTAAACTTAAAATTCGAACTATTAGTGAATATATTGACTCTTCTTTTTATTGATTGTTAAGATTAAGTATTATATTTTCTCACATACTAGTAAGAAGAGAATGTGTGATAATAATTCAGATGTAGGAAGGGTACATAACCATGTTTCAATTACAAAAATATAACACTTCTGTGAAGCAAGAGCTTTTAGCTGGCATCACAACTTTTTTTACATTTGCGTATATTCTTGTCATCAATCCGAAAATATTATCTGATGCAGGTGTACCATTTGATCAAGCTTTTACGGCAACTATTATTGCGACTGTTGTAGGGACGCTATGTATGGCGTTTTTAGCTAACTATCCAATTGTTATTGCTCCAGCTATGGGAATGAATGCGTATTTTGCTTATTCTGTTGTTCAACAGGCAGAGGGGATTACATATGTCATTGCGTTTTCAGCAGTATTTGTAACAGGTATCATTTTTCTTTTATTATCTTTCACTTCGTTTAGACAAAAGCTAATCGTCGCAATTCCTGACAGTTTAAAACATGCGATTGCAGGTGGAATTGGGTTATTTATTGCTTTTATCGGATTACGTCTATCTGGAATTATCGTTGATCATCCATCTAACTTAGTTACGATTGGTGACTTCCATTCTCCAGCCGTTATTTTAACTTTAATTGGTTTAATTTTAGCGGCGGTATTAATGGCATTACGTGTGAGCGGTGCATTATTTATTAGTATGATTATGACAGGAATTATAGCCTTCTTTACCGGGCAACTGAAGTTTACGGATAAAATTGTTGCGATGCCTCATTTACCAGAGGGAATTATCGTTTCAAATCCAATCAACGCCTTTTCAGATGTAATTGAATACGGATTATACGGTGTTGTATTTTCATTTTTACTTGTACTGTTATTTGATACAACAGGTGCATTACTGGGTTTAATTAAACAAGCAGGTTTAATTACAGATAATACAGAGAAGCGTTTTGGTAAAGCGTTTATTGCGGATGCAATTGGTGGGACTACAGGCTCTATCTTTGGGACAAGCCCAACAGCAGCGACGATTGAATCGTCAGCTGGTATTGCTGCGGGTGGTAAAACAGGATTAACAGGTATTGTAGTAGTCGGTCTAACGATTATAACGGCATTCTTCAGCCCTGTCATTGCTTCTTTATCAAGCGTAGCCGCTATTACAGCTCCTTCATTAATTATTGTAGGTAGTTTAATGGCGCAAAGTCTTCGTGATATTAATTGGAATGAATTTGATGATGCGTTACCAGCATTTTTAATTTTCGTTGGTATTCCGTTAACGTCTAGTATTGCGAATGGAATTGCAATTGGATTTCTAGTGTATCCAGTCTTAAAAATTGTGAAAGGAAAAGGGATGGAGGTACATCCGTTACTCTACTTATTTACAATTTTATTTGGATGTCATTTATTCTTATAATATAGATATAGGAGAGGGAGCTTCTTATGAGAGGCTCCTTTTTTGTGTATAATAAAGTGAAACTATAATCAGTGGAGACAGTTAATTTCCCACGTAACTACTTTGTTCTAGCCGAATATTGAGGTAGGGATGTTCCTGCTTATAAATAGCGGGATAAAGTGAAGTTATAGTCAAATAAGTAAAATATAAATTACTTAATGGAATATATATGTTACAATATAGATAGAGGAGGAACATGAATGGCTGTAAGTAAAATAAAAGTCGCGCGTGTTCAGTTAGATTTAACACAGCAACAATTAGCAGAAAAAGTAGGCGTTACAAGGCAAACGATTAGTTTAATTGAGAAGGGGAAATACAACCCGTCTTTAGATTTATGTTTGAAAATTTGTTATGCAGTAGATAAAACTTTGAATGATTTATTTTGGGAGGAAAAGGAGTGAGAGGATGAGAATCGTGAAAGATGAACGCTTAATGATTGAGAGGCTAAAACATATTAGACTCGTTTTCATCTTACAAAATATTGTCATACTAGGTATTGTTTTTTATCGCTACGTTTTGCAAGGTGCAGGATATGAAAGTGTTTCGGATTTATTAAGGGTATTTATGTGTGGGATAGTAGTTATTAACTTTTTAAATCTGAAAAATTCAGTGGAAGTGTATGAGCATACGGGCGGAGTATCACGTAGTTATTTTATGAAGTTATTATTTATCCCGCATTAACGGGCAGTAAGACCCCCACCTCAAAATTCAGGGGAAGCAAAGAAGTTAGGTGGGGGATCAACTGCCCGTAAAAGCCCGATTGGTTCAACTAATAATCAGTGGGGGATGAACAAAACCCCCACTGATTAAAGTTTCACTTTATTCCGGTAGGTATTATTATTGGGATTTTAGCCATTTGTATCGTTGTAACACCGGATATTTCGATGAAGGAAATTAGTATGACAGGACTTATTATGTTTGCTTGTTTTTTAGTGCCTAGTTTGTTTATATACATATATATGAAGAGAATAAGAAGTGAAGATTGAAATATAAGAAAAGCTTTCCCGTATTGCGGAAAGCTTTTCTTATATTCTTTTATATAGTACTTTATGAAGGCCAATCGGTTCAATTTCAAAGATTTCACCATGTTCCTGGAAGCCTAAGCGTTTGTAATAATCAGCTACAGTAATTCGGCCATTACACCATAATATATTTGCTTGACGCTCTTGCAAGACTTGTTCCGCCTTCTGAATTAAGGAGCTTCCAGCACGGTTGTTTCGAAATTCAGGTAATGTTGCCATTCCTCGTAGACGATAATGAATACCCGTTGGTAAGTCGGGATATATTTCTTTTGAGAAGGAAGCGATACTAATTAGTTCATCGTTTATAAATGCACCTAAGTGGAAGGTGTCTGTTTCATAATCGGAAGGATATTTACAATCTGCTAATGTTTGATTGGGGCGCAAAATTTTTTGACGTAATACGTAAGTTTCAGATCCCTCAATATTTTTCACGGTAATCATATTAACATCCTTTCTTATAAGGCTTTTTCTGTTAATTGTATAAAGAAATAGGCAGGTGCGGCGAGAAGTCCGAGTATGCTAGCAGTTCCAAGAAGGAGTGAAAGTAGGAGGCACGAATATTTTATTCCATTCGATTTTTTCCATCCGTAACTACAAATTTCAATACTAACACCGATGAGAATAATGGCAACGAGTATTTCCGCTAATAATAAAAGAGCTAAAGTTACAATAGACATAATGTGATCCACCCTCATAATATGTGATAGTTACATTTTACCATATGAAATGGAAAAAAATGCCCCTCAATTATGTGAGGGGCATTTTCTATTCTAATATGCTTTTTAGTGTATCGATATGTTCTTTTGAACCTGTTACAAGTAATGTATCACCGTGCTGTAGTCTCGTATCACCATGTGGAATTAATGCTTTATTCCCACGATAAATTTGAATGACTAGTACATCACCTAAAAAAGGAAGGCGGCGAAGTGCCACGCCGTTATATTTATTGCTTCGTAGTTCAACTTCACGGACCGTTTCGTTAGCTGTTGTAATTAAGCGAACGAGACTCGGTTTATCAATAAGTGCACGTAATAGAATACGTGTAGAGTTAATTGTTGAGAATACAGCGATATGCTCTTGTGTTGCTTTTTCTTGTAGAAGTGGATCTTCTACGCTTGCAATAACATGTTCAACACCTAGTTCTTTTGCGTGTTCTGCTAATAATAAGTTTTGCTCATCATCACTTGTTGCAACAACAACGCGGTCTGCGTTAAATGCTGTTTGTTCAGTTAATGATGCGATTGTGATGTCATCTAATTTTACGATAGGGAAGTCATGTGATTTTGCTTCCTCATCATTTATTTTATTTTGACGCATCATATAAAGCGTTACGTCATAATCTTCTCGTTTTAAATCAAGTGATAACGGAAGGGTAATTCTGCTCGCGCCAATAATAGAAACCTTTGGTTTTGATGTTTCTACTTTTGGGAACATCTTTTTAAATAATATAGGTGCAAAAATACAAGTAATAACTGCACTTAAAATAAGCGAAGCAGATAAACTTGGACTGATGATTCCTAGTTTTTCACCAATTTGTGCAGCAGCAATAACTAAAGAAAGTGTTGATGTTAATAAGATGGCACTTCCCAGTACGATATTACGTGGATACCATTTTCGTAAAACGAGTGATGGTAGCAGCTTCGAGATAAAGAGTCCCACAATTAAAATTGGGATCATTAGCATGCTAGAAGGTTCTTTAAAAATAGACCAAACCTCTAAATTTACACCGACCATTACGAAGAAAATAGGAATGAAGAAACCATATCCGATAGAATCTAGTTTTTCAACCATATCTTCATTTGGTGATAATAATGATACGAGTACCCCTGCTAAGAAGGCACCTAAAATATTTTCAGCTCCAACGGATTCAGATAACCCAACTAATATTAAGATGAGTGCAAAAACAGCTCGTGTATCAATTTGTACACTACCAGCTTTTAAGCTATCTAAGTATGGAATGTTTTTAAAGCGTTTTGCAACGAAGTAAATAACAATACCAGCGCCGAATAGAAGAAGAAGGAGCCACATGCTTTGGCCGCTTTCAGAATTTAATCCGACGAATACAGCGAGTAAAATCATTGTAACTAAATCTGCAATAACAGCGACTAATAAAATGATTTGTCCGATTGCCGTTTTTCCTAAGTTATTCTCTTTTAATGTCGGTACGACAACCCCTAAAGAAATAGTTGAAATAATTAAAGTCATGAACATTGCATTATCTACAAATCCTAGCCATACGAATAGTAATGATAGGGCATAAGATAAGATGAAAATAAAGAAGAAGATAATACTTGCTGCTTGAAATGTGTTCGGTTCGTTTGTCGTATTCTTTTTCCCTTTTTGTTTAAAGATAGAAAAATCAATTTCTAAACCGCTTAAAAACATAAGGAAGATAAATCCTAGTGTTGATAAGACTTGAAGCCACATATCTGGCTCAATAATATTAAACCCACTTTTACCTACAAAGATTCCTGCGATGATTTCTGCAACAACGACAGGAAGTGCTTTTAATTTAAAGCGTTGTAACAAAAGGGGAACGAAAAACGCGATTGCAACGACAACCATAAGTGATAGAACAGAAGTGTGATGTTCCATTGCGTTCTCTCCCTTCAAATAAATATAGTACTTATTTAGCCATATAATAGGTAGAAAAGCAACGCATATGGATTCGATTTCATAAAGAAAGAGTTTTCTTAACATTTGTCATAATAAGTATATTTTTCATGATTCTGTTGTTAATTCCGTAATGTGGATGTAATAGGGGAAGTAATAAAAAAAGACTGCTGAGAAATCTCAGCAGTCTTTTCATGTACATTACATTGAGAAGAAGATCCATACAGTTAAACCAACTGTTGCAGTTGCAACGAAGAAACTGTATATCATAGTAAGAATTTGAACTCTTCCTTCTCCTTCTTTTAAGTGCATGAACATAATTAATTGTAACAACGCTTGCGCAACAGCCATTATGATAATAGTTGTTAAGATCGTTGAAAGTGGCAGGTTTGTATAAAGTGCCACGTATAGAGCTAGAAACGTTAGTGCAAGCGATAAAATAAATCCGAAAACGTGTGACCAAGGGAATCCGCTATGCGCATGCCCGTTTGCTTGGTTGTTATTTTGACTCATTTACGCCACCATCCCGTTCAAGTAAACTAGTGTGTAAATAAATACCCAAACAAGATCAAGGAAATGCCAGTATAAGCTGATAATGAATACTTTACGAGCTGTAACTGGTGTTAAACCTCGTTTTAAAATTTGGATAATAACACAAATCGCCCAAATGATACCGCCTGTTACGTGGGCTCCGTGCGTTCCAAGAAGAACGAAGAATCCAGATAAGAAAGCACTTGTTTGAATTGTCGCGCCTTCACCAATATACATAATGAACTCTTCGATTTCGAAGAATAGGAAACCTGCACCTAAAAGTAATGTAAGGATGAACCATCCAAGCATTGCTTTTTGGTTATGCTTACGCATTTCGTGAATTACGATACCACATGTGAAACTACTTGTTAAAAGTAGTAATGTTTGAATTAAAAGCGTTTTAAGTTCAAACAGTTGTGCTGGTGTTGGGCCATCTGCCGTACGACCAGCAAGTACTAGATAAGAGGCGAAAAGTGTTGCGAACAGCATAATTTCAGCCCCAAGAAAAATCCAGAATCCTAGGATATTCAATCTGCTTTGTTCGGATTGATATTCCAAAGGTAAGCTTTTGTCTAAAGCCGCCATATCATTTCACCTCTCATGCTACATGTTCTGATTTTTTAATTTCATCAACACTGATATAGTAACCGTCATCGTAATCGAATGAACGATAGATTAAGCAAGCTAAAATACCAACGCCGCCGATTGCTGCAAGCCAGAACCAGCTAAATACTAATGCGAAACCTGCAAGACCGAAGAATAAAGACGCAATAATAGGCACACCAGAGTTACTTGGCATGTGAATTGGTTTAATATCTTCTGCTGCTGGTGTAACTGTTTCTCCGCGTTTCTTCATGTACCAGAAAGCATCAGCTTCTTTGATTTCAGGAAGTTGTGCGAAGTTGTAATGTTGTACAGGAGATTGAGTTGCCCATTCAAGTGTACGGCCATCCCATGGATCTCCAGTTGTGTCACGTTCACCGTGACGAGCACTCCAAATTACGTTGTAACAAAGAAGTATGAAACCAATACCCATCATTACCGCACCAACAGATGCGATTTGGTTTAGCCATCCCCATCCAAGACTTTCAGAGTAAGTGTACATACGACGAGTCATACCGTCTAAACCTAAGAAGTACATTGGGAAGAAACAGATGTTGAATCCGCTCATAAAGATCCAGAATGTCCATTTACCTAGGCGTTCATTTAACATATGACCAGTCATTTTTGGATACCAGAATGTGAATCCAGCAAGCATAGCAAATACTGTACCTGCGATTAATACGTAGTGGAAGTGAGCGATTAGGAAGTAGCTGTTATGGTACTGATAATCAGCTGCTGCCATACCAAGCATAACCCCTGTAACCCCACCGACTACGAAGTTTGGAATAAATGCCAATGACCAAAGCATTGGAACTGTAAAACGAATACGTCCTTTATACAGTGTAAACAACCAGTTAAAGATCTTAACACCGGTTGGAATCGAAATCGCCATTGTCGAAATCGAGAAGAATGAGTTAACCGCTGGACCTGCACCCATCGTGAAGAAGTGGTGAAGCCATACGACGAAACTTAGTAAAGAAATTGCAACCATTGAGTATACCATCGCACTGTAACCGAATAGACGTTTACGTGAGAATGTACTAATGATTTCAGAGAAAATACCGAATGCCGGTAAAATAACGATATATACTTCAGGGTGACCCCATACCCAGAATAGGTTGGCCCATAACATCGGCATACCGCCGCTCGCCATCGTAAAGAAGTGAGCATCGAATAGACGGTCAAATGTCATTAATGCAAGAGCAACTGTCAATACTGGGAAAGCGAAAATAATGATAATTGTTGTAATTAAGATTGACCAAGTAAACATTGGCATTCTCATTAAAGTCATACCAGGTGTACGCATTTTTAAGATAGTAACAAGGAAGTTAATACCTGTCATTAACGTACCGAGACCTGAAATCTGTAATGCAATTGCGTAGTAGTTATTTCCTACACCAGAAGTAAACTCTGTACCTGCCATTGGGAAGTAAGAAGTCCACCCAGCGTCTGGAGAACCACCGATTACGAAAGCGATGTTGAATAACATTGCTCCGACAAAGAATAACCAGAAACTTAAAGCATTTAAGAACGGATATGCAACGTCACGAGCACCAATTTGTAATGGTACTACAAGGTTCATTAATCCCATAACGAATGGCATCGCCATGAAAAGAATCATAACTGTACCGTGTGTTGTGAAGATTCCGTTATAGTGTTCAGCATTTAAATAAGTTGTTTCTGGGAATGTTAACTGTGCACGGATCATTAAACCGTCCATACCACCACGGAATAACATGATAACCGCAGAGATAATATACATGGCCCCAATCTTTTTATGGTCAACAGTTGTTAACCATTCGTCCCAAAGCCATTTCCATTTTTTATACTTTGTTAGTACGAAAATGATTGCTAATGTCACAAGAACGATAGAAGCGTCTGCACCGTAAATAATCGGGTCACCTGTGACAAAGAATTCATCAAGCTTCACTGTGTTCACTCCAATCTGTTGGAATTATAGCTATTATTTTTTGTTTTTGTAGTAGTTGTAATCACAATATTCAAGTGATTTTGGATCAACATAACTTAAGTGATGACTAGAGAATGTCATACGACCAACTACACCAGGTTTAACAATTTCGTTGTACTTATCTTCTGTTAGTTTAGGAGCAGTTTGTTGTACTTCTTTAACCCACTTGTCATATTTCTCTTTAGTTTTTGCTTCAACTTCGAACTCCATGTGAGTGAATCCTTCACCAGAGAAGTTCGCGCTACGGCCTAGGTAAGAACCTGGCTTATCAGCTTGTAAATAAAGGTCCATAATCATGCCATCCATAGTGTACTTCATACCACCAAGTTCTGGTACCCAGAAAGCATTCATTGGGCCGACAGAAGTCAGTTTGAATTGAATTGGTACACCAGCTGGGATGTTTAAATAGTTAACGGTTTCAATTTTTTCCTCTGGGTAACTGAATAACCATTTCCAGTTTGCAGATGTAACATAAATCTCCACTGGTTTAATATGTTTGGACTCTTTCGGAACCTCTTCCGAAGCATAAGTTGCTTTTACTGTTGGAATCGATAATGCGATAACGATAATAACAGGAACAAGCGTCCAAATGATTTCTAATAATGTGTTACCGTGTTGTTCAGGTGGCTCATAGTCCATATTCTCTGGTTTTTCACGATAACGAATCAAGATGACTGTAAACAAGATGAATACAATTGCGATAATTAATGACATAAGCAAGAATGACCAAACAATTAAATCATACTGTGCTTTTGCAACAGGTCCTTGCGGATTTAATACTGCGAGTTTTTTATCACAGCCACCGAGGAACAGAAGTAATGATAACGGAAGAAGCGAAGCCAGCTTCCAAAACGTTTTCTTTAGTTGCACGATTGAAAATCTCCTTTCTCCTTGGATTGAAACTATGCCAATAAAACAATATAAACCTATTAATTTATAGATGGCAATAGTTTTTGTGATATTGTTAAAAAATAGACACAAATGCACGCTTTTTAAGGTGAATATCATTTGTAACTTGATAACATTGTAAACCATTTTCCAGTGAAAAACGTGATTGTGAAAATTTTAAGATAAATAAAGTTATACCAAGATATCCAATAAATAGAAAAAAGCTATCTTATGATAAGGAAGATAGCTGAATATTTCGTATATTTAGTTTACTTCTTTTTTTAGACTTATTTGTTGTTCAAATGTGACAACTTTTTTATATTTAACTCGGTATAAAATGTAACAAATGATCATAAATGGAATACCGCAATAAAGAGCAATTCTCTGATCTGGAATGAAAGCTAAACTTACAAATGTAATGAAATTGAGTGAGAATGCTACGATTGGAACTAATGGATAAAGTGGTGTGCGATATTTTAAATCATTAATGTCTCCGCCGTTTTTTAAGAAGTTTCTACGGAAGAAAAACTGTGAAGCTGCGATTGACATCCAAACTACGACAGCGGCCATAGCTGCAATAGATGTTAAAACTAAAAAGACAGTATCTGCTGCAAATATACTTGTTAATAGAGACAAGCTCGCAAAGATTAGACTGAAAATTAATGCGTTCAGTGGCACACCCTTTTTAGTTAACTTCGTAAAAGCTGGACTTGCCATTCCTTGTTTTGCCATCGCCCAAAGCATACGTGAATTTGCATATAGACCAGAGTTGGCTACGGATAATACAGCTGTAATAATAACAAAGTTCATAATGTCTGCTGCATATGGAACACCAGCTACATCAAATACAAGTACAAATGGACTTTCGACTAGATTAGCCTCTTGCCACGGGAGTAAACCTACAACAACTGATATGGCTAGGACGAAGAAGAATAGCGTTCGCCAAATGGTATTTTTGATTGCTTTTGGAATTGTTTTTTCAGGATTCTCACTTTCTCCTGAAGCGATTCCGATTAATTCTGTTCCTTGGAAAGAATAATTCACTGTAATCATCGTAAGAAGAACAGCCAATGCACCATTCGGAAATAATCCGCCATTTTCAGTGAAATTGTGAAGCATTGGAGCTGGTTTTCCGTTAAAGTCTAGTAGGCCGAACATAACTGCACCACCCAGTACGATGAAAATAACGATGGTTGCGACTTTTACACTAGCGAACCAAAATTCTGCTTCTGCATATGCTTTTGCTGATAGAGCGTTTACAAGAAAGAGTGCTGCCGCAAATGTAACACACCAAATCCACGAAGAAACATCTGGAAACCAGCGTTTCATTAAAATACTTACAGTTGTTAACTCTACTCCAACTGTAACAGCCCAATTCAACCAATACATCCAACCGACAACAAAACCAAAACCAGGTGAAATAAATTTGCTTGCATAGCTTTGGAATGAACCTGCTTCTGGCATAGCAACGGATAATTCACCAAGACATAACATCGTTAAATACATAACAAATCCACCGACTAAAAATGCAAGAATAGCACCACCAGGACCGGCGTTATGGACGATTTGACCTGATCCCATAAACAGGCCCGTTCCAATCACTCCACCGAGTGCAATCATAAATAGGTGTCTACTTTTCATTGTTCGTTTTAAATCTGTTTGTTCTACTTGTTGATTCATATGCCCCTCACCCCGTTATTTTCTGTATGTATGAACTGATTTTCATTCCGAGTTTTTAATCATTAGTGGGGGATATGACACATACTCGGTTTATTTACTATGAAATGAATGGAGTATGTAAAAAGCGAACTATGACTAAGTACTCTAAGAATGTTTTTATTAACAAAGTGATATCTTCACCATGTTAATTATTTCGATTTTAGCAAAAAAATTCAGAAAAGTATATTGTTTTTTCTCTTTATTAAAAATAATTAGAATTTTCCCGATAGTAAAAGTGTGAACAATAATTCACATAATCTTTCTAGCAAACTAGTAAGAAGAAAGGTACAATGATAGAAGGTATGTCTGTAAAATAATAATTACTGGAGTTTTGTTTAAAATGAAAAAGTTAAAATATCTTTTTGTTTTTGGAATTATATTTGCTGCCGCGTTTTTTATAGCGAAAGATAAAATTATACAAAAGGCGCAAGTGCTACGCTTAGATTTTCTATCTGAAATGAAAGAAGCGGCTATGATTGAAAATGTTCCGTTTATAAAACAGTTACCAGAATTACCTCGTGGATGTGAAGTGACAAGCTTAGCTATGTTACTACAATATAAAGGTGTGCAAGTAGATAAGATGCAACTTGCTAGTGAAATTCATCGAGTTCCATTTGAACAAGATGGTTTGCGTGGAAATCCTTATGAGGGATTTGTTGGAAATATTTATACGAAAGCTGAACCAGGATATGGTGTGTACAATAAACCAATCTTTAATTTAGCAGAAAAATATGTTTCCGAAAAAGTAATTAATTTAACAGATAGAGACGTGAATGATCTATATAAGGTAATTAGTTCTGGTTCTCCAGTATGGGTTATTATTAATACAACGTTTAAGCCGCTAGCTGAAAGTAGTTTTGAAACATGGAATACAAGTTCTGGTGAAGTGAAAATTACATATTTTGAGCATAGTGTAGTAGTGGTTGGATACGATCAAAACTTTGTATATGTAAATGATCCTCTAAAAAACAATCCGCGTTTCGCTGTTCCACGAGCAGAGTTTGAGAAAGCATGGGATCAAATGGGGAAACAAGCGATCACTATTTTATAATAATGAAAAGTCATCTTTTTGATGGCTTTTTATTTTTAAATGTTTATAACGGAAAATTCAGAAGATTCTTTCAAAACCTAACAATTCACGTTATAATAACATTTAACTTGGTGAAGAAGGGGAGAAGAGAAATGGATGTAGCGAAGGAACTAGTTGTATCGAAAAATCAATTGATTGAGTGGAGAAGGCATTTTCATAAGTACCCAGAGTTATCTTTTCAAGAAGAAAAAACATCACAGTTTGTATTCGACATACTTCGGAAAATCCCACATTTAGAAGTGTCAAGACCTACTAAATATAGTGTAATGGCAAGATTAATTGGTAAGCAACCTGGTAAAACCATCGCGGTTCGTGCTGACATGGATGCTCTTCCTATTCATGAAGAAAATGAATTTGACTTTATTTCTGAATATCCAGGTGTGATGCATGCATGTGGCCATGATGGGCATATAGCGATATTACTTGGAGTTGTACATAAGTTAGTAGAGGAAAGAGAGAAGGTTAAAGGGGAGGTTCGTTTTCTCTTCCAACATGCAGAAGAAAACTTTCCTGGCGGTGCAGAAGAAATGGTTACAGCGGGTGTAATGGAAGGTGTGGATTATATTATTGGTGCTCACCTTTGGGCATCGTTACAGGTGGGGAAAATAGGTATAATTTATGGTCCGGCAATGGCTGCTCCGGATGTTTTTAAAATTACAATAGAAGGAAAAGGGGGACATGCTGGAATTCCTCATGAAACGGTTGATAGTATTGCAATCGGTACACAAGTCGTTTCGCAACTTCAGCAAATTGTATCTCGCCTCACGAACCCGTTAGATTCCCTTGTAGTATCTGTTACGCAATTTCATGCTGGGACAACCCATAATGTGATTCCAGAACAAGCGGAGATTGAAGGGACAGTGCGGAGTTTAAGACATGAGTTACGAGAAGAAACAGAGAAACGGATTGAACAGATCGTGAAGCATGTGACGGAAGCGTATGGAGCGAAATATACGTTTGCTTATGAATATGGATATCGCCCAGTCGTAAATAATTATGAAGTTACAGAGATTATTGAGCAAACAGCATTACAGCTTTATGGAAGGGAACGAGTTACTCGTTTACAGCCAACGATGGCTGGAGAAGATTTTTCAGCGTTTTTACAAAAGGCACCAGGGACATTCTTTTTTATCGGAGCAGGAAATAAAGAGAAAGGAATTATATATCCTCACCATCATCCTCGTTTTACGATTGATGAAGATGCATTACCAATTGGCGTGGAAGTTTTTGTATCGTCCATTATAAATTTCATAAGTAAAGGAGAATGAGATGAAGAAAATACATCTATTAGCGCTTATTCCAGTTTTTTGTTTAGTTATTGGACCCGTATTTGCTAATTCAGTTACTCCTTACATATTAGGGATGCCATTTTTATTATTTTGGATATTATTATCGGTGCTCATTACGTCTCTTTGTATGGGGATTGTGTACGTATTTGATCCTGCGAATAAGGGGGATGTAAAATGACCGCATTACTTATCGTTATTTTATTTTTGTTTCTTGCACTATTTTTAGGAATTCGAGCGCAACATGGAAAAGATATGAATTTAGAGCAATGGTCAGTTGGAGGGAGAGGCTTTGGCACTATTTTTGTTTTTCTTCTTATGGCAGGTGAAATTTATACGACATTCACATTTTTAGGCGGAAGTGGATGGGCGTATAGTAAAGGAGCGCCTACTTTTTATATTTTAGGTTATGGCGCATTAGCTTATATTTTATCTTACTTTTTATTACCACCAGTTTGGAAGTATGCGAAAGAGCATAATCTTGTTTCGCAGCCAGATTTTTTTGTGAAGAAATATAAGAGTCAGACACTTGGCATTATCGTTTCTATCATTGGGGTTATTTCGATTATCCCATACCTTGTTTTACAGTTAAAAGGATTAGGGATTATCGTTTCGGAAGCATCTTACGGAAGGGTATCACCAGTTATTGCAGTGTGGATTGGTGCAATTGTCATAACGATATATGTAATGGTTTCAGGTATACACGGCTCTGCTTGGACGGCCGCTTTGAAGGATATTATGATACTGTTTATCGTTATGTTTTTAGGTATATATTTACCGTACCATTATTATGGAGGATTTCAGCCGATGTTTGAAGCTGTAGAAGCAGCAAAACCAGGTTTTTTATCTTTACCTGATGAAGGAATGAGCATTTCTTGGTTTGTTTCTACTATTGTATTAACAGCTCTCGGTTTTTATATGTGGCCCCATACATTCGCTTCTGCTTTCTCTGCCAAAAACGAAAAAGTATTTCGTAAAAATGCGGCCATTATGCCACTTTATTCTTTAGTTTTACTTTTCGTATTCTTTGCAGGTTTTGCTGCTATACTGCAAGTGCCTGGATTAAAGGGAGGGGATGTAGACCTTTCGTTATTCCGTCTGGCTCTTCAAACTTTTGATCCGTGGTTTATTGGGATTATTGGTAGTGCTGGGGTTTTAACCGCATTAGTTCCGGGTTCCATGCTTGTCATGGCCGCTTCTACATTATTAGCGAAAAATATGTACCGAACAATGGTCCCATCTGCTTCGGATCGACAAGTTGCAAAAGCAGCGAAATTATTTGTTCCTGTAGTAACGCTTGTAGCTGTTTTGTTCACTTTTAAAGGTGGAGAAACGATAGGAGCACTTCTTTTAATGGGATATAGTATAGTGACACAACTTTTCCCTGCGCTTGTATGTAGTTTGTTTCCGCGTCAGGTTATTACGAAACAAGGGGCAATTGCGGGAATGGGAATTGGGTTGTTAGTAGTTGCATATATTACTTTATCTGGTTCAACTATAGCTACGATGTTTCCAAGTTTTCCTCAATATATAAAAGATTTAAATGTAGGTATAGTCGCATTGTTAATGAATATGCTTGTAATGTTTATCGTTAGTGGATTCACGAAAAATGTGTCTTTAAAAGCAGACAATATAATAGTAGAAAAGTAATCCGTGAACTAGAGCTATCTTTGAAAAGAGATAGCTCTTTTTTGTATATATTTTCTTTTATTAGCGGAATCTAACTAAAAACTTGTTGAAAAGGAAGTTAGGTGGGGGACTTTGTTAGAGCTAAAAGGTAACTTATTTGAAGTTATGAAAGAAATTAGGGATGAGTTAGGTTCGCCTAATGATTTAACAATTAGGGAAGTGGCCCTTGCTGGTAGTTTTACACGCTGTGCTGTTATTTTTTTATGTGGGTTAACAGATAAGGATAATGTTTATAAATATGTAGTTCGTACACTTCAATATGAAGAAGTACAAAATGAAGCAGCTGTCGTTCAGACGTTATTGGATCGTTTTATTTCTATTGCGGAAGTTGGTAAGAAGACAACGTTTCCGGATATTATAAATGCGATTTTAGCGGGAGATACGGTTATATTAATTGATAATATTCAAACCGCTATCGTAATTAATAGTAGAGCTTGGGAAAAAAGAAGTTTAGAACCGCCAGTAACAGAAGATTTAATACGTGGACCGAGGATCGGATTAAATGAAGATATTAACGTGAATAAAATGTTAATTCGCCATAGTTTACGTGACCCAAAGCTGAGATTTCAATCTTATATTATGGGGAAGAGATCCCAAAAAGAAGTGACGTTAGTATATATAGAAGACATTATTAATCCTTACATTGTAAAAGAGCTGGATCGGCGTCTTCAATCCATAGTGACAGATGTCGTTTTTGAGACGGGTACGATTGAGCAATTAATTCAAGATAATAATTTGTCGCCGTTTCCGCAGTTTTTGAATACGGAAAGGCCTGATAATATTGTGGCTTCATTAGCGAAAGGAAAGGCGGCTATTTTAGTGGATGGATCACCGTTCGCCCTTATAGCTCCGCTAGTATTTGTTGATATTTTTCAATCTGTGGAAGATCATTATGAGCGTTGGGTCATTGGGACTTTATTAAGAATTTTGCGGATGGGTTCTGGTATAGTTGCAATTTTAATGCCAGCGATGTATGTAGCTCTCGTATCATATCACCAAGGACTTATTCCTTCTAAACTGGCGTATTCAATTGCTGGGGCGAGGGAAGGCGTGCCGTTTCCTGCCTATATAGAAACATTAATGATGGCATTAACGATGGAGTTAATACGAGAAGCGGGAATTAGGTTGCCGAAACCAATGGGGCAAACAATTGGGATTGTAGGTGGTCTTGTAATCGGGGAGGCAGCGGTGAACGCAGGAATTGTAAATCCGTTTTTAGTTATTATTATTGCGGTTACAGCTATCGCTACCTTTTCTCTCCCTGTATATAGCATTACGATTACGTTTCGTATTTTACTTTTCGTCTTTGTATTAGCAGCGACTGCTTTTGGTTTGTATGGAATTATTTTAGCCCTTATTGCACTTGCTGTTCATATTACAAATTTAACAAGTGTTGGTGTACCGTATACGACTCCAATTGCTCCTGCATTTTATAAAGATTGGAAAGAAGAATTTATACGTATGCCAAAATCGATGTTGAAAGATAGACCAGAGTACTTACAGACAAAAGATTCTACAATACGTCCAAAGGAGAGAAAATAATTGAAACCATTTGAGTATGGCGATGAAGAGATTGGATCTCGGGAAATTGGGTTTGCAGTATCATCGACCATCATTGGCATCGGGGCATTGTCTATGCCAAGAGATATCGCTAACCAAACTTTATTTTCGGACGGTTGGATTATTTTACTTTTGGGTGGATTGGTATGTGCAGTTTTAGGTTGGTTTGTAACGAGGGTAGCTATCTTATTTCCGAAACAAAACTTTGTTCAATATACAAGTGCACATTTGACAAAGCCTGTTGCATACACAATTAGTAGCATTTTAGTATTAACGTTTGCTGCTTTGACAGCATATGAATCGAGAATGATTTCAATTATTTCTCAAACGTATTTATTTAGTGAGACACCGATACAACTACTGTCTTTCTTCTTCTTACTAGTTGTTATTTACGGAATAGCAGGATCAAGAGCGGCCTTATTAAGGTTAAATATTCTATTTTTACCTATTGTTTTAATTGCGATAGTGCTTCTTTCTTTATTGAATATAAATTTAATGGAAATAAATAATTTACTACCAGCTTTTCAAACAGAAGTAAATGAATATGCTGTTGGAGTTAAAAATTCTATTTTTACATTTATTGGATTTGAAGTAGCTCTGTTTTATGCGGTGCTGTTAAACGATAAGACGGCGAAAAAAGCACCAATGGCAGTTGCGAAAGCTGTAATGGTAAACGTGTTGGCATACATTTTAATTTATGTAACTTGTATTAGTGTTTTTACGTATATGACAACACGTGGATTAACATATCCAACAATTGAATTAGGGAAAGAAATTGAAATTGGTGGAGGATTTTTAGAAAGGTTTGATGCGATTTTTTTTACAACTTGGATTATTACTATTTATAACACGACCGCCATGTATTACGACGTCGCATCTTTATTGTTTTGCGCAATGTTTCCTAAAGTGAAGAAGCATATTTTTATTTTTGTAAGTGCCCCTATTATTTTTATGGTGAATATGGTACCGAGTAGTTTGAATGCTTTATCAAGTTATGGGACTTATTTAGCTTGGATAGATATGGGGTTTGTTGTGTTAGCGCCTTTGCTCGTTTTAATTGTATATAAAATAAAAAGAAGGAATGGTGGAAATGAGACACCTTCTTAAATTTATAATGGTTATGCTTGTAGTTGGATTTCTGAGTGGGTGTTCTGAATTAGAGGAGATAGAAGAAAGGGGATTTGTAGTAGGTGCAGCATACGACCTTGTGAAGGAAAAGAAATCAAGTCCAATTATGAAAGGAACGTATCAGATGGTACTTCCAAGTAAATTGTCGCAACAGGGTGGACAAGGGAGTGGAGATAATGAGAATTATATTAATGTGAGTGCGAAAGCGGATAGTGTGTTTGAACAAATAAGAATAATCGCCAAAAAAATTAGTCGTACACTATTTTTTCCGCATATACAAGTTATTATTTTCTCTGAAGAATTACTTTCGAATCCTTATGTTTTACAAAATACGTTAGATCTATATATTCGTGATCATGAGATGAGAAGAAATATTCGTTTGTTCGTTTCTAAGAAAAATGCAGAAGCTATTTTAAAGCAAAGTGCCAAACCTGAAAATTTACCGGCGCAATATATTGATATGTTAGCTGAACATCCTCCGAAAAATGCTCAAATGATTGAGGCTGCAAGAATTGGTGAAGTCCAGGAAAAGATGATTTCCAATCGGAGTTTCGTATTACCTATTCTCGAACTAACAAAACAGGGGGTACAAATGAACGGGGCGGCGTTGTTTCGTGGAAAGGATAATAAGTGTGTAGGCAGTTTGAGTGGAGAAGAAACATTGGGAATGAATTACATAATAGGTGAAAAAATTGGAGGTTTTTTTACCATTCGTAAAAAGGATCAACTAATTACCTATGAAATTCATAAGTTGCGTCGGAAAATTAAAGTATCTACAATGAATGCTGAAAAACCAAAGTTTAATATTCATTTATATCTAGAAGGTATATTGGCTGAGTTGCACTTTAGTGACCATAAAAAGGTTTTGGACGAAAATCGTTTAGAGAAAGATATATCGGAAGAAATGGAGAAGCGCATTCAAAAATCGATTAAGCTTGTTCAAAAAAAATATAAGGTAGATGTATTGGAACTAGGAGAGGTATATAAGAGGCATAATTATAAAGAGTGGAAAAAAATAAGTAAGAATTGGGATCAAGGTGAAAATTACTTTAGTAATGCTGAAATTATCGTTCATGTTCATCCAACAATTGAACATTCAGGTTCGGCATTACCAAAGAGAGTGAAATAAGGTGATATGAGTTGTTTACAGGATTAGGAATTAGTTGCACGATATTAATGGCAGTTCTTCCAGGAGCCATATACTTTATTCATAAAAAACTCACAATGTATGGAGCGCAGCCTTGGAATACTGATGCGCAAAAAAAGAAACCTGAATGATTTTCAGGTTTCTTTCGTGCAAAGCAAACGAAGGGGGATACCTTCTATGTATGCTTTGCTTTTATACAAGCCCTAACCAATGTACCAATTGTGTAGAGAGGAATGTAACAACAATGGCGATAACGGTAGGGATTGCAAACGATAAGAATGTCCATTTGGCACTTTTTGTTTCTTTATATATGTTAACCAGTGTTGTTCCACATGGGAAATGAAGAAGTGAGAACAACATTGTGTTTAACGCTGTTAACCAAGTCCAACCATTTTCTAAGAATAGATTTTTAATTTGATTAAAATCATCTATTTCAGTTAAAGCTCCAGTTGATAAATAAGACATTAATAAGATCGGGATAACAATTTCATTCGCTGGTAGTCCAAGAATGAACGCAGCTAGAATAAAACCATCAAGTCCTAACATTTTAGCAAATGGATCTAGGAAGTTTACAAAATACATAAGTAAGCTTGTGTCACCGATAAAAATATTAGCGAGTAACCAAGTTAATGCAGCCGCAGGAGCAGCTACAACTACAGCTCGTTTTAAAACATAGACTGATTTATCAAGTGTTGCACGCACAATTGTATTCCAAACCTTTGGCTTACGATACGGCGGTAACTCAAGTGTGTAGTGAGTTGGAACACCTTTTAAAGCTGTTTTTGATAGTACCCAAGAAACAGTTAATGTCATAATAATACCAATTCCAACCATTCCAACTACAACGCCAGCAGTAACTAATGTTTGCATACTACCTGTATAACCAGCAGCCATAAATAATGAAGCCATTAAAATTAACATTGGCCAGCGACCGTTACAAGGAACGAAGTTGTTTGTTAAGATTGCAAGCATACGTTCACGTGGTGATTCAATAATACGTGTTGACATGATGGCTGCTGCATTACAACCAAAGCCCATTGCCATTGTTAAAGATTGTTTGCCATGTGCACCAGAGCGTTTAAATAAGCGGTCCATATTAAACGCAACGCGTGGTAAGTATCCGTAGTTTTCTAATAGTGCGAACATCGGGAAAAAGATGGCCATAGGTGGTAACATAACGCTAATAACAGCACCGATACCGCGGAATAAGCCAAGTATTAAAATACCATGTAACCATTCAGGTGCATGTGCTGCTTGGAACCAAGATGTTAAATATCCTTCGGCCCATCCGAAAAACTCAGCAATCATATCAGATGGTACGTTAGCACCAGCGATTGTAAGATAAAAAATGATAGATAAAATACCGAGCATAATTGGGAATCCCCATATTGGAGATGTGAAAATTTTATCTAGTTTTTCAGAACGATACAATTTATCAGTATTTGTATATTGAACAGATTCTTTACATATGCTTGCAGATGTTCGGTAAATATCTCCGACAATATCATCTCGTATATCTTCTTTTGATAGTGTTTGCGCATGTTGAATAATATAGTCCAATGGAAGAGCTTTACTGGCTGAGTGAGATTCCATTTATTACGACCTCCCTTACAAGTGGTTCATTATGGTGTTTTTGGAGTGTAGTTAAGAAGTTTTTATCTCCATCTAATATACGTAACGCAATCCAACGTGCTGGATACGTATCGCCGAACACTTTATAAATTTTTGGTTCTAATTCCTGAATCATATTTTCGATTTTTTCGCTGTAAGAAATTTTAATTGGTGTTGGAATTAGTTTTTTGTTTGCTACTTTAGCAATGACGCTTAGTAAATGACCGATGCCAACTCGGTTACGAGCGGAAATCTTAACTACAGGTACACCGAGTGATTTTGCTAATTTCTTTTCATCGATAACGATGCCTTTTTTCTCAGCTTCATCAATTAAGTTAATACAAATGACTACGTTTCTCGTCATTTCCATCACTTGAAGTGCTAAATTTAAATTTCTCTCCATAGCAGTTGCATCTATAACAACTACAGTTACTTCTGGTTTTTCAAATATAATATAATCTCTTGCTACTTCTTCATCTGCAGAGTTTGAATATAGTGAGTAAGTTCCAGGTAAATCTATTAATGTATATTTACTTCCGTTATGTTCATATTCCCCTTCAGCTTTTAAAACAGTTTTTCCCGTCCAGTTTCCAGTATGTTGTTTTAAGCCTGTTAAAGTATTAAATAATGTACTTTTCCCGGTATTCGGGTTACCAGCTAAAGCAATACGATGTTTGCTCATCTGAAATCATCTCCTATTAATACCCCGAAAATAAGGGAACTTTCTTCTTTGCGTAGTGCAATAGTTGTGTTGCTTACTTGATAAGCGACCGGATCTCCGAGTGGACTGCGCTGTAATACTTTAATTGTTGCCCCAGGGATAAATCCTAAATCTAATAAACGTCGTTTCATAGTTCCTTCTAATTGTATCTTCTCAATTTCTACAAACTCTCCTGTTCTAAATTCGGAAAGTGGTTTTGTATTAGCCGATACCATAAAAGTTACCTCATCTCTATATTTTTAGTTGGAGTTTAAAAAGTTTCCTTAGGTAAACTTTTTGTTAGTAATATAGTAGACTACATTGGATGATGCTGTCAATTGGTACTTTAAAAATATTCATTTATTTTTAGAATTGTTCCAATTTATTTAGTTGTACTAAAAAATATTACTGAAATTCTGTGTAATGTACATAAATTAGGCGCGTAAAAGTAACGAAATACAGTGGAATTGTAAATGTAACTTTAACTAAGAGGGAAAAAGAGCGAAAAATATTTACATTGAATTTACATTGTTAAGAATAAATTTACATTACGGCTTAATTAGTGTGGATTTTGTTGGATTCTTTAACTATAAATGTTGGGATTCCTAGTTTTTAAGGATTATTATCGTCATTTACTTAAAATTAAAAATTGCTTAACACTCACATAATATTATTGTCCTACAATGAATTTGTGTTCGAAAGAAGTAGACAAATGTGAAAAGTGATAATCCAAATGGGGGTACAAGACATGGTTATGAAAAAGGGTATTAAATTTTCTTTAGCAGCTTTAGTGGTAGCGGGTTCATTAGTGGGATGTGGAAAAGCGGAAGAGACATCAGGTAAAGATGCTAAAGGAAGCGATAATGCAAAACAAGAATTGTCAGGTACGATAGCAGCTGCAGGCTCTACAGCACTTCAACCTCTTGCAGAGGAAGCTGGAAAGAAATTTATGGAGAAAAATTCAAACGTTTCTATTCAAGTGCAAGGTGGCGGTAGTGGAACTGGAATTAACCAAGTAGCTTCTGGTGCAGTCCAAATTGGTAACTCAGATGTTCCATCTGCAGATAAAATAAAAGATGCTGATAAGGCGAAAGAATTAGTAGATAACAAGGTAGCGGGTATTGCATTCGCACTTGTCGTAAATAAAGATGTAAAAGTTGATAATTTAACAGTACAACAAGTACAAGATATTTTTACTGGAAAAGTAACAAACTGGAAAGAAGTAGGCGGGAAAGATGAAAAAATCAACGTAATTAATCGTCCAGCTTCTTCTGGTACACGTGCTACATTTGAAAAAACAATTATGAAAGACGCGAAAATTAATGATGGAACTGGTACTACACAAGATTCTAACGGTGCAGTAGAGCAAGCGATTAACTCTACTCCAGGTTCAGTAAGTTATTTAGCAATGTCTTATATGGTTGGCGAGAAAAAAGGTGCGCTACAAACAGTGAAAATTGATGGTGCTGAACCAAAAGTTGAAAACATTGCGTCTGGTAAATATCCATTCTGGTCTTACGAGTACATGGTAACGAAAGGTGAGGCAAAAGAAGCAACAAAAGCTTACATTGACTACGTAAAAGGTAAAGATTTTGAAAAGCAAGTAGAAGATATGGGTTATATTCCAATGTCTAAATTAAATAAGTAATAAAATTTATGGGGCTGGCTGCAAGGCCAGTCCTGTTCATTTCAATTTATGAAGTGGGGTCTGTCCTGTGATGAAGGGGAAAAAACAAATTAATTACGTGAAAAGTGAATATATAGGAAGATCACTTGTTACGTTTTGTGGTATTTTTATTGTTTTAGTTACATTAGCTATTATTGCGTTTATTTGCGGTAAAGGAATTCAATCTTTTACGCAAAGTGGTATCTCGTTTACTGAGATGTTAACATCGACAAAATGGAGTCCAAATGCTGATGAGGGAACTTTCGGGGCTGTAATTTTCATTGTAGGCTCAACGGTGGTTTCGTTAGGTGCGGTTATTATTAGTGCGCCAATTGCTATAGCTCTTGCTATATTCATGAATTTAATTTCGCCGAAGTTTGGAAATAAAGTATTGAAGCCTGTTTTAGAATTATTAGTTGGTATTCCTTCGGTTGTATACGGATTATTAGGGGTTACTATTTTAGTACCGTTATTACGCGATTCGTTTGGGGGAGTGGGCTTTAGTTTAATTGCAGGTATTGTTGTATTAAGTATTATGATTTTACCTACTATTGCTAGTATCGCTTCGGATGCAATACGCTCTGTTCCATTTGATTATTTAGAAGCTTCTTATGGTTTAGGATCAACGAAATGGCAAGCGATTAGCCGAGTAATTGTTCCTGCTGCGAAAAAGGGGATTTTAACAGGTGTTGTTTTAGGTTTAGCGCGTGCTTTTGGTGAAGCATTAGCGGTTCAAATGGTAATTGGGAATACGATTAAATTACCAGAAGGAATATATAGTCCGACAGCAACGTTAACTGGTATTTTGACAATGGATATGACAAATACATTAAACGGAACTGCTTGGAACAATGCGCTATGGACTTTAGCAATGATTTTACTTGTTATTTCATTCCTGTTTATTTTAGTAATTCGAGCAATTGGGCAAAGAGGTGAGCGATAATAATGAATGCAAGAACGGTAAATAAAGTTTGGACAGGTATCTTTTATGCGGTAGCGGCTTTAGTTGTAGCTTTACTAGTGTTCTTAGTATTTGAGATTTTACAAAAGGGATGGGGTTTTTGGGATCCTAATTTCTTGTTTGGAGAACCAAGCAATACAAGAGCCGGTGGTGGGATTGGTCCGCAGTTATTCAATTCATTCTATATGCTTGTTATAACGCTTATTATATCTATTCCCCTTGGATTAGGTGCTGGAATATATTTAGCAGAGTATGCAAAACAAGGACGTTTTTTAAACTTTGTTCGTTTATGTATTGAGACAATGGCATCTTTACCTTCTATTGTTGTTGGTTTATTCGGTTTGTTAGTGTTCGTTACAATGACAGGATGGGGATACACAGTAATGGGTGGTGCCCTTGCTTTAACGATTTTAAACTTACCAGGTTTAACACGTGTTTGTGAAAGCGCGATTTCAGAAGTTCCTGCTAATGTGAAAGAGGCGAGTCTTGGATTAGGTGCAACAAAGTGGCAAACGATCACTCGTATTATTATCCCGTCGTCATTACCACAAATTATTACAGGTGTTATTTTAGCGGCAGGTCGTATATTTGGTGAAGCAGCGGCATTAATTTACACAGCGGGTTTAACATCTCCAATTTTAAATTCAGCAGCGGACTTCTCAAGTCCTGCTCATCCTTTAAATCCATTTAGGCCAGCTGAAACGTTAGCAGTTCACATTTGGAAGTTAAATTCTGAAGGGATTATCCCGGATGCGAAGTTAATTGCGACAAAATCTGCAGCTGTATTAATTATTATGGTATTACTATTCAATGTTGTTTCACGCTTAGTAGCATCTATATTGCACAAACGTTTTACAGGAGCGAAAAGAAAAAGTAAAACGACAAAGAAGGTAAAAGCAGCATAAATGATAAAGAGGAACTCTCTATTTATAAGTAGGGAGTTCTTTTTGCGTTTTAATATAGAAGGAATGGATGTAATGATTGTTGAATTTGTAATTGATTATATAGATGAATAGTGCGGATGAGAGGGGAAGTTAATTTGTTTTTTCTGCAAATGTCAGGATTTCCTGGATCGGGAAAATCGACAGTTTCTAAGTATATAGCGAAGTTAACAGGTGCTGTAATTGTAGATCATGACGTTTTG
>NZ_CP152427.1:5007500-5292383 GCF_038971285.1 Bacillus paramycoides
TCTAAAGCAGAAAGTTTAAACTCAGTAACGACTGTATTTTTAGGACAAACTGAAGCTCCAATCTTAATCAAACCTTACTTAGCACGTTTAACAAATAGTGAATTTTTCACTATTATGGTAAGCGGTATGACAGCTGTTGCCGGATCAGTTCTTGTCGGCTATGCAGCAATGGGTATTCCGTTAGAACACTTATTGGCAGCAGCGATTATGGCAGCTCCATCAAGTCTATTAATTGCGAAACTAATTATGCCAGAAACAGAAAAAGTAGATAATAACGTTGAACTTTCTACAGAACGTGAAGATGCAAACGTTATTGATGCCGCAGCACGTGGTGCCTCTGAAGGTATGCAACTTGTTATTAACGTAGCAGCAATGCTAATGGCTTTCATCGCATTAATCGCTTTATTAAACGGATTATTAGGATGGGTTGGTTCTTGGTTCGATATTAAACTTAGCCTTGATTTAATCTTCGGTTACTTACTATCACCATTTGCAATCTTAATCGGGGTTTCTCCTGGTGAAGCTATACAAGCAGCAAGCTTTATTGGTCAAAAACTTGCAATCAACGAATTCGTTGCGTATGCAAACTTAGGACCACACATGGCAGAGTTCTCTGCAAAAACAAACTTAATCTTAACATTCGCAATCTGTGGATTCGCAAACTTCTCTTCTATCGCAATTCAGTTAGGTGTAACAGGAACATTAGCTCCTACTCGCCGCAAACAAATTGCACAATTAGGGATTAAAGCAGTTATCGCTGGTACATTAGCTAACTTCTTAAATGCAGCAGTTGCAGGTATGATGTTCCTATAAAAATAACGCAAAGCCCTCCTCTTTCTAAAGAGGAGGGCTTTTTATTAGGCTTTTTATTAGGTTCTTTATTTTTTCAATATATATTAAATACTTATGCCGAAATATAAAAACATTATGATACAATAATTATCAAGTCTGTTTATTTTTTCTTGCAAAAGAGGGATACTACTTGTTATTGCCTCTCAAAAAGAAGCTAGTCATCCGATCTATTTCTTAATAATTGCGCATACTACAAGTATCCTTGTATGAATTATCTTTAAGGAGGAAAGTTTTGTGAAAGATAACTTCTATAAAGTCCTCTCTATGTGGATTTTACAAATTTTATTTTATTTTACAACCGTACATGTAACGCAATATGAGCATGCTCTCATTTTTACAATCATATATGTAATTGTTAATGTACTATTTCTATTTTTGCCTGATAAAACTGCATTTGTTCTCTTCATATTAGGAACCATTATTTCGGTATTCTACCTATTCTACCAAGCATGGCTTTACTTATGGAGCACATCAGAACAATGGGAATATATTATTACTCACTTCCTAATGGCAGCAAACTTCTTTATCGTATATATCTCCACTCACCTATTAAAGAAGGTTATTCATGAAAATAAAGAATTAACCGAACGTGTGAGAACGTTAGAACAATACATTGGAGAATCGAAATTATTAACAAGACAAGAATTCGAAAGACGACAAGCATTATTAATCAAGGCAATGAATCGTCGTAATGAAACAGGCGTTATGATTTATTTTGACTTCACTTCCTTTAGTAAATATACGAAAGAAAGTGTTATGGATCGCGTAGCTTCATTATTAGTTGGAACGGTAAGAGCTGACTTTGACCTTGCTGCTAAATATGATAATAATACGCTCGTTATTTTATTACAAAACACAAATGAAGCCGGTGCTGACATTGTAATGAACCGCCTAAAACCAAAAATGGAGCAATGGCTTGCCGCTGAAGCAATCCAAGATATAACAATCTCACGCGAGCAAATTGGGAACAAAGGACAGACGTTATTATGATGACACTCGTTATACTTCTTTTATTCCTTTTATTTTGTGTACTCGTGTTTTGGATCAGCATTACATTTTCGATTAAATATGTACTTATTTTTACGGCCTTTCTATTCTCTGGCTTACTCGTTTACTATTCTTTCTTAACACTCGCAGGTTTAGTTCACCGAAATAGTAAACGAAAAGATCGTACGCTAGAACATTATCCGAGCGTCGACATTTTAATACCTGCCCACAATGAAGGGGTCGTTATTAAAGATACTTTAGAGGCGATGGCGAAGATTGAATATCCAGGTAAACTAACTGTTTATTTATTAAACGATAACTCTCAAGATGAAACACCTGAAATTGGTGACGATTTTGACAAAGCTTATGCTCATATTCGCCATATTCGTGTTCCGCCTGGTGAACCAAAAGGGAAATCACGTGTATTAAACTATGGTCTTAGTATTTCAGATGGTGAATACTTCTGTGTGTATGATGCAGATAACCAACCTGCACCACATGCACTGCGAATGCTTGTAGAACATGCTGAAACAACCGAAGATGCTGTTGGGGCTGTTGGTCACGTTCGTACTGTAAATGAAAACAGAAACTGGTTAACACGAATGATTTCATTGGAATTTCAAATCTTCCAGCTCCTTATGCAATCCGGACGCTGGTTACTCTTCCAAACAGGTTCACTAACAGGAACAAACATGCTTCTTCGTCGCTCTGCATTAGAAGAACTTGGTGGCTATGATCCTTATGCAATTGCAGAAGACGCTGAATTAACATTACGTATTACACAAAAGGGCTATCTCTTACCAATCGTACCGGAATCGATTACATGGGAACAAGAACCTGAACATTTAAAAATCCTAATTAAGCAGCGTACACGTTGGCTCCAAGGAAACTTGTACATTTTAGAAAAAATGTTTTCTTCATTAAGTTTCTTTAAAGGAAAACTTCTCGTCCATTCCTTACAACAAGTTTTAGTATATGTTGTATTTTGGCTATTCTTAATCATTTCGAACGTTTGGTTTGTAATTGGGTTACTCGGGATATTCCAAATTCAATATAGCATTCCGCTACTATTTATGTGGTATGTCGCATATGTTACATATGTTTCTCAATTATTTAGTGCCCAGAGTGTGGAACGAACCTTTACACCAACTAATATTTTTATTAGTGTAATCATGTATTTTACGTACGCACAGCTCTTTACGTACTTATTCATTCGTAGCTTAATTTTATACTTACGTGCAAAGAGCAAGAAACAAGTCATTGGCTGGGATAAAACAGTTCGATTCAAAAAAGATAAATAAAAAATAAGCACAGAGCGCCGTATGCTCTGTGCTTATTTATTGCCGTATAAATTATATATCAGACAATACCCCTTAGCTGAAAGTAATTTCACGTCCATCCCCCAACGAACGATCGACCTTCATTTATATACGAAAAAGTGATTGCTATTTTTGTAGAACCAATTGCTTCTCTTGCTGTTCTTTGCGCGTTTCAGTCTTAGGTTCCGTGCTTTCTTGGACACTACGATGTGCCACACGTTTCAAACAAATATGCTTCCACTTTCTTTCGTAACGTTTCATTATTCTAGATGTCCCCCTTGAATGCGCTTTAAAACTATTTGAAATCGCTTACAGGAAATAATATAGCACATATACATAAAAGTGACAACACATTTCCGACAATTTTTTGTCAAAAATACAAATAGAATTCGTAAGATATCGAACATTGTCGAAATGTATCGATTTTTCTTCGTATAAAAGGCATACTACTCACATAGTAAAGTATTTTATTTCCCTGACTTGCAATTAGAATTCCTTCTATATAAAGTGAAACTTTAATCAGCCATCACCAATCGGACTTTAATGGGCAGCCCGACCCCCACCTAAATTCTTTGCTTTCGCTGAATTTTGAGGTGGGGGTCTTACTGCCCATTAAAGCGGGATAAAAAAGAGCTGATACAAAATCAGCTCTTTTTCCTTCTATTATTTATGACGCTTCATACGCCCTTCTTTTTGTAGCTCTTTAAACAATGCTGCCATCATAAAGAAAATAACGAAGACGAATGGGAATGCCGCTATGATAGCTGCCGTTTGTAAGGCTTCTAATCCACCTACATATAATAAGATAGAAGCTAACGCTGCTAAAACGATACCCCAGATCATTTTAATGCGGTTTGGTGGATTTAAACTACCATGTGTCGTTAACATTCCTAAAACGAATGTCGCAGAATCTGCAGATGTAATAAAGAATGTAGAAATAAGAAGAATAGCTAGAACAGATAAAGCCGATCCAAAGCTTCCCATCTGATCAAACATAGCGAATAATCCTACTTCTGTTCCCATCTCTTTAATTTTTTCAAAGATATGTGCATCACCAAACAGTTCCATATGAATACCAGTACCGCCGAAAACAGAGAACCAAAGGGCGCCAATTATTGTCGGTACGAGTAGCACACCGATAACAAACTCACGAATGGTACGCCCTCGTGAAACACGAGCAATAAATGTACCTACGAATGGTGACCATGCGATCCACCATGCCCAGTAGAAAATTGTCCACGATTGAATCCATTGATTTCCGCCTTCATCTAATGGACTTAAACGGAAGCTCATGCTTGGCAATTCCTGAATATAAGAACCGATTGTCGAAGTGAAGTAATTCATAATAAAGTTTGTTGGACCCACAAATAATACAATGATCATAAGTGCAAATGCAAAAATAATATTCGTGTTACTTAAATATTTAATTCCTTTATCAAGACCTGTTTGCGCAGATAACATAAATAATACTGTTACGATTGCAATAATAACTAACTGAGTCGTTAATGAGTTCGGGATAGATGTTAAATAACTAACACCACCGGCAATTTGTTTCGCACCAAGACCTAATGATGTCGCAACACCAAATACAGTCGCGAAAACAGCTAACACATCAAATAAGTGAGCAATACGCCCATGGTCCCCGCCTTTAAATAACGGTCCTACTGTCGCACTAATCGTACTAGCTTTTCCTTTTCTAAAAGTAAAGTAAGCAATACAAAGCGCTACAAATGCATATAGTCCCCACGGATGTAATCCCCAATGGAAAAATGAAAAGCGTAGTGCAAGACGCGCACTTTCCTCAGTTGCACCTTCCCCAAACGGAGGTGCGTATAAATGGTTTAATGGTTCGGCAACGCCCCAGAAAACTAAACCGATACCCATACCAGCACTAAATAACATAGCAAACCATGTCATATAACTATAATCAGGCTCGTCATCATCTTTCCCTAAACGAATAGAACCGTATTTCGAAACAATTAAAAAGATAGACACACCTAAAATAATAGACACGGAAATAATATAGAACCATCCAAACTTACTAACTAATGTAGTTTGAATTGCGGTTGTTACATTTCCTAAGCTACCTTTTCCGATAATAGATTCGGGAATAATCCCCCAAATTGTAAATGCAATACATAATGTTAATGAAACGATGAATGTTTTTGTCAGTTTCCTCATCAAATCCCCCTTCGTAGGTTTCACTTTTGTAAATAACATAAATTCCGATATGTAAAATCGGATAGAAAACTATAATTTCACGGTGATTTTCTTACTTTCACCTTCACCAACTAGAATTCTTATGGACAGCCTTACCTTCCGTATAACCTTTTCACTCTGCAAGAGCTATAAGATTGAAATACTGCTGTCAAATTGTGCGAGAAAAATGCGGATGGGAATGTGTTTTCCCAAAAAAGGATGTGTTACAGATGTAAAAAAGGGCATTTTTCTTCCTTGCAACCCTTTCTTTTTGTAACAATTATGCGGTTTTTTTGCTAGTATATAGCACGTGTTTATAGTTTCACAAACGAAATGTTTATGTTTATATAACTATATTACCCATAAAACGGTAAAATACTCAAGGAATGTAATCGTTTAGTAAACATTATGTAACACTACTGTAACGTTTTTATTTACGCCGAAAACAATATGTTGTATTAAATATTTTGAATATAAGTAGAAACCTACTAATCATCTAGAATGAAAAACGCTTTCCTACATTTTTTGTTATATTACAGGATGTTAACGACTTATTACGAATGGTTTGTAATTGTGTGTTTTCCCCAAATCCGAAAAAATCTGTTGCTATAATGAGGACACGAAAACAAACGCAATGGAGGCTATCATGAAAAAATTAATTGGAATAGCAACAGCAGCAGTTTTTGGTCTTGGGATTTTCACATCATCTGCTAATGCAGAAACTGTTGTAACAACAGACGTACTAAATGTACGCGAAAACCCTACTACTGAATCAAAAGTTGTCGGTAAATTACTAAACGGTAATAAAATAGATGTACAAAATACAGAAAACGGATGGTCAAAAATCACTTTAGATGGTAAAGACGCATTCGTAAGTGCAGAGTTCACAAAAAGCATCTACTACGTAACAGCTAACGTATTAAACGTACGCGCTGAAGCAAACACAAACTCAGAAATTCTTGGGACGCTTAAAAAAGACGATATGATCGAAACAACGAACCAAGTACAAAATGAGTGGTTACAATTCGAATATAACGGGAAAACAGCTTATGTTCACGTTCCTTTCTTAACAGGTACAGCACCTGTTATTGAGAAACAAGAACAACCTGCTCCTGCTAAAGCTGTAGCACCAGCTAAAGCACCTGCAGCACAAGCAAAACAAGCTGCTAAGCCTGCTGTGAAAGCTGCTGAAACTAACACACCTTCTGGTGGTCGTGAGTTAACAGTTGTAGCTACAGCATATACAGCTCATCCGAGCGAAAACGGTGGCACATACGGTGGCCGTGTATTAACTGCAATGGGTCATGACTTAACAGCGAACCCGAACATGAAAATGATCGCTGTTGACCCGAAAGTAATCCCATTAGGATCTAAAGTATGGGTAGAAGGTTACGGAGAAGCTATCGCTGGAGATACTGGCGGTGCAATTAAAGGTAACCGTATCGACATCCTACTTGGATCAGATAGTGCTGCTCAAAAATGGGGCCGCAAAACTGTTAAAGTGAAAATTTTAAAATAACCAATGACTGCTAAAGCCAGTTCTCTTTGTTGAGAGCTGGCTTTTATTTTTTTATAATAGCTATAAAGGAGGCTATGCCCATGAATGTACAAGCAAAAGTAGACTGGATCGGTACACCAAAACCGTATATATATAAAGATGAAGTAACATATGACGCTACTTCCATTGACTTTTCACTCGCTGGTGATGACAATCGTTATAAATTAATTGTGCTCAGTTCTGAAGAAAATACACATTACAAACTTGTCCAATATGGAATCAAACCAGGCTCACAAAAGCCATTCCCTATCGATATTCCATTTAAAAAAAACATTTTACCTATTATAGAACAAATATTACATGATCCATATGTACAAGCGATAGTAAAGGAAACGCGCTTATAATTGTAAAAAAGGATATCACCTCGCCATATTTTTTGGCTAAGTGATATCCTTTTCGTTTTTCCTTCTTGAACACGAGATATACACTACAAAAAAGAGGTTGTTCAACAATATTGAACAACTTCTCTCCTTTATTAGCGAGTCGGACCAGATACTTCCTCTGACTTAAGCGTATTATTCGCTCCAAGAGAATGGTACAATATCTTTCCATTTCCATTAACAGTAACGATATGGTCATTATTAAAACTTTTGAACTTCACAGATCCATCACCGTAACGAATATGATACTCTTCATATGTCGTTACTTTATATTTCGTAGCACTTTGACGCTCTACATTACGAATTTCCATTGTTAATAAATCTTCAGTAATTCCTTTTTTGTGTAAATATTGTATATAATCACGGTCTTCCTTATACGATTTCCCGCTCTTATCATAATTATTTTCAATTAGACTAAAATCATTTAATGCTATCGCACGTACATTATCATAAATATGATTTCGTACAAAATCACCCACCGCTGAGCTTGATGTTTCTTTCGGGAATTTTAAGTAGTATGTACTTTGGTCTCCCACTTTGATGCTTTCAGATTTAATGACACCATATTCAGCGTTTTTCTCTAAATGTACCTCTACTGTTTCATCTGCCGGTACAGGACCAAGTTTATAACTTCCACGGCTCAACTTCCCGCGCTTCTTACCATTGACAAATACAGTTGCATCATTTTCATCAGAAGAAATGGTTACATAGTTTCCTTCTAATGATAATTTAACATCCACCTTCGACTCTTTTTCATCTGCCAAGTCCACTTCTTTTTCTGTTTCTAACTCAGTTAGTTCCGTCTTCGCTTTTGCCTTTACAACGTAAGAACCAGAGAAATATGGACCAATTTCTTTTGAAGTTTTATCATTTGATAACTCTGTCTCTTTTTTATCATTCACATATATTTCAGCACTTTTGGCAGTTGTGCTTACATTCATATAATAAGATTTCATGTTAAGTTTATACTTCGGATATAAGAACCATTCTTTTCCGTCCTCTATAATTTGACCATCTTTAAATGATGCTTTATCACTTGCTAGTTTTTGATCAACTGTCTCTCTCTGTAAATAAGATAGCAGTTCTTTATTATAAGAAGGATTTTCTTTTAAATAACGGATGTACCCCTTAATATCTTCAGCTTTAATTTTCAAGCTTGGATCATCTACTTTTACAAACTCATCAATTGCATTCACATCTTTCTTTTGGAATGCTTCAATCATAACATTGACCTGTTTTTCTTTTGAAAACTTGCTTGCACCAAATTTATAGGCACCAAACAATATAGCAAAGATAATAACAAATCCTATAAGTAACACTATATTTCTCTTACTTTTCACTGGCTTTATTTCTCGTTGTATGTCTGAACGAGAAGAAGCTGTTTGGTCAGCAACTACCTCTACCTTAGTTCCACACTCCGGACAAAAATTCAAATGATCCGCAACTTGTTTATTACATTTCCCGCAAAACTTCAAATGGCTCTCCTCCTTATTTTTTTACTAACTTCATACCAGCAAACGTTAATGCGTAAGAAAGAAGAAAACTACCTACTATTAAATACACTGTGCTACTTTGAATAGAGAATAATGGTCCGGAAATATCAACAAACTCCTTCATAACTTCTCTACTTCCTGAAGCTTCAATATGAATTTTCGCCAACCCATTTACACAAAGCATCATCACAGTATACACCGCACTAAATACCGCGATAGTTACGTACATATTTTTCATCGGATATTGAGCCAATTTCATTCCAGCTCTAAATAGTAAAATACATGGTAATAAAATTAATAATCCCCACCAGTGCATATAGGAATTGAAATCCTCAATTTCTTTTACTCGTTTTAAATTAGCTCCGTTAGCGATTTCCAGATCTTTTAATGACGTACCATTTATTGATATTCCTGACGTATAAGATAAATGCAATGGACCTTTTTCCACTGAATATCTTCTCATTTCTTTATCCATATCTCCCCATTCAATTGCCGTTGGGGCGAAGTGAGCCATATTCCACATATATGGTGTTGCTTCTAATGAAATTAATGTTTTATATGTTTTCTCCGGAAAATCAATTGGTCCCACTGACTTTGAACTGCTAAATAAAATTGTAATAAGTATAATACCAAATGTAATAAGCAATCCTTTTAATACAGTTACTACACTATAATAAATAGACGTTACGTATGGAACGCTTCGACTCATAGAAGATAATAGACGGTATGGCCCTGCTTGAATACACATGCCAACAAACGTAAATAATACAGCAAATAGAATGCCGTACAATAAACTAACAATATGAGAATAACCAATGTTAATTGTCATCGTTTTATAGAATTGAGAAATTGTCGTAGAAGAACTTGCAATAAAGCTTACGATACACAAGAAAATCCCATATACAATACCAATAACACTTGATGTTAGTAACTTCTCACGCCAAACAGTAGAAGGATTGCTTCTTTCTACAAAGAATCCAATTCCACCTAATATAAGTGCTGGAATAGTTAACAAGATGAACAATGGGAAATGAAGGATAAATGACATCGCATATTCCTCGCTCCCACTAACTTCAAGGCCTATTAAATGATACATTAAGATTAATGGTGCTATGCCAATGAAAGATTGATTAATAGTAGCCATATTCAGCACACCATTCATATTTGTAAGCATCGTTCTCACTAGGTCATTAATCGCCGCATCAACAACTAAGCTACCAATCCAACCGGCTATAAACATACATATGATTGCAAGTCCACCACCAAGTAAACCTTTTTTCAAAGTGCTTCCAGATGGACTTACATGTAATTGTAAACCTTCGTCTTGTAATCTTGTTTTCATTTCTTTTTTCATAATACCTAATAAAGAATCCCCGCATTTCTCACAATACGTAGCAATCCCTTTACTTTCCACTCCACAAGTTCGACAATACTTGGAGTCTTTCGGCGCTAACGTAACTTCACTCTCTACACTACCTGTACTAGATCCATCGTGTGTACAATAATTCGCTACATCCGATTGTTCTAAACCACAAGTTTTACAATACATGTTCCTCACTCCTTACTTTGCTTCATACCACAAACTGGACAGAATGTAGCCTCTGTTGCAATTTGTTCACCACATGAAGTACATGATCCATTTTCAACATTTTTTGATTGAAGGAGTAACTCGTTTTCTTTCCCGCACTGTCCACAAAATTTATCATTTAATGATAATGGGCCTCCACAGCTACACTGCCCTTTCTGTCCTTGTTTCTGTAAATTAGCAATTTGCTTACGCGTGTTATAAATAGCAACATCCAGCTCTTGTACTGGTTCTATCATATTTTTCAACACATCTATTCGAACTTCATCATTGCGGAGTTGCATATATGCCGTTTGGCCCAGTTCAAGCAAAATTTCAGTTTTCGCTTGTAATTTCTCTTGCGTAATTTTCTTTAATTGCGCAACCTCCTGAGCTACTTGCAACTTCATCTTTCCTTGCTCAATTCCCTCTTGCAATTTGTTCATACCGTTACCAAACTTCGCCTGTAAATCTGACAATTTTTTCCCTCCTATAAAGAATATAGTAATATACGAAATTAACATTTTATATATTACCATGATTTTCAAGTTATGTAATCCAAATTTTGTAATCAAAATTTCATTTTTTCTGTTTTGAGCATTTTTTGTTTATAATGGTAAAGGAAAGAAATATGTGTACGGAGGAATATTATGCTGCAACACTCAATTACGAAAGATGAAATTATGATGATTGCGAATGAGTTCGTTCAAGGACTAGATCCACAGCAAACAGCTGATCAGGAACATGTCGCTACAGCTCGGCACCTATATCGTAGTGGTGTTGTCTACAACGTTGACTTTGATGGTTATACGCTATCAGGAACTGTAGATGCTGAAGGCAGCGTATATAGTGTCCATATCCCGATTCGTAACGTAGCTGAAAGCTATTGCGATTGCTTCGCACCAACGCAATGTGAGCATATGCTCGCTGTATTACTATCTGCAGCGTCTAGTTTCGGGCAAGTAGGAGATGTATTAAATTTATTTAAAAATAATACGAAACCTTCTCTTCCTCCTATTCGAACTGCAAGACAAGTATTGCAATCATCAGCTTTTGAAGAAACCGATTATAAAAGTTGGCAATCATATTTTGATAATGAATATGAATCATTTAAAAAAGAACAAGCTCGGCTTACTTATAAACAAATGTATTTTCTTATGAGTATTTTTACGGACTTCTATACGAAACTTGAGCGGAAGGCTCCGCGTATCGTTGTGATACATGAATTGTTCAGGTTACATGCAGCGCTTTATTGCTTTCAAAAATTATTAGAAGAAATTCAGGACTTCGAAGCAAATAAAACGTATTCTTATCATCAGCCTGTTAACGTCGTTCGCCTATTTGTAGATAAAGTGGAATCCATCGTTCGGGACTTACAATCAGAAGCGATTCCTTCAGAGTCTAAAGCAATTTTACAAGAAACAGCTCGTCTCGTTCACGAAGTATTCTTCTCCACGGATGCCTATACGCAAGAGAGGTTCTTTATTTATCGTCACATATGGAGTGAACTGTTACACAATAAAGAGCAGCTGCATGAAGAAGAAAAACGAATCGATACAAAAATCAATCCACTTTCCAAAGCGTTAGCATCTTCTCATCTACTGTTTTTAAATGATGAAGACCTATTAGCGATGGACTTACTAAAGAAACAACCTGCTTCTGTTGTAAGTCTGTACTTCTATTGGTTAGAAGAGTTGTTAAATGCAATGAAATGGGATCGTGCGAAAAACTGGCTTTCCTTTACGTATAAACAAGTGAAAAAAACGATACATGAGCACGAAAATACAATTTTCATAAAAGATATCGTTCGCTTATTCGTCATCATGTATGAAACGTATGCAACTCATGCAAATGAACAAGCTGGATTTGAAATGATTTTGCAAGAGCTATTACCATATAGTTTCGCAAACTATGAGCAATACGTACTCGCAAAAAAGCAGTATCAAACATGGGCAGAACTTCAGCTCTTACATGGATTTGAAGCAATTGAACTTTTGAAAGAACCGCTGAAAGATATTGAAAAGGAAGCACCAGAAGCGGCACTTCCTCTTTATCACCTTGCTGCCGTAGAGGCCATTGAAGAACGAAATCGCAAATCATATAGACGTGCAGTTCGTTACTTAAAGAAATTACGTACATTATATAAACGATTAAAGCGTACCGATGAATGGGATACCTTCATTATTCACATCGCAAACTTACATTCACGTCTACGTGCACTACAAGAGGAATTACGGAAAGGAAAATTAATCGATGATCAATCAAACTGAAGTAACAATTAGGCTCCAGCATGTTAGTCAAGGTTGGTTCCTTTGGGGAGAAGATGATAGCGGTACTCCATTATCCGTAACCAGTTGGAAACGAAATGCATTTACATGGCATTCCACTTCCTTCTACGGCACGTTTCTAAAAGAAGCAACCTTTGAAGGAAAACAAGGTGTTATGCTAACAAACGCACAAGCATTTGAATACATCGCTAATAAACCGATGAATTCCTTTGCCCATATTCAAATGAACGGCCCTATTACAGCACTTAAGGAAGATGCGAACGAATTATGGGATGCCTTCATCAGCGGTAGCTTCGTACCTGATATGGAGCGTTGGCCTAAACAACCATCTTGGAAAGTTCAAAATACTCCAATCGAAGATGACACATTGGCATCTCTTTTCTCAGCTGCAGTAAATGAAAGCATATTACAAGATAACCGTTCAAATGACGGATGGGAAGATGCAAAGAGACTTTATGAACATTACGACTTTACGAAAAGACAATTGGATGCAGCACTACATGAAGAAGATTGGCTTCGAAAAATTGGTTACATTGAAGATGACCTTCCCTTTACAATCGGACTACGGCTACAAGAGCCACAAGAAGAATTTGAAATGTGGAAGCTTGAAACAATTGTTACACCAAAGCGTGGTGCACATCGCATATATGTATATGAAAACATCGATTCTTTACCAAAACGCTGGCACGATTATGAAGAGCGTATTCTGGAAACACAAGAAGGTTTCAGTAAGCTCGTTCCATGGTTAAAAGATGGAGATACATTCCGAAGCGAGCTCTTTGAAACAGAAGCGTGGAACTTCTTAACAGAAGCAAGTAACGAATTACTCGCTGCAGGTATTACGATTTTACTACCATCATGGTGGCAAAATTTAAAAGCGACAAAACCAAAATTACGTGTGCAACTGAAGCAAAATGCGACGCAAACGCAATCTTTCTTCGGTATGAATACGCTCGTTAATTTTGACTGGCGCATTTCAACGAACGGCATTGATTTATCAGAAAGCGAATTTTTCGAACTCGTTGAACAAAACAAACGATTATTCAATATAAATGGTCAATGGATGAGACTGGACCCAGCCTTTATTGAAGAAGTACGAAAGCTCATGAACCGTGCTGATAAATATGGACTCGAAATGAAAGATGTCCTTCAGCAACATTTATCAAACATGGCTGAAACAGAAATTGTAGAAGAAGATAGTCCATTTAACGATATTGAAATTGAACTAGATGGATATTATGAAGAGCTATTCCAAAAACTATTGCACATTGGAGATATTCCGAAAGTAGACGTCCCTTCTTCACTACATGCTACACTCCGCCCGTATCAACAACATGGCATTGAGTGGTTATTATATTTAAGAAAACTTGGATTCGGCGCATTGTTAGCTGACGACATGGGACTTGGAAAAAGCATTCAAACGATCACTTACTTACTATATATAAAAGAGAACAATCTCCAAACAGGTCCTGCCTTAATCGTGGCACCGACATCTGTTCTTGGAAATTGGCAAAAAGAATTTGAACGTTTCGCACCAAATTTACGTGTTCAGTTACATTATGGAAGTAATAGGGCGAAAGGTGAATCATTTAAAGACTTCCTTCAATCAGCAGATGTTGTATTAACATCTTATGCATTAGCTCAGCTTGATGAGGAAGAACTTAGTACGTTATGCTGGGATGCTGTTATTTTGGATGAAGCCCAAAATATTAAAAACCCACATACGAAACAGTCAAAAGCAGTCCGAAACTTGCAAGCAAATCACAAAATTGCTTTAACCGGCACACCGATGGAAAACCGACTTGCCGAGCTTTGGTCTATTTTCGACTTCATTAATCACGGATATCTTGGCAGCTTAGGACAATTCCAGCGCCGCTTCGTCTCACCAATTGAAAAGGACCGTGACGAAGGAAAAATCCAACAAGTTCAACGATTTATCTCGCCGTTTTTACTGCGTCGTACGAAAAAAGATCAAACAGTCGCATTAAACTTACCAGATAAACAAGAACAGAAAGCTTACTGTCCACTTACTGGAGAACAGGCTTCCTTATATGAACAACTTGTTCAAGATACGTTGCAAAATGTAGAAGGATTAAGCGGGATTGAAAGACGCGGATTTATATTACTCATGCTGAACAAACTTAAACAAATTTGTAATCACCCTGCTCTTTATTTAAAAGAAACAGAACCAAAAGATATCATCGAACGTTCCATGAAAACGAGCACGTTAATGGAACTCATTGAAAATATAAAAGATCAAAATGAAAGTTGTTTAATCTTCACGCAATACATCGGTATGGGGAACATGCTAAAAAGTGTGTTAGAAGAACATTTCGGTCAGCGCGTCCTCTTCTTAAATGGTAGTGTACCGAAGAAAGAACGTGACAAAATGATCGAGCAGTTCCAAAACGGAACGTATGACATTTTCATCTTATCGTTAAAAGCAGGTGGAACTGGTTTGAACTTAACCGCTGCCAACCATGTCATTCACTACGACCGTTGGTGGAATCCAGCTGTAGAAAACCAAGCAACAGACCGAGCATATCGTATTGGTCAAAAACGCTTCGTTCATGTTCATAAACTTATTACAACGGGGACACTCGAAGAAAAAATTGATGAAATGTTAGAAAGAAAACAATCATTAAACAACGCCGTCATTACAAGCGATAGTTGGATGACCGAACTATCCACAGACGAGCTAAAAGAATTACTTGGTGTATAAATCAGCCCTCACCAATCGGGCTTTTACTGGCAGTTGTCCCCCACCTCACTTCTGTGCTTTCGCTGAATTTTGAGGTGGGGGTCTTACTGCCCGGCGAATAGCGGGATAAACAAAAGGAGCTAATCTCAAAAGATTAGCTCCTTTTTCTATTCCAAAACCAATTACTTATTATAATTCCTGTTAATCCGCCGCACGTATCCAGTAATGAATCTTGCCACATCGGTGTACGATCTCCCGTAGTCCATTGATGAATTTCATCAAATGTTGCATATCCTGCAACGAAAAGAAGAGCGTATAGGAAACACCTTTTTCTCGAACAACCCGATCGATGAAAAGCATAATACGTCAATGACCCGAGCATAAAGAACACCATAAAATGAGCACCTTTACGAAGGAAAAACTCAATAAATCCGCCTACACCTTTATTTGCAATGCTAACAGGTGTACCACCGCCGTAATCGATAGATACCCACGAGAAATGCTCTTTTACAAACTCCACATTTACATATTGTTCAATATCTGAGCGCATATCCTGCTTTTTATATGGTTGTGCTGAGGAATAGAAAATCAACCCCATCCATAGTAAAACAGGAATCCAAAATAACCATTTACGATTCATTCTTCCGAAACCCCTCTCTTAGTCTTTTAAGAGTACCAAAAAAAAGAATAAATTTCACGCCAAAACATGACATTTGAACCCTATTTATATAGTGAAAGGGGGTGATAAACATGGCAGTCGAAACAATCGTAATGGACTTAACTTTACGTCTTGTCTTAAACAATGGATTAGATAAAAACGGAAAAACAGTTTTCAAGAACAAACAATTTAAGCGCGTTAAGACAAACGCAAACTTAGAACAAGTACAAAACGTAGCACGTGCTCTTGCTTCCTTACAAGCATCACCACTTCACGCTATACAACTTGTTAGCACATCAGATCTTTCTAACCTATAAGGTAGAACTGTAATCAGTGGGGCATCCCCCGCTGATTATACGATAAATAAAAAGGAGGAAACAACGTATGCAAGTACTAGAATTAATTTTCGCGAAAGAAGATGGAAAAACAGTCGTCTTTTCTATCGAGAAACCGATCACACCCGTCGATGCACAAGTCGTAAATCAAGTAATGGATACCATCCTTGCCTCATCTGTATTTTCATCAATCAATGATAATACCCGAAAAAAAGGAGCCCGTCTCGTAGAAAGGAATGTATCTGAAGTTTCCATTACCTTATAAAGTGAAACTTTAATCAGTGGGGGTTTTGTTCATCCCCCACTGATTATTAGTTGAACCGGACGTTAACGCGGGATAAACAAAAAGACGAATCTGCATCATTTTGCAGATTCGTCTTTTTTCTTCGGCATTTCAATCGGAATAAAGATTTTGGAAAAACCGACGCATACATATTTATAGTGTTCTCCGCCTATATCGAACTCAGTCTTATATGTTGAGAAGAATATATAATCATCTCGCTTCGTATAATGATCGATTAATAATCCAACTTGTGGCTCAACATATTTTTTCGCCAATTTCTTACCAGCCGATGCTAAATCGCCAAGGAGACCCTCTTCATTCTCTTTTTGAACTTCGTCTAGCTTCTTACTTACATCGTTACGTTTCATAAACTGCTTCGCTGCCCAGTCCGTATATTCACCTTTACTCGGATTGCTATTTGCTAAATATACTAGAAGAACAACAACTAGAGCCATAATAATATACTTTTTTTTCATACTATCTCACCGCCTACTCTTTTCTATTTTCATATATATGTACAAGCGATGCAAATTAGAAAGACTAACATCTATTGATTGTAAACGAATAGACAAAATTTACAATATGAAACGGAATATTAACAGTTAATTTACTTAATTCGTATATAATAATATTAATAATATTATTTTAAAGGGGAGGACTCGAAGTTATGAACAATGAAAATGATATTTTTATTTCTAATGCAACAATGATGTTAGAGCCTTACAAGCACCCTTATTACCAAACAAAAATAATAGAAAGTAGTGGGAACCATCTTTACTCTCGTCAAACTGCTCTCCAGCTCATCAAACAAGCTTGTCTAGCCAATGTTCACTCTACTTATCAAGGCAGGCGTAAAGCAGTTCAAACAAACTTTCATTTCAAACAAAATGTCCCAATTCCAATTAATCATCGAGAATATATTTGTGCTTTTCCGACAGAATCTCCTTCTTCTCCAAACTGTATATGGCTGTTTTATAATCATATAAATGACATAGAGTTTTTCAAAAAGAGTAAAAAAGCTACCATTTATTTTTCAAATGGCACAACTACAACCATACATATCAGTCCTCATAAGTTAAAACAACAATTATTAAAGTCTGGATACGTATTAGCACGTATGAACATGCAAGATTCACTACAGTTCAAAAACCTCTTATTACATTTACTACCTTAACAAAATAAGTAGAATGGAAAGCAATATCCTTGCCTTCCATTCTTATGATACTATTTATCCTCTTAAGTTATCTCGCATTTTATCAAGTGCTTGCCGATACACCCATCTCACTTGATAATAAGTCATTTCCATCTCACTAGCGATCTCTCCCATCGTCTTCCCTACAAAAAAGCGTTCAAAAATAATATACTTCTCCTTCTCATCTAACACACTCATAAAATCCTTCGCTCTCATTTCAATATCTTCAAAATGAAAGATATCCTCATACTCTCCTACATATACACACTTTTCTTGCACTGCAAACTCTTTCTTCAATCTTTCTAATATATAACCACGCACCGTTATAACTGCATATGCAGGAAAACTTCCTTTCTCCGCATCATATCTTTCATATGCATACCAAAGACCAATTAAACCACATTGATAATACTCTTCATGATCTTGATAAATACCTAACTTCTTTATTTGATTCACAATCATACCTTCATACAAAACAACTGCCTCTTTAAAAGTTGCTGGTTTCACACAGTACCCACTTCTAAAAGGTATACCTCTTTGTTATTCTGCCGGTACCTCCACAATATAAAAATAAAGAATATAATTCACTACAAGTAATTTCAAATACGACCGCCGAAATTTGAAATTACACTAAACCGTATTTGAAATTCTGCTGGTAGTATTTGAAGTAGGGGGAAAAATAAAAAAGGTGACTCCGAAGAGCCACCTTTTTAAAATAATATGTTATGCACCAAAATCAGAGAACATGCCGCCTAACACACTAAACCCAATTGTAAAGATAAAGAATATAGAAATTAAAATTATTGCTTGTTTTTTACTTAAACCAGCAACAATATGCAAGCCTAAGCCAGTTAAAATTAAACTCCAAATGTTAAAGACTTCAAATGCAGAACCAATGCCATATGCAATTGTTCCTTGTTCAAATAAAGGTCCTAAACTTGTATATTTATCAGCGCCATTCCCACCTAAAATATATCCTAAAGCTACATTAAGAAGACTACCAACATAAAAGACAACATTAGCATATATATAAATAGATAGTATCTTCATATATGGAGTATCATTGCTCATAAACATCATAATAATTTTATAAAATCCGGCTACTACAAAAAGACCAAAAGCAGTTCCAACTAGACCTCCAATAGCTCCAAACCCAAGTGTAGTCCATTTCATTATACCTGTCGTATCATCCTTAACCAGCTTCGCCAATTCCGGGGTATTAAGTAATCCTAAATAAGATACCGCTGCTGCCAAGATTGTCCCCATTAGAAGAAATAAGAAAAACCCTCCCCATACAGGACTTTTCGTCTTCATTCTCTCAAACTGTTCACCTGGAGAAGTAATCATCCCAAACAATGACGGCTTTTTCGAACCTACATCTTGCGTATTAATATTTGTTTCCATTATAACGCCTCCTTCTATGTATATAACCCGTTCTAACGGGCGGTTCACTTCCTCACATGGAGGCTACGAACCGCCCACTAGAACGGTGATATGTAGTAGAGAGCCTCCTCTCTACTACACTACTAACTTACTCATAACGTAATGCTTCAATTGGATCTAATTTCGCCGCTTTGTTTGCTGGAATTAATCCGAAAATAATACCAAGTGTCATAGAGAACAGTACGCCTCCAACGACAACTTCCCATGAAACGAGTGGTGGCCATTTCGCAAATGTGGAAACGATATAGGCCCCGCCATATCCAAGACCAATCCCAATTAAACCACCTAGAAGTGTTAACATAACTGCCTCAATTAAAAACTGTAATAAAATTTTACTACGTGTTGCTCCAAGTGCTTTACGTATTCCAATTTCGCGCGTACGTTCTGTTACAGATACGAGCATAATGTTCATAACACCAATACCACCAACGACTAATGAAATACCAGCGATACCGCCGATAATCATTGTCATGATGTTAGTTACTTTAGAAACATTTTCTTGGAATTCTTTTAAGTTCACCAGTTCATATTTACCTGGAATTTCACTTGGCTTACGACTATTTAATACATCAACAGCTTGTTTCCCAGCCTTTTCTAAATCATCTACATTTTTAGCTTGAATTGCGATATTTTGAATATCATCTGTTCCGAATAAAACAGGCCATAACGTAAGGGGGATTAACCCTTCTTCCATTTCAAATCCCATAAACTCATTATCAGATGTATACACACCAACAATTTGCATTGGCTGCCCCTTCATCTCAATAATTTGTCCAACTGGGTTTACGTCCTTAAATAACGTTTCTTCTGTTTTTGTACTAATCATCATAACATTATTTGCATGAGTAATATCTGATTCACTTAAAGTACGTCCCTTTACGACCTTTACTTTATTAACTGCAAAATATTCATTATCAAGACCAATAACATTCAGATTTGCCTTTTTATCATTTACATCAAGTATCTCCATCCCTTGATTTGTTGTAATAACATGGGATACATCCTTCACTTGTTTTACTTCCATAATATCTTCTTCCGTTAACTTCGGTATTTCATGCCCGCCCATATTAAACTCATCATTAATATCTGCTTTAAATTGAATTGGCATTAGGTTATTACCACCAGAACCTGCGAATTTCGACTTCAGCATCGCTTCCCCGCCTTGCCCAATTGCAACGACAGTAATAATAGAACCTACCCCGATAATAATACCGAGCATCGTAAGAGCTGAACGCAGTTTATGAGCTAAAATAGAAGATAGGGCAATTTTTATACTATCTAGTAAACTCATACCGCACACCTTCTATCTTCTGTAATTTTCCCATCTCGCAATACAATGCGGCGGGAAGAATACGCTGCTACTTCCTCTTCATGTGTAACCATAACAATCGTTGTACCTTCTGCATTAAGCTTCGTGAAAATATCCATAACTTGCTCACCAGACTTCGTATCAAGCGCACCAGTCGGCTCATCGGCCATAATGAACGTTGGATTATTCGCAATCGCCCTTGCAATTGCTACACGCTGCTTCTGTCCACCTGATAATTCATTCGGTAAATGATGCACGCGATCCGCTAATCCAACTTTACCTAGCGCCTCTAAAGCACGCTTACGACGCTCTGCCTTCTTTATGCCACCATAAACGAGCGGAAGCTCAACATTTTCCACTGCTGAAAGACGCGGCAGCAAATTAAAGTGCTGAAACACAAAGCCAATATATTTATTACGAATTAAAGCAAGCTTTGACTCATCTGCTGTTAAGATATTCACATCATTCAGCATATATTCGCCTTCTGTTGGACGATCTAAACAACCGATAATATTCATAAGCGTTGATTTACCAGAACCAGACGGTCCCATAATTGAAACGAATTCACCGCCCTGAATCGTTAAACTAATACCGTGCAAAATCGGCACTGCCAATTTTCCTTGATAATACGTTTTAGCAATATGATTTAACGTAATCATTTCTCTTTCACTTCCATTCCGTCATACACATCGTCGGAAGGATTTTTAACCACCTTTTGCCCCACTGTTACGCCTTCTACAACCTCTGTCCAGTCTCCATCAGTAGAACCTTTTTTCACATTTTGTTTACGAAGCTTTCCTTTATCCTCAACATAAACAAATGCATCATCGTCTTTTTCTACAATACTCTTAGTCGGAACAGCAATCATCTTCTTATTCTCTAAATTTACTTGCAGAGAAACGTGATAACCTGGAGATAAACCATCTTGACTATCAAGGCTTGCCTTATATGTATATTGGGACATGTTTTGAGTCGCTTCACCCATACCACCAGCTTGCGCCATCTCTGCACTCGTTGGGAATTCACTTACCTCTGTAATCTTACCTGTCCACTTTTTCTTATTATTTGCTTTCGCAGTTACAGTGAATGTTTGATCCTTTTGAATTTGTGACTTTTGAAGCTCAGTTAACGTCCCTTGAATTTGGAACGGATCTTTAGAAGCTACTTGTAAAAATGCTTTCCCTTGACCACCTAACGCTTGAGATGAACTTTGCGCCGCATCCTTATCTAACTGTTGAACGACACCAGCAAAATTACTATAAATCGTAAGTTCTTTCTGCTTTTTACTTAACTCTTCTTTTTGTAACTTCCCTTTTTCTTTCTCAAGATCAGTTGTCTTTTGAGCTATCTCCAGCTCACTTACTTGCTCTTCCATCGGATCTGTTACTTCTTTCCCAGCTCCGCTATCTTTCGCTTTCTTAATTTCTTTCTTCAGCGAATCAATCTTCTTCTTCCCTTGATCATAACGCATATCAGCCATCTTCTGATCAAGCTCAGCTTGCTTCATTTGCAAATTAATCTCTTCATTATCATAAGAGAATAACTTCGCGCCTTTCTCTACCTCTTGTCCTTCTTTCACTTCAATATCTTTCACTTTTCCTTTAGTTGGATCCGCATAGAAACTTTCAATATTCCCAGGCTTCACCTGACCAGAAATCAGCTTCGTATTATTAAGCTTTCGCTCCGTTACCTTCTCAAAGCTTACAGCGTCAGCCGTTGTTGCTGCGCCTTTCTTCTTACCTTGCATTACGAAAATATTAATTGCTGCTACAATAACAATTAGTGCAATAACCCCGATAATAATCCACTTCTTCTTCTTGTTTGGAGTACGAACCGTATTTGGTACCATATTCTCTCTCCTTTTATAACTTAATAGTTTAATATAAAAATTGTATAAAACTTTCTGAAAACAAAATGCATATTATTACATTCTTTTTACAAAGTTTTACACATCCATTTATATTGTAACAAAAATTCCAATGATTAGAAATATGACATATTGTCTTTTAAGATAGATTTAAGGAAAGATTATAGTAATATAAGAAAACCTATCCTTTATTAATAAACTCCTCACAAAGATAAATTATTAAAGTCATTTTCCTAATTGCACCACTGTCATTTTTGTCATATATATTTGACATTTCATTTATTCAATTATAAAATGTCACATATACATGACATTCCGGTACACAAGGTCTACAACTATTAATAGGAGGTTTATATTTGAATAACGTTAAACAATATCGAAAATCTGAAGGTCTATCGCAGCTAGAATTAGCTAAAAGAGTTAACGTGGCGAGACAGACAATAAACTTAATTGAAAACAATAAATATAATCCCTCTTTAGCCTTATGTATCGAATTAGCAAAAGCACTAAAAACAGATTTAAACAGTCTATTTTGGGAGGGAGATTAAATGATGAAAATTGAATGGAAAGAAAGAGTTTATAATAGTTTTGTCGGAACAATGAGTGAGCGCGATGAATATCAAAAACAAGAAATCAATAAAGAATTATCTGTGGCTGGAATTGGTTTATGGTGGCTAAATATGTTGGTCATGCTTATTATGTTACTTGTTGATACTATGAACCACACAATATCTATAGGAACTATATTAGTTTTTCTATCTAATATGATTTACGCTAATTATTTAGCCTTTAAATTCAAGAAAAAGGGTTTAAGTGATACTGAATGTGCAACAAAAGAAGAATATTTACAACACAAGAAAAAATTAAGAAAAGCTGGCTTAAAAGCAGGTGTACTTTGGGGCTTTCAAATGTTTGTTTTTATGAATTATATCCTTCCTTACGTAGGTTCAGAAGAAATATCCATTTCTTTATTTAAGGTTATAATTTTCATCTGTGGCGGCGGATTTTTCGGTCTAACTATGTATATATTCGGTTTATGGAACCTAAAAAAATTATATTAAATAACAAAACTCATTACTTCTTAAATAAATCATTTACAAATTAAAACGCAATTTTACAAACTATTTTTCCCATATAAAAATATAAAAGCTATCCAAAATAATAATTGGATAGCTTTTCGAACAAAATATTAAGCTGCTTTAGGAGCTTTTCTCTCATGTCCACGTTGAACGATGAACAAGAAGATTGTTGATAAAATAGCACCTGTTAATAGTAAGATGAAGCAACCGTCCCAGCCAGAACGATCAACAATAACACCGATTGCTGCGTTTGCTACAAGACTTCCGCCTACGTAACCGAACAGACCACACATACCAACTGTTGTACCTACTGCAAATTTCGGTACTAATTCCATCGCACTTAAACCGATTAAGAACTGTGGTACGTAAATTAAACAACCAATAATAGAAACAGCAATACTTACAACAAGTATGCTAGTTGCTTGCCAATATACAAACGTACCAATAACAACTCCGACCATACTAATGATACATAATGGCATACGTTTTCCTTTAAATAGTTTATCACTTAAAAAACCAACGATTAATGAACTTGGAATTGCCATACCTTCAAAGATTGCGTACGCCGCGTGTGCTTCATTTTTTGAGAACCCTTTAACTGTCGTTAAATAAAGTGGAACCCAGTTAATAACACCGAAGCGAATTAAATAAACAAATGCATTCGCAATACATAAGAACCATACAAATTTATTTTTCACTACATACTTCATTAAAATTTCTTTTGGTGACATCTTGTTAGCATTATCTGCTTTTTCAAGATTTTCATAGTCATTACGATACTCATCAATTGGAGGAAGACCTTCTGATTCTGGTGTATCCTTCGCATTAATCCAAACAAGAACTGCAATTACCATTGCGATAATAGCTGGGAAAATAAACACGCCGCCTTGCCAGTGGTTTTCACCGAAAATACCTACACCAATTCCGACAAGTGGTGGTACAAGCATTCCGCCAACGTTATGTGAAATATTCCAAAGACCTGTTTTCGTACCACGTTCTTTCTTCGAGAACCATTTCGTCATAACGATACTACAAGGGGGTGCCCCCATACCTTGTACAATACCATTTAAGACAAGTAATGTAACAATCATTCCAAATGACGATGCAAAACCGAAACAAATATTTACAAGCCCTGATAAGAATAAACCGACTGCGATAAAGCGCTGGGCGAAAGCTTTATCTGATAAATTCCCCATAAAGAACTTACTAAATCCATAAACAATTGCCATTACTGAACCTAGTAGACCAATTTCAGCTGTGCTAAATCCAAATTCTTCTACTAAATACGTACTTGATAACGTAAAGTTACTACGAACTAAATAATAAGCAGCATATCCAACTGAAATCCCGATTAACACACGAATGCGTAGTAATCGATATACACGGTCGATCATATCCGCTGGCAATCTTTCAATTGCAGGTGCTGGCTTGAGCCATTTAAACATATTCTTTCGTCTCCTTTTCTCACTTCTGAGAGAGACGCTGTCCATTCCATATCTCGATTATTCCGCTATTTGATATATTTTGATTTGTTCTTCTAACTGGCTGTCCTTCTATTTCTTTCTCATTCTTTGCAAACATTGTTGGTACGCCAAACGAAACTTTTTCTAAAATGTGACCCGCTTCTTCCGATAAACAATAATCAATAAATAAATCCGCAATAATACCATTCGGTGCACGTTTTAATTTCGAAATCGCATTAACAGATAACCCTGTTTGCTCAGGTACAATACTTACAATTGGAAAGCCTTGTTTTTGAAGCATTCTCTGGTCTCCCATGAAATTGATGCCTATCATATACTCACCACTCGCAACAAGCTCTACTGGTATGTAACCATTCACCGTTACTTCACCAACTTGTCCTGCGAGTTTCTTAACATATTCCTTCGCTTCCTCTTCACCTACAGTATCAATAAGTGATTGAAAAAACGTATATGCTGTTCCTGATACATTTGGATCTGGCATCACAATCTTTCCCTTATACACTGGATTTAATAAATCTTGCCACCTTGATGGATAAGGAAGTCCAAGCGGTGCTATTTCTTCATTCCACCGCTCTTTATTGATCGCAATTGCTAGCTTCTCCACTTCATAACCGTACCAATAACCGTCTTTATCTTTAACAGTTTTTGAAATACGGTTCGCATGCTGACTCGTAACAGGAATAGATAGATTTTTTTGTTTCATCATTTGATGCGCATCTACCGTACCGCCAATAATAATATCCGCTTTCGGATTTCCAGCTTCCTCTTCTACCCTCCGAAGAAGCTCCTCTGTCGAAAGACGAATAAACTCATACGTACAGCCGCGTGGCTTACAAAATGACGAAAGCAAAGCTTCACCAACTTCCTCGCGAGCTGCTACATACGCAACAAGATGACGATCATCCAAAATAGGGAGACCACTTTTATTATATTTAATAGAGGTTGTATCTCGAGAGCAACTAGACATCGCTCCTCCAATTACTAGCAAAAAGAAGAAAAAGGCTATCTTTCTCATGACACATTCTCCTTTACAAATACATTTGCGAGGGAGCTTTTCATATACATGACATTCCCATTGTTATCACCGAGATATTGCACAACAAAATACGATGGATATACAGAAATAGTAAGAACGTCTTCTCGCTCATTCTTTATACGCTTCCCTGTTTTATAAGCGGTAATATAAGCAATCGGTTCATTCTGTGATTGTAATAATTTCTGTATTTCTCCGTAATCTGTAATTTGCTTTGCGTACCGAATCGAATCAAGTATGTGCGTAAGATTCATCGTACGTTCTACATCACCTTGACGTACTATGACATCCTGTGCTGATGCAAAAAAGTCATGAATACGTTCTGGCGTGTAATACAGGCTTAACAAATACGTTTGAAATGCTGAAATCATTGGATCCGTACCATTCTTTCCGTACATATCAGCCCCGTACTGGAACAAGTCACCTACTGCAAAAGTACGTTTCTGTCCATTCAAGTACGTTACTTCTCCAGTAAATACTTGTTCTTGACTCTTAGATTCTCTTGGTTCTATTTGAATTCGGTCAAAGAATGAAACAATCGTATGCAAACGAACTTCATCCGTTATAACAATTTCTCCCCACTTTTCATGCCTAACCTTCATTTCGGTAGGCAGGGATTCATTCACTCTTTGTAAAACAGTTTGTTTGTCATCCACGATTGTGATTCGATTGTATATTTGCTTCTCCATCACATAAAACAAAATAAGAGAAAAGATTATACAAAGAACAAACATAAGAATTTGAAATGATAGCCTTTTCATTTCTGCCTACCTCCAAGATAAAAAAACGTTGTTTCGAAAATACCGCATAATTGTTTCATAAATGTATCATTTAACCGCTTTCAAGTGTTTTATGTCTTCCATCCGTCTCGGAAGCAAGAATGTAATAAATATTGTAGTACCAACCTCTTCACTACTCTCAATTCGCATACTTCCGCCCTGCTTATTCATAATCTCCTGACAAATATACAAACCGTAACCATTCCCGTAACTAGAAGGAAGTACCTTCCCTTCTGGTGATTCATTCCACTCTGCAAGCACACCTTCATCTATACCAATGCCATCATCATGAACAAAAACCTTCGCTTCACGTTCATTTACGATTACATTCATCCGAATTTGCGTAGCATCGCTATATTTTATCGCATTATCCAGCACGTTTAAGAAGATCTGTTTCGTCTTATCGAAATCCGCAACAACGTGTACATCTGTTAACTCATTGATCACTTCAATCTCAAATTTCTGCAGGCGAGGTTTCACAATTGAAACTGCTTCTTCAGCTAATTCCTTTATATTCACAACTGTAGGTGACACTTCAAACGTACTCGTCCCATACTTTGAGGACTTAAGTAATTCCTCTACAAGTGATAATAAACGCTCACTTTCTACAGCTACATAACGCAGGCTCTCCTGTACATCTTCCTTCGCCTTTAACTTCGGAATTAAATCCACATAGCCAATAATCGCCGTTAGCGGTGTTTTCAGCTCATGTGTAATGCGGTCTAAAAAATCTTTCTGCTTCTCTTTCTCCTCCTTCAATTGCTTAATATGCAGTTCAATTCCATCAGCCATCGCATTAAAAGACGCTGAAAGCTGAGCAATTTCCACATATTCATTTAGCTCAATCTTACTTTTATAATCACCATTCGCAAGCCGGTGCGCCATTTGCCTTAACTGATCAATCGGCTTATGAAGAGACTTTGCCAAACGAATTGCAAAGAAAATACCCGCAGCTACTAGACAAAGAGACGTCATTAAGAACGTCCAACCGACATTTGTTAAAACTTCCTTCTCACCTGTTAACTCATTTATAAAACGAACACTTCCAATGACATCGTTTCCATAATACACCGGGCTTGAAAATAAAAGAATTGGAGCTGGGTCTCCCTCTTCAAAAACATAAGATTTCTTCCCCTTCAAAGAACTCTCAATATCAATATTCCGGTGAAGAAGTGCTCCCTTTTGCGTATCCGCAACAACATCTCCATTCTTCCCAATCATCTGTACACGGACATCCATACGCTTCGCTAAATACGAAGCAATTAAAAGTGAATTCGGACCGAGCGTCTCGATCTCTGCTTCCTTCTCTAAATAATTCATTGTATAAATTTGTGCTTCTACACTTAACTTTTCCAAAGAATTTGCTGCGTTATGATACATATTCTTTTCTAACGTAATATAAACAACTGCATACAAAAGAACAAAAATCGGGATTAACAGTCCAACTATCCCAAACACCATATTTCGTTTTAAAGACATACCATCACCACTTAACAATCCAGTTTATAGCCGACGCCATAAATTGTCTTAATATATTCTCCGCTATTCCCTAACTTCTTCCGCAGTCTTTGCACCATAATATCAACCGCTCTCGTATTTCCGATATACTCAAACCCCCATACTTTCTCAAGTAACTCATCTCGCATAAATACACGCTGCGGATTTGAAACAAACAACTGACATAAATTAAACTCTCGGTACGTTAGCTGAATTTCTTTCCCACTAATATGCACCTTTCTTTCCTTAGGACAAATCGTTATCTCTCCCGCCCCGATTACTTCATGACTTACCGTTACCTCTTTCTTCTTCACGCGCCGCGTCATATTCTTAACTCGAAGAATAAGTTCCGCATAATTAAATGGCTTCGTCACATAATCATCTGCCCCAAGCTGCAACCCAAGCAATTTATCATTCATCTGACTCTTCGCAGTTAACATGAGTACTGGAATATCTCGATCCTTCTCACGGAACAAACGAAGCAGCTCATACCCATCTGTATCTGGAAGCATAACATCCAAAATTAGTACATCCGGCCCTTCATTCCATTTCTCTAAAGCTTCTCTTCCATCAGCCGCCGTAAGTACTTCATATCCTTCCATCTCAAGCTGCATCCGAATCAAATTACGAATACTCGATTCATCATCAACTACAAGTATTTTCATCATTTTCCTCCTTCCACCCCGTATTATAAGTACATTTTAGTATAGCAAAAATCTTATAAAAAAAGAGGGGGTATTGTCGAACATATGTTGAACGACAATACCCTCTCTTTCACTTATTATATCTATTTATCATACCCATTAGGTTTCTTCTGATGCCAATTCCAAGCATGCTCAATGATTGTCTTCACATTTACATACTGAGGATCCCATCCTAACTTCTCTTTCGCTTTCTGAGAAGAAGCAACTAAACGTGCTGGATCTCCCGCACGGCGCGGTGCTACCTCAGCTGAGATTTCATGATTCGTAACTTCACGAACTGCATCAACGATTTCTTTTACACTGAAACCATTACCATTTCCTAAGTTATAGAAATCACTTTCTCCGCCGTTCTGCAAGTCTTTAAGCCCTAAGAAATGAGCCGCTACTAAATCTTCAACATGAATATAATCACGGATACAAGTACCATCTGGTGTATTATAGTCATCACCAAACATCATAATCTTCTCACGTTGACCTAGAGCCACTTGCAGTACAAGAGGAATTAAATGCGTCTCTGGACGGTGATCTTCCCCAATAATACCATTTGGAGTTGCACCAGCCACGTTAAAGTATCTGAAAATCTTATAACGTAAATTAGAAGCTTGACTATACCAATGAAGCATCTTCTCGATTGCTAACTTCGTCTCTCCATACGTATTCGTTGGATTTGTCATCGTTTCCTCAGTAATAAGGTCTACATCTACCTCACCATACGTTGCCGCAGTAGAGGAGAAAATAAACTTATCTACCTTAAACTCATCCATTACCTCTAATAAACAAAGTGCGCCATACACATTGTTATTATAATATTGAAGAGGTTTCTCCATACTAACTCCAACTAAAGAATCAGCTGCGAAATGCATAACCGCCTCAATATTTTCTTGTGTAAAAACATCTCTTAAAAATGCCTTATCACGAAGGTCGCCATTATAAAACTTCGCACCTTCTGTAATTGCATCCTCATGACCAGTTTGTAAATTATCTACTACTACAACAGATAAACCTTCGTCTACTAATTTTTTCACAGCGTGAGAACCGATGTAGCCGGCTCCACCGCAGATTAGGATTGAATTCATTGTTTTTTCCTCCTAACTATTTTCAGATCTCTTAATTATAAAAAGAAAAGGTATACGGGAACTCGTACACCTTTTATCTCTCCTTCATTACTTAGCTACAAAATAATCAGTTACGTATTGCGCCCAAACTTCATGCCCCTTATCACTTGGGAAACCAAATTCTTCTTTTAAATATGGTAGGATAGCCTTTGTTGTTGCATCAGGCCATGCTCCCCAATGATCTACATATGTATAACCATTTTGCGTCGCAAATTGCTTTAACGCCTCAATTGCCTTCGGATAATTCTTCGCACCGTACACTGGGTTTGATGGTTGAATCATAATTGTAGCACCCTTTGCACTAGTAGAAAGTGCTTGCACAAACTTCTGTGTACTTGCAACAGAGTTTCCATTACCAGTTTTACCGTTATCGGTAATAAATGGTGGTTCAAATAAAATCACATCTGGATTCTCTTTCGCAATCTCTTTATCACGTTTATTCGTAATTAATTCGTCTGTACTTTCACCCTTATATTCCTTTACAGTCACATTCCATAAGCCTTTACCGTAAGCAGTTTCTAAATTAGCTGTTAACTTAGCTGCCCAAGCACCTTTTTCAGATGAAGAAGCTTCATCGCCAACAATAACAAGTTTTACTGACTTTTTATCTTCAGCAGCTTTCTTTAGCTTCTCTTTCAATTCATTTGGTAAATTCTTCGCATATGCTTCATTAAAAGATGATTTCGCATCTTGTTTTTTCTCTGATTTCTTTGCTCCACTATCTTTCACTTCAGCTTTTGTTTTCGTTACTTCACTCGTCTGCCCTGTTGCATTCGCAATTTTCTTATTCCAGTATAATTTACCGCTCACAATCGAAGCGACAAACAATACAAAAATAACTAGGACAAGTACCGCTTTCTTATTCATCTATTCACCTCATCTATTATTCTCACAACATATAATACTAATATAAATTCACGCAAAAATAAACCCAACTCCTACCAAAGGAGTTGGGTTATTACATATTACTTAGTCACTTCAAGATGCGCTCTTAATTTATTCGTAATATCTTGTTTTGCTGCATCCGGAACATAGTAGTACCAAATACCATCAGCGGCTTTATGGCCGTCACCTGGGATTTGGATTTCTTCACTGTTCTCCATGCAATCTTTATAGTTCTTTTGAATATCAAACATTTGATCTTGTGTTAAACTTGTTTTAACGTTTTTCTCAATTGCTTTTAATACATCACCGTAACTTGCTAGAGAAGAAACACTTGCGCCTTTTTTAATTACCGCTTGGATAACTTGACGTTGGCGCATTTGACGGCCGAAGTCACCACGTGGGTCTTCGTAGCGCATACGGGAATATCTTAATGCTTCCGTACCATTAAGATGTATATTTCCTTTAGCAAATTGTGATCCTTCATATTTAAATTCTAAATCATTATTAACATCTACTCCACCAACTGCATCAACAACATCTTTAAAGCCAGCCATATTCACCTCAATATAATGATCAACTGGTATATCAAGGAAATTCTCTACCGTTTTTACAGACATATCAATTCCACCAAAAGCATACGCATGATTAATCTTATCCTTCTTACCTTTACCTATAATTTCTGTATAAGAATCACGTGGGATACTAGTAATTTTCATAGACTTTTTTTGTGGATTTAACGTAAATAACATCATTGAATCTGAACGTCCTGTCTCATTCGCTCTTTGATCCACGCCCATTAACAAAATAGATATTGGTTTATTATCAGCGACATCTACTTTCTTATCACGTTTTTCAGACTTGTCACGATCTAATGGCTTATGTACTGCATCTAATGTATTTGATACATTAGAATAAACATAGTATGCATATGCTCCCCCTGCAATCACTAGAAAACCTATTATACCTAAAACCCAAAATAAAATTTTCTTTTTCATAATTTATACCTTCTTTAATTTTTATTTATAACTAATTATGCATTGTCGCTATTCACATATTACAACAAATACATTTACAAATAAAAGCTTTTTTATTTCTTATGATTGTAATGAAAGTTCACTTTTTATTTGAGTAGTTGATATATCTTCAGTTCTTGGCAAATAAACCACTTCGCAATATTCTTTTAAAAAATCAAATTTCCCTTCCCAATCATCACCCATAACAAATACATCAATTTCATACTTTATGATATCTTCAATCTTTTGTTCCCAAGTATTTTCCGATATTACTAAGTCCACATACCTAATGCTTTCCAGTAGCATTTTTCTCTCTTCAAATTTAAAATAAGATTCTTTTCCTTTTAATGCATTAAATTCATCTGTTGATAATCCAACTATTAAATAATCACCTAGATCTTTTGCTCGCCTTACTAAATTTATATGACCATAATGTAGTAAATCAAATGTTCCATAAGTTAAAATTCGCTTCATATTTTAAAATACACTCCTAAAATCTACTTATTTACTTTTTAAGATTATCCTTTTTAAATCCCGAGAAATCATATTAGGTAAAACCAAAATAATTATTATATATACCATGCCAATGACTAAAGATTTAATCGTCATATTTATAAAATCATTTACAAACATTTTTGGGATGAAATATACGAAAATAAAAGTTATCAACGCAGCTAGAAAATAAGTATATACTCCTTGAAACATAAACTTTAAATCTAGATATTTTCGAATTAGATATATCCTAAAAAAGCACACCATAAATTCAACAAATACTATAACAAATGTTGCACCTAATGCACCATATCGCGGTATAAATATTATATTAAGTATCAGGCTAATTATTGCACCTAGTACTAATGGTAATACGTATTGTTTATCCTTTTCAAAAGCGAGTGCATATTGATTTGCAAAGACACCACCTATTGGAATAAAAATGATAATGAAACTTACCCAGAACATTAAAGGTGACATAGGAATAAAGCTTTCTCCAAAGAACCAAGGAACAAATTCATAAGAATTAAGCATTACGATATTACAGAATAATAGCGCTAGCACTATCGTATAATCTAAAGACTTTTTCAAGTATTTATGAAGAACTTCATTTTGATTATTAACAACCATATTAGCGAGTCTAGGTAATAACACCATACTTAGCGAAGTAATGACCGCCAAAATAATTCTAGATATTTTTTGCGATTGATCATAATAGGATAATTCGACAGGCCCAGCTATCATTCCTAAGATTGTTTTATCAAATGTAATATATACTTGAATAGCTAGTTGTGGAATTAATAGTAGTAAGGCAGCCCTAAAGTTATCCTTTAGGTACTGTATATTAAATGAGAATTTAGTTACATATTTAGATAACCCCATCCAAAATACTACATTTCCTAGCCAAGCCCCTAAGGACATTATAAGCATATACTTCCACAAGTCATTTTCATCACGAATTAAAATAAAAATTAATATAATTGATACAGATTTAATTAGCATATTTCTTAAAACTACTTGTTTAATTCTTTCAATACCAATATAAAACCATGAAATATCAAAAATAACCCCAAAAAGAAATGGCAGTTGCAATAAAAAATACATTCTATATTCTTTATTTACATTTGTAATATAGAATATATATAACCCTATAACTACAATCCCTGCTAAAAATTGAATTAACCATAATCCCCAAAATGTTTCATTTACTTTATTTTGAGAATCTCTATTTTTTGCTATACTTCTAATACCCAGTTGACCAATTCCTAAAAAAGCCAATACACTTAAAATTTGGACAACTGAAAAAGTATAACTGTTTATTCCTAATGCCTTTACCCCTAAGACCCTAGAGAGAAATGGCATAGTAAGAATTGGAGTTATTATAATAAACAATTGATATAAAGCATTATATAAAAAATCACGTAATACTTTTTTCATATTATAATTTCAGCTAATTTACTTATAATTATTTTAATTTAAATAATTACTATATATATATTTAGCTACCCTTTCTGAATACTTAAAATCAGTATATTCATGAACTATCTTTTTTATATTTTCCCTCTCAGTTTTATAATATTTTTCATCAGTAAGCAACTTCTCTAATTCACAGATAAAATGATTGTATACGTTCACCTTTGGACCAGGTGTCCAAAATTCAAATGGATTTAATAGGAATCCCCTATTATTACGATATTGATCTAAATCTGTATTCAAAAATAATATCGGTTTATCTAATAAAAGATAATCAAAATATACACTTGAATAATCTGTTATTAACAAATCTGTTTCAGATAGTATTTGGTATATATCTAAATTATATTTTGCTAAAAATTCCGATGTACATAACTTGATATTAGAAAATCCCTCCAATGCTTTTTTATAATACACCTCCTCTTTAGGGTGTAATTTCACAATAACTGTAATTCTGTTTTTTACTAAATAAGCATTAAATTCATCAATATTCATATCACCTAAACCGAATATATTATATTCCCTGTTTAAATCCGATTCTTCCCTGATATATCCTTTTCTGAATGTCGGCATAAATACCATTAATTTATCATTTTCACTAACAGAAAAGTACTTCAATATGATGTCTCTCGTTTCTCCTCCACTCAAATTTAAAAGATCATTTCGTGGAAATCCAGTGATAACATATTTATTATTTATTCCTATACAGGCATTTAATAACGTAGTGTACGTTTCTGAACTAGAGATTACTCGATCTAATGTATCGATTTTCTTTTTATTCATGGTAGTTTCATTTTCTAATAATCCCATTTTTTTTAAGGGTATTCCATGCCATAATTCAATGAATTTTTGTTTCTTTTTCATTTTTTTTATAGGGCCATGCGATGTGATGACAATAGCCCCCGTCCCTAAATGCATAGCATTTCCTATCGGTTTTTCCAGTATTTTTTGAAAGTTTATATATATTAAATCTAGATCATTATATTCTTTAGTCATAAAATCATATAGCACCTTCACATTGGAACCTGAACCTGGTGCATAATCTATAAAAATTAATTTTTTGGGGTTCATTCTTAAAAAACAGAAAATAATTCTAGCAATTAAAAATGTAATTCTATTCCTCATATTTCCTCTCCTAGATTACTATTTTTCAGTGTAACAGCAATAAAAACTTCTTCCTCATTTATCTTTTCACGATATTCAAAAGAAAATTAGTCGTTCTTTCTCCCAGGACCCTAAACATAAATAATCTAATGTTCTTTTTAAATCTTTTATCCTTAGTAATCCACGACCCATTAAAATGATGAATACAATAAGTATTTTTAGTTACTCTTAAGATCCCCGTTTTATATTCTTTAGGACAAAAGTACTCTTTAGGGTAAATATGCATCCCATTATTTAACACTTGATAATTTCCATTAGGCTCAAATCCTTGATCAGAGCAAATTTCAGTGATAATTTCTACATTCGTAGTTGTATCAAGATCTCCGTTTTCTAAATAAAAACTTCTATTATCATAGTATTTCAAAAACATATTAATTGCCTGACTATTTTTCATAGCCCCTATAATCCCTGTTGGGATAGTAATATCATCTTCAAACCCACTAAAGCTGTCATGCTCTAAAAATACATCAAACCCCTTTAAAACCTCCACATCTGTATCAAGATAAATACCACCATAATTATACAGTGCCCATAGCCGTACATAATCAGAAACAAATGCCCATTTTTTCTCCTCATAAGCTTCTTTTACAAATTGATTGCAATTAATATCAAAATTCTCCTCATTCCATTCTATAAATTCATAATCTGTTAAATGTTTTCCCCAAGACTCTATGCATTTTTCTATAAATTCCGATTTCTTATTTTTTCCAAACCAACAGTAATGAATTACCTTAGGAATTTTATTCATTTCACTATGCTCCATTCTATAAAATAATTTAATAATTTGTTTTCTTATTTAAAAATAGACATAATGAATCTAAATTCATTATGTCTATTTTTAATATATGAACTTACAAAAACACTACCATAACCTGATTTCATAGGGAAGTGGCGTACTATATCCCAATATTAGGTTGGCAAAATAATAAATTAGTGCAAAAACAATAAATACAATCTTTGCTTTTTGGTTTTTTTGTATAAATAACGCAAAAATAATGATCTCTGTAATACTAATATAGAAAAGTAAACGTCTAAATATTAGCATTGGATACAAAGGGAATGTTAATATTAAGCTTATATAGTATATACCGAATATAGCTTCATGCTTCTTTAAATGAATAAATTTCTCTTTATTACTTACTAACCATATGCTTAATAACAATTTAACAATTAATAGCACTGCCATTTTCCATGATAATGAGTATTCTAAATATTGACTTGAAGCCCATTCTGTATAATAAGCATATTGATTACCAAAAACTTTAGATATTATTTTAATAATTAATTCGTCAAATCTAACAAACATCAAAGAAAAAGAAATAACTAATAAGGTAACTCTTTTAGTATTTGTATTAATATATCTCGTTACTAAATTATGCAAAAAATAAATTGGATAGAAAAATATCGCACTCTTATGAAACATAATTGTTACAATAAACATTAAATTATATTTGATGAACTTTTTATTGATTATATTATTTATATTAATTAAAAACAGACCCATTGCTATAAATTGCCTTATTGTATTTAAAGAGGTATTAAAATAATATAAACTAATATAAAAGAATACAGCCATGTAATATACTTCTCTTGTGTCGCTGTAACGCTTTATTGCCTTATAAATTAAATACTGTATAAGAAATGCTATAACTAAGAAAAAGATTTGGACTGGTATGCCTAAAAATTTCATGAAGTCCATTATATATACTAGCCCAGGTTCCGAAAACCAAACTCTTCCCTCAGTATACATTCTTTCATAAGAATAATAATCTGTCCCTACTCCATATCTAAATCCGGCTAATAAAAGAACATACGTACTGGCCAACCAATAGAATACTTGAGCATATTTCCCCTTCAATAAGGTTAATAACGATAGTATTAGCATAAAAATATATGCAAACATTTTATGAACTCCTTAAACGTCTAAATAAAACTTCATACAAACCTATCTTTAATAAAACAGCACCTACCCTATGCTTAAAAGGTAATAGGTTGTAAGAATCCGAAAGACTATTCAGTTGTCTTTTTTTCTCTTTTATAGATTTCTTATTTTCTAATGAGTAGTTTATTAAGTATATCCACAATCTTGCTTCAACCACTCCACAAAATTTCTCGTAGGAACTTTCTTTAAAAAATGTTTTTAATACATTCATTGTATTTATTATAGATTCATCAATAATCGGATTATAACTTCGAGTTATCGATCCTTCCCTCTGGACATAATAATACAAAGCTTCATTTACTACTTCTATACTATTACAAAAATATAAATATCTCGGCATAAAACCTACATCTTCAAAAAAAGCACGATTTTCAAAATATAGTCCATTTTCTTTAATTATTTCTGTTCTATATAACTTGTTCCAAGCTACAACAAAAGGCTCATCATGTTTACAAAGAAAATTCTCTAGGACATCACCATTCAATAGATCTTTGTTAAAATAATATTCTTTCTCACGTAGTTTACTTGCATCCTCATCTAACCAGACTTTTTTAAATCCACAAACTACCAGGTCAATATTACCCGGAATGATTTTTTTATATAAATTCTCATACATAGATTTATCTAAATAATCATCACCATCTACAAATGCTATAAACTCTCCACTAGCATGATCAATCCCCGTATTTCTTGCAGCACTTAAACCACCATTTTCTTGAGAAATTATTCTTACACGTTTATCATACTTTGTAAACTCATTAGCAATATTTACTGTATTATCACGTGAACCATCATCTATGACTAATATTTCAATTTCTTTAATACTCTGTCCAACAAGACTTTCCAAACACTTTTCAATATAATTCTCAACATTATACGCTGCTACTACTATGCTAATTTTAGGCTTCCCCATAGTTTACCTCCTTCCATTGATTATATAATTCAATAAATTCTTTATTATATTTGGAATCATTGGACCAAGGCCCCATTAAAATATGATTTTCATATAAAGAGTAATCCACCTGAAAAATATTTGCACTATCTTTAAAAGAATTTAAACTTGCAAATTTTATTTCCGTTTCAGTATAGATATTCCCTAAGTATTTTACCACTTGACTAGCTGTGTGCCCCGTGTCTACTGAATCATCTACAACCAAAATTTTATTTATATTCTTCATCTCTTGTTTATTCATATCAAAATAAATTTCTCTATCTACATTTTGATTATGAACTCCAGATTGAATTTCTTTACGTCTTAAATATTCTTTAAGGGATTTAGGAATAATTTTTATTACAGGTTTTATAAATTCCTTTAACTTATTTCCCTTACGTACTGCTTGAATTTCTAATAACGGCACCCTTAAGTACTCACTTATTGTTTGTCCTATTAAAAATGACCCCTTAGCTATAAATATAACTACATCTGGCCGGAAATCCTGTTCAATTTTAGTTGCTAATTTTTTGCTTTCTATTTCCAAGTTTCTTATTGATAATTCTACACAATTCACTGTATTTACCTCTTTTTATTAATTTAAAAACCCTAGCAAACTTGGTTATATGATGGGCCACCTGTAGGCATTCTTTTTGAACATATTTTGCCCTTTTTAAATTTTCTTTGAATTTCTGTGGATCACCATTAAACTCTTCCATAACGTTGTAATTTCTACCTAATTCTATAAATGTATGCGCATCACTACCTATAGCCTTAGTTGTATTATATCTGTTCGCAATTTCTAATTGAATTTCTGAAAAATACCTCTTTATATTTCTACCATTGTGAACTTCAATGATATCAATTAAATCTAGGTTTTTTTGAATCTCTTCTTCCACCAAAACTGTTTTATATCTTTTTTCATCATACGGATGAGGAATATATACTATTCCTCCTTGTTTTTTTATCTCTAACATTGTATCCCTTGGGGATTTTCCCGGGCTTATCTTTTCATTTATAAATAATCCTATTATTTCACCCTTACTAGAAAATATTTCTTCTCCAATAATTACCCTAATGGAATGTTTCTCAAGAAAAGGTTTGAATTTTAACGCACCCTCAATTTCATCATGATCCGTAATCGCTACCACATTTATTCTTCTTAATTTTAACATGAGCAAATAGAACCACTTGCCTAAAGTACTATCATGCGAATGGCAAGTATGGGTGTGTAATTCGACATTTATTCCCATATACTTCTCCTACTTTCTAAACAACTCAAAAAATTTAATATGCCCCTTTGCCCAATACAACATCCTTGACAGTTAATAACAAAATCTTAATATCCAACCATAATGATGCATTATAAGTATAATATAACTCTAAATCTACCCTCTCTGGATATCCTACATCACTTCTCCCACTTACTTGCCAATAACCTGTAAGACCTGGCTTTACAGATAAAAACTCATCTTTTCTTTCTCCATACTCTACCAACTCTTCTTGTACCACCGGTCTTGGGCCAACAAGGCTCATATCACCTTTTAAAACATTTAAAAATTGTGGAAGTTCGTCTAAGCTAGTCTTTCTTAAAAATTGGCCTACTTTTGTTATGCGTGGATCTTCGCTCGGTTCTAATTTATAATTATTATCTATATATTTTTTATATAATACTTCATTACTTCTTAATTTCTCTTCCGCATTTACAATCATTGATCTGAATTTGTAAATGTAGAATTCTTTTCCATTCTTCCCCATACGAATCTGTTTAAAAAAGACAGGACCTTTATTATCCCCTGTCATATATAAAATTGAGATTAAAAGAAAAATTGGAGAAAAGATTATCAATCCAACTATTGCTCCACTTAGGTCCATTACTCTTTTTAAACATAAATATATACCACTAGGTTTCCTTATTTCCAACGTACTTTGTTCTAATGACTCACTTACTATTTCACGATTACCCAAATATATCACCTTTCCTTTATACAGTTACCTTTTCTCTTTTTATAACTTCATTCATGTAATTTATTAATTCTTCATTTAAATTTTCATGCTGAAGTGCCATCTCAATGGTTGTCTTAATAAAACCAAACTTCTCCCCAACATCATAACGAGTTCCTTCAAAATCATAAGCAAATACACGTTGAATTTCATTTAAACGTTGAATTGCATCTGTCAACTGAATCTCTCCACCAGCACCCGTTTGTTGATTCTCAAGGAATGTAAAAATTTCTGGCGTTAATACGTAACGACCCATAATTGCTAAATTGGATGGTGCTGTACCTTCTTCTGGTTTTTCAACAAATTGACGTACTTGATAACGACGATCGTTTTGTTCAACTGGATCGATAATACCGTAGCGATGTGTTTCATTTTCAGGTACTGTTTGCACACCAATAACTGACGACTGTGTACCTTCATATTGATCCATTAATTGGCGTAAACATGGTGTATTCGCTTGGACAATATCATCACCAAGTAATACCGCAAATGGCTCATTTCCAATAAACTTGCGTGCACACCACACTGCATGACCAAGCCCTTTTGGTTCTTTTTGTCTTATGTAATGAATATTAATTCTTGAAGAAGCTTGTACCTTTTCAAGCATTTCATACTTTCCTTTTTCTAAAAGGTTTTGTTCTAGTTCGAATGAATGATCAAAATGATCTTCAATCGCGCGCTTTCCTTTTCCAGTAACAATAATAATATCTTCAATTCCTGATTCTATTGCTTCTTCTATTATGTATTGAATTGTTGGTTTATCAACAATAGGTAACATTTCTTTCGGCATCGCTTTCGTCGCTGGTAAAAATCTCGTCCCAAGACCAGCTGCTGGAATAATTGCTTTTCTTACTTTTTTCAATTTTAGTCCCCCTACATCCTTTTATTCATATGTAACAATAACAAAAACCCTACCTATAAAGTCATGCTTATAACTCCATAGGTAGAGTTTCTATTACAAATAAATTATGGGCATCTAACCCATCCTCACGCCATACTCCCGACGACAAGCGTCTAAGGTAGGTTCGAAATAAAAATTTCTACCCACAGCACGACCGAGTGCCTCCGTTGATAACGGTTAGGAGACATCACCTGTTCTTTATTTAAAAGATGCCAAACAACTTTTTACGACGAATTTGTTCTGGATCTTCTTTATAAATTGCTTTCCCGCTAATCATTAAATACGGATTCTCTCTTAAATCATTCATAACACTTGCACCAAATTCTTTCTCTATTAGTTCATAGCTTTCTGCTAAATGAAATCCTCTTGATGTTGTATTATGTGCATCTGATGCGACCATATGGGTTAAATTATGTTCTACAAGTTGTAGTGAGAATTTTTTAATCTTTTTTCCAAATTCCCCCAAGATACTCCCTGCCGTCACTTGTGTTAATGCACCTTTATTGACGAGATTATATAACTTATCTGGCCGCTCGATTAACTCGGCATTACGTTCCGGATGAACGATAATTGGAATCATTCCTTTTACACGTATTTCATAAAATAGTTGTTCTGCATAACGAGGTACATGATTAGATGGAAATTCAATGAATATGTATTTGTTTGTTTCATTTAAAGTAACGATTTTACCCGCTTCATAGTCTTCTAATATGTCACCATATAACCTGACCTCTTGCCCCGGTAAAATGGTAAGTGGAATATTATGTTGTTGCAGTTCATCATTTAGCTGTTTTACTTGATGAATAATTGAGGTACGCTCATTTATATATTTTCCATTTTGATGGTGTGGTGTTGCGACAATTGTATGAATACCTTCCTCTATTGCCTTTTGTGCCATCACTAAACTATCTGTTACTGTCTGTGCACCGTCATCGATACCAGGTAAAATGTGACAATGTAAATCTATCATTTGTTTCATCCTCCCTCTCTCATATAAATCTTTTTTCCCTTGAATATGAGAAATCTCATATTCAAGGGAAAAAAGGAGATATGTTCTTCCATATCTCACTCTTTTAATTAATTTGCACCGTAGTAATAATATAAGCCCTGTTCACGTTCACGATCATTCAGGACAACGCCTAGCAGTTTACCTTTTGCTGATTCTAACAAACCTTTTGCTTTTACTGCTGTTTCTTTCTCTGTCGATTCACTACGAACAACAAGAATAGAAGCATCACATACATTCGCCATAATTTGTGCGTCAGTTACAGCTAAAATTGGCGGTAAATCAAAAATGACTAAATCGTACATACTGTATGCTTGTGCAAGAAGCTCTTGCATCGATTTTGATCCTAATAATTCTGCTGGATTTGGCGGAATTGGACCGCAAGCTAAAAAGTGTAAATTATCAACTGATGTTGTTTGTACACACTTTTCTAAACGCTCACTATGCGTTAACACATTTGTTAATCCAACAATGTTATCGACTTGGAACATTTGATGCATCGCTGGTTTACGCATATCTGCATCAATTAATAATACTTTCTTTCCTTGCTGAGCGAAGACTACCGCCATATTCGCTGTTGTTGTAGTTTTACCTTCACTTGGGTTTGCAGACGTAACCATTAATGAATGTAAATTCGTATCAACAGCTGCAAATTCGATATTCGTTCGAATATTACGATACTGTTCTGAAATTGGTGATTTCGGTTGTTGATGAGCAATTAATTGACGACGTTGACGGTGATTTTTTTTCTTTTTAAATAAATTAAGAGCCAATTGTTTGTCCCCTCACTTTTCTTGATGATGGAGCGTGCGATTTCACGTTCATTGTTTCTTCATCCATACGAGCTACAATACCTAACACTGGTAAACCAAGTAAGTTTTCTACATCTTCTTCTTTTTTCACTGTGTTATCTAAGTATTCTAGTAAGAAGGCAAGACCAACTGCAGCCATTAAGCCAACAACGAAGGCAATTGCTACATTTAACATTGGACGTGGTTTAATCGGAGATTGATTTTCTGCAACTTCTGCTTTAGAGAGCACTGTTACGTTATCCACGTTCATAATTTTTGCAACTTCACCTTTAAATACATCCGCAGTAGCATTTGCGATATCACGAGCTAATTTTGGATCTTTATCCTCAGCTGTTACAGAAATGACTTGTGAATCTTTTTCATTTGCAACATTAACCTTTCCTGTTAACGCTTGCGGTGTCATATTTAAATTTAATTTTTCATTCACTTGATCTAAGATTACTGGACTTTTAATAATAACCTTATATGTATTCGTTAATTGAATATTCGTTTGAACCTCTCCAGCTTGAAACATTGCACCCTCTTGTTTCTTCTGGTTAACAAGAATTTGCGTAGAAGATTGATAGATTGGTGTCATAAAGAAGAAGCTAATGATAGCACTTACAATAGCTGCACCAAAGGCGATTACGAGGATCATTGCTAAACGTTTTTTTAAAATATGAAATAACTCTTTCAAACTAATTGTTTCTTCCATAAGTTCCTCCAACTTTCTAAAATTTGCACATAAGAAAAATTATAACATATAATCTTACATTTTTTTATTTTAGTAATATGTATGTACGATTGTTATTTAAAAACATATATAATCTTACAAAATAATCTTAAATATGACAACACATTCCATCAATTTGCCAAAAATTCCATTATATCATTTTTTTTGTATAATGCGATAATGAATTTTAAAACAATTCAAAAAAGCTAGTAAAAAATTACCAGCTTTAAAAATTACTATTCCATACATTATTTTCTAATAATATCCATATTGCTCTTGTTCTTCTTTTTTATCATTTAATATAACACCAAGTAGCTTTCCTGATGCTTTATCTAATATTTGTTTTGCCTTTATTAGTTTATCTTTTTCTGTTTTTTCACTGCGCGCTACTAATACAACTCCATCACATTTATTTGCTAGTATTTGCGCATCTGTAACGGCCAATACAGGTGGTGTATCAATCAGAACGATGTCAAACACCTTATATGCCTCTAGAAGCAACTCGTCCATTTTACGATATCCTAGTAGCTCCGCTGGATTTGGTGGAATTGGACCTGCTGACATAACATATACATTCTCTATGTCTGTTTTTTGAATACATTGCACAAACGATGCTTGTCCTGATAATAGATTCGTTAATCCATTTGGATTGTGTGCAGCGAATAAATTTTGCAATGTAGGTTTACGTAAGTCAGCTCCAATTAACAATACTTTTTTTCCTTGCTGTCCAAAAACAACTGCTAGATTAGAAATGGTCGTTGTTTTCCCATCACCTGGATCTGCTGAAGTGACAATGATAGAACGAATATGGTTATCTACAGATGTAAATTCAATATTTGTACGGATATTACGGTATTGTTCCGCAATGCGTGATTTAGGCTCTTTATTTGTAATTAATTGTCTTAATGGCTTTCTTTTCTTTCTCCCGAACATGTTATAGTCTCCTTTTTCAGAATACGTCATTTTCCCCTTTTTCTCTTTTATGCTCGATATGCTACGCCAATTTTTCATTTACTTCTACCGTTAAATTTCTCCATTACTTTCCTCTACAATTTATCTTAACGAATCAGAATAACCTTTGTCCTACCTTACACCTTCTATAATGTGACAACGACTTCTCTATTTTTATCGCGCTATCATTTATCTTAATTCCAAGATATTTATAGCGTCATTATATACGAACTTCCATTCATTTACAATAAGAATTCTGATTACTCTGCATTTTAATATTTCGAACAAAAAATACATGAATTAAAAAAATTCTTCTGCCTATTGCAGAAGAATTTTTTTAATTCACATCTATTCTTTTTTATCACCAATCGCAAATGTAATTTCCGCTTCACATGCAACTTCACCATCTACTGTTGCAATTGCTTTTCCTTTTCCGATTGGACCACGTACACGTGTCATTTCTACTTCTAGACGAAGTTGATCACCTGGACGTACTTGTTTTTTGAAACGACAATTGTCGATACCAGCGAAGAAAGCAAGTCTTCCGCGGTTTTCTTCTTTCTTTAATACAGCAACAGCACCAACTTGTGCCAATGCTTCTACAATAAGTACACCGGGCATAACTGCATAGTCAGGGAAGTGCCCGTTAAAGAATTCTTCGTTTGCGGATACATTTTTAATTCCAACTGCTCTTTTTCCTTCATCTACTTCTAATATTTTATCAACAAGTAGAAATGGATAGCGGTGAGGAATGATTTCTTTAATTTGTTCTATATTTAGCATGTAACAATCGCCCCTTTTGTAATATTGGTCTTACCACTTGGACATATTGTTTATTATCCCATTTTGTTTATTGTTTGTCATTATAAAGTGAAACTTTACTTCCTATTTATAAAAAAATGCACACACTCTATTCCCTTAAAATAGTTGCATATACTTGCAACTGACACGGAGGTAGAAAAGAGTGTATGCCCAGATTAGGGAAAGGCAATATGTATTAAAACATTATTTGCCTTAATGTCGTATTCGACTCATTATATTATAAACGTTTTCAAATAAGGAAATATTAAATTTAACCATATATATGAATATTTTACCTATATTCTTCGTTTTTCTTTATTTTTCTTCTATTTTCTCAATAAATCGAAATAAAAAAATAAAAATACAAAAAAAGAACTAAGGTTTACACCTTAGTTCCTCTCACTTTATCGCAAAGCACGCTTTGGTAATTTATCAATATTCTCTAACATAATGCCTGTACCAACCGCAACGCAGTGCATTGGGTTTTCAGCAATTAATACTGGTACTTTTAGTTCTTCTGCTAGAAGCATGTCGATACCGTGTAGTAAAGCTCCACCGCCTGTTAGAATAACACCGCGGTCGATGATGTCCGCAGATAATTCTGGTGGTGTGCGCTCTAGTACGCCTTTTGCAGCTTGTACAATAACAGCTGCATTTTCTTTTAATGCTTCTGTAATTTCTTCAGAGCATACTGTAATTGTGCGTGGTAAGCCTGTTACCATGTCACGTCCACGAATTTCAAGCTCTTCGCTACGTGCACCTGGGAATACTGTACCAACTTTAATTTTAATATCTTCTGAAGTACGTTCTCCGATTAATAGCTTATACTTACGTTTAATGTAGTTTAAGATCTCCATATCAAACTTATCGCCAGCCATTTTGATAGAGGAAGAGGTAACAATATCACCCATAGATAGTACAGCGATATCTGTTGTACCTCCACCAATATCAACAACCATGTTACCGCTTGGTTGGAAGATTTCCATACCAGCACCAACTGCGGCTACTTTTGGTTCTTCTTCTAAGAATACTGTTTTACCACCTGAACGTTCAGCAGCCTCACGAATTGCTTTTTGTTCTACTGATGTGATATTTGTTGGACAACAAATTAAAATGCGAGGTTTTGAAAAGAAGCTCTTTACGTCCAATTTGTTAATGAAATACTTTAACATTGCTTCTGTAATTTCGAAATCTGCGATTACACCATCTTTAAGTGGACGAATTGCTACAATATTACCAGGCGTACGTCCCACCATACTTCTTGCTTCTTCACCTACTGCTAATACTTTACCTGTGTTACGATCAATAGCAACAACAGATGGCTCATTTAATACAATACCTTTACCTTTAACATGGATTAATACGTTAGCCGTACCTAGGTCAATTCCGATATCTCGCGCAAACATTCCCGTTTTTTCCTCCTCGATATTCAAAATCAGGTTACACCCGAATTCTTTTACACCTAATTTCTGATTTTATCATAAATTTAACAGAAACGTAATATTCACAAAAAGAATTCTTCTGAAAAATATTACCGAATTGAAACGGGATGTTTACGATCGCATATTTATTGACGTACCGGCTTTTCTACATCTTCTTTTCTATACTTTTGCTTTGTTGCTTCTCCGCCTCTTAAATGACGAATAGACTTATGATAATCAAGAATTTCTTTCACTTCATTTGCGAGCTCTGGATTAATCTCTGGTAGACGTTCCGTTAAATCTTTATGGACTGTACTCTTTGATACCCCAAATTCCTTTGCAATGACACGCACTGTCTTTCTTGTCTCCACGATATACTTACCAATCTTGATAGTTCTCTCTTTGATGTAATCGTGCACACCACTCGCCTCCCTAATTTGGATGTGAGAAGGGTGAAATGAGCCTCGCTGCATACGACTAAGAAGTAAGTGTGAGTGCTGTTTGTAAGCGTTAAACATTCTTGGATTTATAATGAAATGATTCACGATTTCTCACCTCAAACACTCTCTTTGCTTTGGTTTATACCATTGTATTGCCCGCACTACTGATATATGCTACATGTTCACTATTTTTGCGGACTAAGTTAAGAAAAATTACATTTTTTGTGAGAAATACGTTAACAGTGACTATTTTGGCGAAAAAAATGACACCTTATATATAAGGTGTCATTCTTCTCGTTCAAACTCTTCTTCTAATAATTGATGGTGGGGAACCTCTTTCTTACTGGCAATGTAATAATATAAAGTGAATAAAACAAACAATAAAATAATAGCAGTCGACAGAACAAACAAAAATGACACAGTATCCCCTCCCTTTTGTAATATATATTCGAGAATCTCGTCATTTTTCCTTGTTATTGCAACTTTTTTCTCGAAATTGAGTATTTTCATATAAAAATAAAAAAATCAGCTCTCCTAGTGGGAACTGATTTTTTCACTTTCTTATTCTTGTGAAGAAGAACTGTTAGATGATTCTGTAGAACCATTTGTTGATTTTTCTTCTTTCTTCGGTTCTTCTTTTTTGTCACTAGTCGAACCGCTTGTTGATTTCTCTTCTTTTTGAGACTTGTCTTCTGTTTTACTTTCTGGTGTCGTGCTCGTTGACTTCTCTTCTTTTTGAGATTTGTCTTCAGCTTTTTTACCAGAAGCGTTCGTTGCCTTTGCAACACCTGCATCAGCTTTAATTTCTGCTACTGACTTATTTAAGTAGCGCTCAGGGTTCACAGCCACATTGTCTTTACGTACTTCAAAGTGAACATGAGAACCTGCTTCTTTATTCATTGCACTTAGACCGGATTTTCCTAATACTTCACCTTGTACAACTCGTGCACCTTTTTCTACTTTTACACTGCCTAAGCTTTGATAAGAAGCTGCTACACCATTTCCGCTATCAACTGTTACAACATAACCAAGAAGTGAATCTTTTTCAGCTTTCGTTACTGTACCACTTAAAGCAGCTGTAACATTGAATTCTTTTCCATTCTTCGCAGCAATGTCAATTCCTTTGTTTGGGGAATATGTGTTGTTATAAAAGACAAGTGCTTTTTCTTGTTCCGCCTCAGTTGCTGCATCTTCATAGAATTTCTTCTGTACGACTACTTCCACACTCGCGGCAGCTGGCATTTTCACTACTTCTGAAGATTTCGTTACTGGTACTGCTGGATCTTCCGATTGTGTATACGGTGTTGCTTGATCTTGGTTCGGAGTCTTCTTCGGATTAGCTCCTTGGAACCATAACGCAACCATTAAGATTACTGCTGCACAAGCAATGTATAGTGCCGGAAACACCCATCTTTTTTGAAATAAATGTACTACCTTTTGCGACTTTTTATTATTTCTTCCTCGCATTCCATCATCACCTCAGCAATCATTTTGAACAATATTCACGTATCCTATACAACCTATAACTAATTACTTTTCGACAAAATCTGTAAAAATATGTATAGTAATTGTAAAATTTCCGAGGAAATGATTGAAAAAAGAAAAAACTGAGCGTTTCAGCTCAGTTTTTAGTCCAATTGTTTCTTTTTATATACGATTAAACATGCAATAAGTGAAATAATAAGCCACACTCCAACATTTAGCATATGTCCACTAATACTACTAAACCCAGCACCCTCCACTAAGCTTTTAATTGCTTTTTCAAGATGAGATGTTGGAAGATAACTAATCATTGTCTTAATCATTTTATTTTCAACCATTGGTTCAAATTGTACAGCTAAATACATCGTCATTAATATCGGCATTCCAATTAGTGATGTTTGCGGGACAGACTCAGCTAGTAATCCAATCACTGTTCCAATTAAGATAAATAGAATTGTTCCACATAAGAAAATAAGTGCTAGCAATAAGAGATTTCCACTTAATTGATCTAGAATGAATAAGTTTACAATGGAAATACCTAATGTTAAACATGCTGTTAATATACTTTTACCAAGAAGGACTTCAACAGAAGAAGCCGGTGATAGCATTAACACACGTAACGTATGTTTTTCTTTCTCTTCTGCAATTACCATTGATTGAACAAACCCTGCAACAAATAGAAAGGACATTAAAGTAATGATGCCAACTCCTGCCTGTCCTTCTCCAAATCGACTAAATATAAATGCAAATATAATTGGTAAAGATGCCATTAACAAAACTTGTGAATTTGTCTTAAAATCCTGTACTTCTTTTCTAAAAATAGCTGATACACGTCTCATTGAAAATGTCATTATAATCCCCTCCCAGTAACTTCAATAAAGATATCACCTAACGTTGGCTCATAAGAATGAATGGATAATAGTTCTCCTTTTTTCATCCACTCTGAAATGCGTTTTGCACCTAATTCATCTTTTTGTACCGTTTCTTTCTTCTTATCCTTTAAAACGACTTGTATTTGATCTTTCGCGTATTGTAAGCGAAGGTTCTCCGGTGTATCAAGCGCTACAATTTCTCCGCCACACAGAAAGGCAATGCGGTTACAAAGCGTTTCTGCTTCGTCCATGTTGTGCGTCGTTAAGAAAATCGTCGTTCCTTCTATATTTAAGTCTTTTAAGATTTTATGAATGTTTTGTACGTTAACTGGGTCGAGTGCCGATGTTGGTTCGTCTAAAAAGAGGATATCTGGTTTATGAAGAATTGCTCTTGCTAGTGTAACGCGTTGCTTCATTCCTTTTGATAGTTTCTTTACCAATGTTTTTTTATCATCTAATAGATTCACTTGTGCTAACACTTCATCGATTCGTTCTTTTTTACAATCGTATAAGTCACAAAATAGTAGTAAGTTATCATAAATGCTAAGTCTCTCATATAAACCGCTGTTGTCTGTTAAAATACCAATTCGTTTGTAATCGATGCTGTTTGGTCCTGTAATATCTCTGCCTAGTACCCTTACCGTTCCAACACTATGAAGTAGTTGAGAAGTTAAAATCTTTACTGTTGTTGTTTTACCAGATCCACTCGGTCCGAGGAACCCAAAAATCTCTCCTTGCTTCACTTCAATATTTACATTTCGAAGTGCCGTTTTTTCGTTGAAACTTTTCATTACATCTTTCATTTCAATTGCCAATGTCATCTCGTCATCCCCTTTGTTTTTTCTTTTATAGATGAAAGTCGCTTTAGCGCTTTTCGTTTGTTTGTTTCGCTTTTCTTGACTCAATCATATGAAAAACAAAGAGTTTACGCAGTAAAATACCGGTAAAAGGAGTATTTTTACCGGTGAATGAATCGTTTTTTGAGCTTATTAGAACAATTTTTATAGCCCAATCACACCTTTTAATTCATCCATTCGCCCTTTTGAAAGCGGGATTGAACTTTTTCTTTCGTCATCCAAAATTAAACTAAAACTATTACGAGTCCACGTAATCACTTCTCGTACTCTTTGTAAATTCACAAGGTACGAGCGATGACATCTAAAGAACCCGAAACCTGTTAATCTCGCTTCTAGTTCACTTAATGTTAATGCACATACGAAATCACCTTCGCGCACATGAATATGTGTCACTCCGTTTTGCGTTTCAATGAAATGAATTTCCATCGGATCAAGTAAAATGATTTTATCGTTTACTTTCGCTGGAATTCTTTCAAGTTTCATTTGCGGAATCATTTGAACAACCTTTTCTTCATCCACCTCTTCAATTTCTTCTTGTTCGATTTCTATTTTTTTCACACCATCATTGTTTAATATGTATACATCTTCTGTTAACGAAAGGGCGTCCGATAGAAACGATGACGTAATGAAAATCGCTTTTCCTTGCTCTTTCATTTTCATAATTGCTTTTCGAATAATAATCGTACTCTCTGTATCTACATTTTGCTCCGGCTCTTCCAAAATAACTAAGTCTGGATTATGAATCATAACACGCCCAATATGAAGGCGACGTTTCTCTGAAAATGATAATTTTTCTATTTTAACGTTTAACTTATCTAAAAGGCCGACATATTGTATAACTTCTTCCGTACTCATATTCGATTCATAAAGCCCTATTAAAAACTTAAAATATTCCTTTACCTTCAAACGATCATATGCCTCATCTTTCAAAAAACAAAAGCCGATGCGAGAATAATTTCTCTTTCCGATCGATTCTCCCTCAAATAGCACGTTGCCAGTTGAAGCTTCTTCCTCACCAATAATAATGCGATGCAACACTTTAGCTGTATGGTTATTACATTGCAAAACAACACATTGTCCTTGTTCCACCTTCAGTTCAACTGCTGGTAACTGGTTCGTCTTCCCTAATTGTCTCAACTCCAATAACGCCATTTTGTCTCCCCCAAATGCTTTTTATCCTATTATACCAAACAATTAATGGAAAATTATGATATTTAATACAGCATTTTAACGTATTATAAAACTATGAAAACATAAAAAGAGTGAAAACGAGGTAAAAGCTCCTCTATGTCTTCTCACCGCCGAACATTGAGGGTTTTCAAATATACTTATCACACTTTAAAGTATATCTACGATTCGACAAAAATAACTTATCTACCAAAAAAAGAAAAACCGTCCCAATATACCTCTTGGGACGGTCTATTCTGCACACTACTTCTTCACCATTAACTTTCCTTCATAATCATTCATCGTCTTTATTTCAACGCCTTTATAGTAATGAGCGACGATATCTGTATATTTCTTACCTTCCGCTGCCATGCCGTTCGCTCCGTATTGGCTCATACCGACGCCGTGGCCGAAGCCTTTCGTTGTAACGACGATTTTATCTCCCTCTTGCTTCCAAGTGAAGTCAGAAGAGCGTAACTCTAATTTGTCACGCACATCTCTTCCGGTTAATGTTTTCCCTTGAAATGCTACGTCTTTTACACGTTTTCCTTCTGTACGCCCTTTAATATCACCAACTTTTCCGTCTGCTAGCACTTTCACACCGAGACGTTTTTGAAAGTCAGCTACGGTAAAGGTTTGCTCGCTCGTAAATTTCGGAGAAGTTTGATCCCACGGACTATCTACGCTCTTTAAGTACGGATAATCATTTCCCCAGTAATCAGCCGCATTTTCTGTCCGGCCATTACTCGTTGAGAAGAAGGATGCTGAGATTGGTTTTCCATCATACGTTAAAACTTGTCCTGCGGTTTTCGAAACAGCTTCTTCAATTTTTTTCAAGTTATTTTCGTAGTTATTGCCCCATTGTTTCTTCAATTCTTCTTTACTTTTGTACACTTGATCTTTCACCGTATCTGTCACGTCCGCATTGTTTTTCTTACCTCCGCTTAGCATACGCTGGACTACAAATGTTCTCGCTGCTAATGCCTGCGCCTTTAGCGCCTCTATTTCAAAACTGGCATTCATCTCAGAAGCTACTACACCGGTCACATACTCCTCCATAGGTAATGTTTCTACCTTCTTCTGTTTCTCGCGATATACAGCCACTTGAACCGCTGTATCCACTTTCCCTGGAGCTGGTATACTTTCTATCGCTGGAGGAGTTTTAGAAGCTGCTTCTTCCCCTATTTTTGCTTTCGCAAACGGAATAACAAGAGCAGCAGGTACAATGATAACGAGCGCTATAAGAAGCGCTACTGTAATAAAAAGTGGCTTTGAAAATTTCATCTTATTTCCCCCAATATAAAAAAGCTTTACTCCATTCATTCTTATGGAACAACTCTTTCTTTTAGAACATACTTAAGGGGACCTGTATAAAGTGAAACTTTAATCAGTGGGGGGTTTTCTTCATCCCCACTGATTATTAGTTGAACCAATCGGACTTTTATGGGCAGTTGATCCCCCACCTAACTTCTTTGCTTTCGCTGAATTTTGAGGTGGGGGTCTTACTGCCCATTAAAGTGGGATAAAATGAAAATTTTCTAAATTTTTTCACTGGTACGTGCATAAGTATAGAATTTCTTGACTATAACAGTAATAACCCAAAAAAATAGCCCCTACGTCAACAGACGTAGAGACTATTTCAATTAAGCGTGAAGATCAGAAACTTCTTGTTCTTTCACTTCTTCTACTTTTTCGTTTACACGTTCAATAGTTGCACCTAATGCAGCTAATTTCTTATGGAAATCTACATAACCACGGTCAAGATGCTTTAACTCAGTTACACGAGTGTAACCTTCTGATACTAAACCAGCTAAGATTAATGCAGCTGCAGCACGTAAGTCAGTTGCGCCTACTTCAGCACCTTGCAAGCTGTTTGGACCGTTCATAATAACAGAACGACCTTCGATTTTAATATCAGCATTCATACGACGGAATTCTTCAACGTGCATAAAGCGGTTTTCGAATACCGTTTCTGTAATCATACTTGTTCCATCAGCTTGTAGTAATAATGCCATCATTTGTGATTGCATGTCTGTTGGGAAACCTGGATGAGGCATAGTTTTAATATCAACCGCTTTTAACTTATCTGGGCCGATAACACGTACACCTTCGTTTTCCTCAATAATTTTAACACCCATTTCTTCCATCTTCGCTGTAATTGAGCGTAAATGTTCAGGTACAGCATTTTCAATTAAGATGTCTCCACCAGTAATTGCTGCTGCAACCATGAATGTTCCCGCTTCAATACGGTCAGGAATAATAGAGTGGTTCGCACCATATAATTTATCAACGCCTTCGATACGAATCGTTCCAGTTCCAGCTCCGCGTACTTTCGCTCCCATCGCATTTAAGAAGTTAGCTAAGTCAACGATTTCTGGTTCTTTCGCTGCGTTTTCAAGGATTGTTGTCCCTTTTGCTAATGTAGCTGCAGACATAATGTTTTCTGTCGCGCCCACGCTTGGGAAGTCTAAATAAATTTTAGCTCCTTTTAGTTCTCCCTCAACGTATGCCTCAACAAAACCGTTACCAACCTGTACTTTTGCTCCCATTGCTTCGAAGCCTTTTAAATGTTGGTCAATTGGACGTGAACCAATTGCACATCCACCAGGAAGTGCAATACGAGCACGACCATTACGCGCAAGTAATGGTCCCATTACTTGAACAGATGCACGCATTTTACGTACATATTCAAATGGTGCCTCAATGTTTAGCTCTTTAGAAGCATCGATTGTTACTTGGTTATTTTCAAATACGACTTCAGCATTTAAATGACGTAATACCTCATTAATTGTGTATACATCAGACAAAACTGGTACTTCAGATAGTACATTCTTTCCATCACTCGCTAATAGGGCTGCAGCGATTATAGGTAATACAGCATTTTTTGCGCCCTCAACACGCACTGTGCCGTTTAACCGCTTTCCGCCACGGACGATGATCTTTTCCAAATTATTCCCCTCCGTGTCCTTTTTTCAGTATCTATTCACTCAATACTCAGAAGTTATGATCGGTGTGCCAACCACAATTGTATCTTTGTTGTCTGTAGAACGCATTGCTATTTGCACATTTATTTTCTCTCTATTTGTTGAAAGAGCGTCATCCCACTTTTTATTGTATGCGGAGACTGACACAAATGCTCTTTCTTCTATCTGTTCGATCGCTCTTGCTGAAAGATCTTTCAAAACCTGATTGGTTTTATTTTGCAAAACACCTTCAATCTTATCATTCAGTACACCTTGAACACAAGTGTAAATTATAGGTTTTTCACTAAAAATTTTATTTGTTTTCTGAATGTACTTTGGGTCCCATTTCGCCCCGCTCACTTCAAAAATAATGAAAGTGTTTTCTTTAGTATTTTTCTTACTCCAAGTTACTACTACTCGTTCTTCATGAGAAGAGAACTTTTTATAAGATGTAGCTTTATATCCATCTGGAGATTGCTCTAATTCCCATTTTTGAATATTTGCCTTGTCCTTCACATCGTTTAACAACTTTTGAAACGTATGTATATTAGAAATTGTTTTTGTTTCTCGCGCTAACCATGACCATTTCTCTACTTTAGCATCATTTTTCTCTAAGGATGCAATCATGCTCTCTATTTTCTGTTCATCGCTGATCGGTTTCATCTCTCTATATCCAACCAAAAATAAAACAACACTCAATGCAACAATAAGAATGGCTTTAAGCTTCAATTTCATCCCCTCCTATCCCCATTGTTAACGGAGATATGAGGTTCTATACACTTACTTTACTAAATACGTTAAACTCTTTGAATAGCCTAAATAATCAAGGAAAAAGTTACTTACAGATGTCCCAATTGCAATTGTAATTAGGATGAGTAATACTCTCGTCTGAATTACCTTTCCAGGCTTCATTAAACGCTCAATGTGGATACCTTGTAAGGCCCACCACGTAATGGTAATAAACAATAAATGCGAAACAATGGCAATCAGTGCTTGTTGCCCTAAAAGATGTGCCAAAAAATCGACCCCTTTTTACCTAGCTACTACCTATAGAATACTATAAAAACGATACCATAATAAGTAGGAGCCACACTTTTTCAAATACAAATAAGCATCTTACATTTCACATCATAATTTTCTCTAAAAAAACGTATACCTATATGCATTTTCATTTGTAGTTCACACAAAATAAAAAGCGCAGAGTAACGACTCCACACCTTTTATTTTCACTATTGTACCATGTTCCCTAGAAAGAAGAAATCTTTCATTAATGGAAAATATTCATAAAAGAAATTGTATCCAATCATCGGCATAATCCCTAGTATTACAATAGAAATTGCACAAAGACTCATTACAATCTTTATATTAAATGGCAAATGAATCTTCTCTTCTACTTCTCCCGTTCTGAAAAACATTTGCTGTAAAATACGGAAATAATATACGAATGAAATGACTGTCGTTCCCATCATAATAGAAGCTAGTACGTAATGAGCTGGCTCTACATGAAGTGCACCTAAAAAGATGTTAATTTTCCCGATGAAACCAGCTGTTCCTGGTATCCCGGCCAACGATAAAATAAAAATCGTCATTACAATCGCTGTGAATGGCGACCTTTTATATAATCCAGTGAAAATGGTGATATTTTCTTTGTCGCTTTGTAAGATTAAGCCGTGGATAATCGCAAATGAGCCTATATTCATCAGCATATACGCAAGCATGTAAAACCACATGCTATCCATCGTAAATGGCGATAATGCGACAAGCGGAACGAGTAAATACCCCGCATGTGCGATTCCCGAATAGGCAAATAGGCGTTTTACGTTATATTGCTTTAATGCGACTACGTTTCCGATAATCATCGTAATACTCGCCAATGCAGCAATGTATATGCTCATACGTCCGTATAAAGATTGCACGTCTCCTTGCACTGATACACTTGCAAAAACCATGAGGAACAGACGAATAATGAGTAGGAACCCTGCAATTTTAGAAATCGTCCCTAGAAAGGCGGTAACAGGTGTAGCCGCTCCCTCATACACATCTGGTGCCCACATGTGAAACGGTACTGTTGCAATTTTAAACGAGAGTCCAACGAGTAATAGTAGAAATGCGAGAGCTAACAATAACTGAATACCACCTGCAAGCTCCCCTGCGAATACTTTTTGCATATCCACGATATTGGTTGACCCTGTAATACCGTACAAATAACTCATTCCAAAGAGCGTAATGGCCGTTCCGATTCCTCCATTAATGACATATTTCATGGCCGCCTCATTTGATGCACGGTTCTTTTTTCGTATTCCTACTAAAATGTACGAAGAAAGTGAAAGCAATTCTAAGCCGACGAAAAGTGTAATGAAATCAACGCTAGAAGACATAAACATAGCCCCAAGAAGTGCCATTAAAAATAAGTAATAATATTCTCCCTTATCTTCAATTGGATTCTTCTTATCATCGCTCATTGCGGTGCATAAAATGAGAGCAGCTCCGCCTAATAACAACGTTTTAAACCCTTTTGAAAACCCATCTAACACAAACGATCCGTTTAAAATATCTCCCGCTGGTTCACCGTATAGCGTAATTAATGAGACGATTGCTAATACGATAGCTGCGATTGCGCTCAGCGCTACATATCTATGGTTCAGCTTAAAAAACAAATCACATATGGAAAGAAGGATGGCAGCTCCGAGAATAATGAATTCTGGCACCATGAGATGCCAAGATAAGCTAAGTAACGTATTCATATCCATCCTACTTCACCCCCAATGTTTTCAATGTATTTTGAAGCGGATCCCCTAGTATTTCTGGCATTACTCCAACTGCAATAATGCAGAAGATAAGCAGCAAAATCGGGACATACTCCCATCCGTGTATATCAGCTTTCGCTTCCCACTCTTTCTTACCGAATGTTACTTGCAGTGTTGCTCTTAATACATATACAGCGGTTAAAATGATGCCAAGTACACCGACTGCAGCAATGACCGGCTCCCCTTGGAATAAACCGAGAAAGGCGAGAAACTCGCTAACAAATCCAGACATTCCTGGCAATCCAAGCGATGCCATTCCTCCCGCTAAGAAGAATCCGCTAAGTATTGGTACACTTTTTGCGAGTCCGCCAAGCGCTGTAATATCCGACGTTCCAAAACGCTGTTCTATAACGCCGAGTAAGAAGAAGAGTAAGGCTGCAATTAAACCGTGCGACACAACTTGAAATAGTGCCCCTTGTGTACCCGGTGCATTTAACGCCGCAAGCCCCATTAATACAATGCCCATATGCGAAATACTAGAGTAAGCCAGTACCTTCCGAAAGTCCGTTTGGATGAGCGCTAAGAAGGCTCCGTACAATAAATTAATGACCCCTAAAATCGCAATGAGCGTTGCAAACTCTCGAAAGTACTCTGGGAATAACCCCTGTCCGAAGCGAATCATACCGTATGCTCCAATCTTCAGTAAAACACCCGCATGAAGCATAACCACAGCCGGATGTGCTTCAATATGTACATTGACCATCCAGCGATGTAACGGGAAAACGGGTAGTTTAATCGCAAAAGCGATTATTATGCTAAGAAACAAGCTGAACTGTAAGCTACTTGAGACAGCCATCCCTCCGCCAGCACCTACACTCGTTAATATTTCTTTAAGCTCTGTCATATTCGTCGTACCTGTTTTCGCAAATAAAACCGAGAAAACGATGAGCAAAATAGCGGAGCCAATACCGTTATATATTAAATAACTATAAGCTGCCTTTTCACTCGACAATTTCCCCCACTTCCCAATTAATAAAAACATTGGCGGCAATGTAATTTCAAAGAAGATAAAGAACAACATTAAATTTTGAGCTGCGAAGACGCCGAGCATCCCTATTTCTAATATAAGTAACAGCATATAAAATGCTTTCAAATTCCTTTTAATCGTAAATGCCGCAATTGCTGCAAGCATCGCTAATAGGGCAGTCAGCACCATCATAACGAGTGATAAACCATCAATACCAAGCTCGTAATAAATGGAAAACCACCTTTTATCCATCGCTGAAAAATCCCCAAATTTAATCCATTTCACTTTTTCATCAAATAGTGACAAACTCTTTCCAGAAGCGTATGTACAAGCGAGGACAATAGCGATTCCAAATGGAAGCGCCGTTCCAAATAAACCGAGCGCTCGCACTGTACGCGATTCTTTTTTCGGCGTTAATGCAAGTAAGAGAATTCCTAAAAGCGGGGAAAAAATGAAGAACGTTAATAACAAATCATTCATCGTAAATCCCCTCCCGTATAGAGCAAAATAATGACGAGTACCGCAAGTGAAACAGCTGTTACAGTCCCGTACACTTGTACATTTCCGCTTTGGAGTCTAGACCCGATTCCACTTAACCCTTTAACTAAACTCCCTATTAAAACGGCAATTCCTTCGACTACATACACCTCAAATAAGCGAAGCACATGAGCGATTCCTTTCGTAACAGGAAGCACCGTCATATTGTATAGTTCATCCACATAATATTTTTCTTTCAAAAGGTTATAAAGAGGTGCTTCTTCGCTCCCAGCCCAATCTCTAGAAATAGATTTCTTGCCATATATGAAATATGCGAGTGCCATTCCTGCAAATGAAACGAGCGTCGCAACAATCATAATCCAAAACGGTCCGTGTGCTTCTCGCGCTTTAAATGCTACATCTTTCGTAAGCCAATCCCCGAGAAATGTCCCAAACCACGGTGTATTTATATAACCTGCCACTACTGCAAGGACCCCGAGAACGATCATCGGATATGTCATAATGCGGGGCGATTCATGCACATCTTCCTTCGTCTTCGCTTCCCCAGTAAAGACAAGGAAATATAGCCGGAACATGTAGAATGCTGTTAGGAATGCTGCAATTACTGCTAGGGTGAATAAAACATAATTGCCGTTCATCCAAGTCGCCGCTAAAATTTCATCTTTACTAAAGAAGCCGGAAAGGAGTGGCACACCACTAATTGCAAGAGTACCGATTAAAAATAAGGCACCCGTTACTTTCATCTTCTTCTGTAACCCACCCATTTTATTAATATTTTGCGTATGCACTGCATGAATGACACTTCCTGCTGCCAAAAATAGTAGCGCTTTAAAAAAGGCATGTGTCGTTAAATGGAAAACACCTGCTACATAACCAGCAGACCCTAGCGCAAGCATCATATACCCGAGCTGGCTAACTGTAGAATAAGCGAGCACTCTCTTTATATCCGTTTGTACAAGACCGATGGAAGCCGCAAAGATTGCAGTAAAGGCGCCAACGATTGCCACCGTCTGCATCGCCACCGCACTTGCTGAAAATAGCGGAAACATCGTCGCCACTAAATATACGCCAGCTGCGACCATTGTCGCCGCATGAATAAGTGCCGAAACAGGCGTCGGACCTTCCATTGCATCTGGTAACCACGTATGAAGCGGGAACTGACCTGATTTCCCCATTGCACCAATAAAAATTAATATCGCTGTTATTGTAATCATCGTAGGAGTAAGATCCCCAGTATGAATCGCTCTAAAAATTGCATCATATTCAAAACTACCTGCATGCCAGAAAATTAAGATCATCCCAATAAATAAACCGACATCGCCAATACGAGTCATAATAAAAGCTTTTTTCGCAGCAGCCTTCGCTTCTTCTTTAAAGAAATAAAAACCGATGAGTAAAAATGAACCGAGGCCTACTAACTCCCAAAATATATAAAGCTGTAATAAATTCGGTGATATAACGAGCCCGAGCATCGCAAATGTAAAGAGCCCTAAATAGGCGTAAAAGGTTAGTAATCTTTCCTCACCTTTCATATAACCTTTCGAATACACATGTACAAGTAAACTCACAAGCGTAACGATAAACAGCATTAAAGCTCCTAATGCAGTCACTTCAAAGCCGAATGATATATCAATATCTCCAGCTCTAAGCCATACCCACTTATACTTCATTGGTACTGTCGAAAACCGTTCTATTAATACAAGTACCGCAAATATAAAGGAGAGAAAGACGAAGAAAATACTAAGTACACTGCTTCCTTCTCTAATTTTCTTCCCGAATATAATTAATAACAAAAACGAAACAAGCGGGAAAAGCGGTATGAGCCATGCATAATCGATCATTGTTTCCTTCCCCCTTTTCGGTCACAATGTTATCCTTTAAGCGTATCCATTTCATCTACATGAACTGTCGTACGATTACGATACAAAGCAATTAAAATGGCGAGTCCTACCGCCGCCTCCGCTGCTGCTACGGCCATCGTAAACAGAGAGAAAATTTGCCCAGTTAAATTTGGGAACAAACCTAATTTACTAAACGCTACTAAATTTAAATTAGCTGCGTTCAGCATTAATTCAATACAAACTAATACAATCACTGTATTTCGCTTCGTTAAAGCTCCAAACAAACCGATGCAAAACAAAATAATCGCAAGCGTTAAATACGCAGAAGCAGGCACGCTACTCATTGGAATCCTCCTCTTTCTCATCCTTCTTCGCAAGAATAATTGCGCCAACAAGTGCTACAAGTAAAATAACTGAGGTTAACTCAAATGGAATAATATATTCTGAATAGAGAAGTGTACCGATTTGAAGTGTGTTTTTTTCATGGAGAGGTAAACTTCCTTGTGTGCTTTCATTTGCAAAATCAATATTGTTAACAGCGAAATACATAACTGCCCCAAATGCTACAACCGCAAAGAAGATAATCCATTTTCGAAGAGTAAGACGCGATTCGTTTTCTGCGTTATGTTTCGTTAACATAATGCCAAAAATCATAATAATTGTGATCGCACCCGAGTAAAGTAAAATTTGTGCAACTCCGATAAATTCAGCTGATAAAAGAAAGTACAAACCTGCAATGCTGAGAAATGTTAGAACGAGCGCTAGCATCATATGCATGACTTTCGTTAAGTTCAACATAAGAACGCCGCCAATAATTGCAGACAAGGATAGTATAAAGAATGCTATAAACTCGCCATTCATGCTTTATTCTCCTTCCTGACGTTTTCGTCATTTTCGTCAAGCCACTGCAAATTTTTAAATAAGTCATCCCGTGAATATTCCGCCAGTTCAAAGTTATTTGTCATAACAATCGCCTCTGTCGGACAAACTTCTGTGCATAAATCACAAAGAATACAAATTTCAAAATTAATATCGTACGTGTCGATAATTTTCCCTTTTTTCGTAGGATCGGGATGTTTTTTCCCCGTTAATTGAATACAGTCTGTCGGACAAATGTTGGAGCACTGATTACAAACAATACACTTTTCTGGATAGAACTTTTGAATCCCTCGAAACCGGTCTGGCAATGGCAACGGTTGGTTCGGATAATCATAAGTCACCTTCTTCTTGCTCAAATTGCTTAATGTATATTTTAATCCTTTAAATAGTCCTTTCATCTCTTACTGGCACCCCCCTCATAGATTAGAAGAATAACTCCTTAATCAATGCCGTTAAGAAAATATTTGCAAGTGCAATTGGCAATAATACTTTCCAGCCAAACTCCATTAACTGATCACCTCTTATACGCGGAAACGTAACGCGGAACCAAATTAATAGAAAGACTACACTGCTAAACTTTAAAGCAAACCATACGGCACCTGGAATAAATCCAAGAAACATTATTGGATTCCATCCGCCTAAAAAGAGCACAGTAATTAAAGATGCCATCCCGAAGAAATATACGTACTCTGAAAGCATGAAAAACGCCCAGCGAAACCCTGAGTATTCCGTATGATATCCAGAAACAAGCTCCGACTCGGCTTCTGGTAAATCAAACGGCGTCCTATTTAACTCTGCTACCGCTGCGATTAAAAACACGACGAAACCGGTTGGCTGCACGAAAATGTACCAAACATTCTCCTGTGCAGCTACGATTTCATTTAAATTTAGGCTACCCGCTAACAAAACAATCCCAATTACACTCATTACGAGCGGAATTTCATAAGAAATCATTTGCGCCGCTGCACGCATCCCTCCTAAAAGGGAATATTTATTATTTGATGCCCATCCTCCGGTCACAACCCCAATCGTCGTAATGCCAGAAACAGCAATGTAATACAGTAAGCCTACACCAATATCCGCGAACTGAAATTTATCAGTAAATGGGATGACTGCAAGCACCATAAATGCTGGTGCGAATGCAATGACAGGTGCTAATATAAACAACGGTTTATCTGCCGCCTTCGGAATGCTATCTTCCTTCAATAGAAGTTTCAAAACATCGGCTACTGTTTGCAACAGACCAAACCGGCCCCCAACTTGGTTTGGTCCAATCCGCCCTTGCATAAAACCCATCACTTTCCGCTCTGCCAAAATACCATATGTAACGAAGCCAAGGACTGCAAATAGTAGAAGCACCGCTAACCCGAAAAAAATGAAGAAATTCGTCCAGCTTGAAGGTGATTGTAAGAGCGTTTCAATCATCAGCCATCAACCTCCCCAAGTACAATATCAACTCCACCTAAAATCGTAATTAAATTGGCGATGTTTTCACCTTTTAATAACTTCGGTAAAATTTGTAAATTGTAAAAAGACGGCCTGCGAAACTTCAAACGATACGGCTCTTTCTTTCCGTCACTAGCAATATAGCAACCAATCTCTCCGCGCGGCGACTCTATACGAACGAAGGCTTCCCCTTTAGGCGCCTTAATAATTTTCGGCACTTTCGCCAATACAGCTCCGTCTTTCGGGAACTGCTGGACAGCTTGCTCAACAATTTTTAACGACTCCTCAATTTCTTTCATGCGGCAAACATAGCGATCCCAAGCATCCCCCACGCTCCCAACAGGAATATCGAAATCAAAACGGTCGTAAATCGAATACGGCTCATCTTTGCGAAGATCCCAGTTTACTCCTGTGCATCGCAAATTCGCTCCGCTTAAAGAATACGAAATCGCCTCTTCCTCGCTATATATACCAACGCCTTTTACACGATTTAAGAAAATCTCATTCCCACTAACGAGATCATGGTAACCTGCCAATTGCTCTCTCATATACGGAACAAACTCTTCCACTTTTTCAATCCAACCGTCCGGCGCATCCCACTTTACACCGCCGACCCTCATATAGTTAAAAGTAAGCCGGGCACCGCATAATTCATTTAATAAATTAATGATCATCTCTCGCTCACGAAACGCGTACAAAAACGGGCTAACTGCCCCTATATCAAGAAGATTTGTCCCCCACCAAACGAGATGGCTCGCAATCCTTCCAAGCTCCATTGCAAGCACTCGCAAGTATTCAGCCCGCTCCGGAATTTCAAGCCCCATCATCGTCTCTACAGCGTGGCAAATGACGTAATTATTCGTCATGGCCGATAAATAGTCCATTCGATCTGTATAAGGGATAATTTGCGTATACTGTAAGCTCTCTGCAATCTTTTCGGTCCCGCGATGCAAATATCCAATAACCGGTGTAGCTTCTTTAATAATTTCCCCGTCAATCTTAATAACAAGCCTGAACACACCATGCGTACTCGGATGCTGAGGACCTACATTCAAAAGCATTTCTTCCGTACGAATCATTTAGCTACACCTCCACATCATACGGTTCATAATCTTTCCTAAGCGGATGCCCTATCCAATCATCAGGCATTAAAATACGCGATAAATTCGGGTGTCCCTTAAATACAATGCCAAGCAAATCATAGGCTTCCCGCTCTGGCCAGTCCGCTCCTTTCCAAAGCGCTGTCACCGACTCTACTTGCGGCGCTTCCCTATCCAGCTTCACCTTTACCGCTACTGACTGTTTCTTTCCATATGAAAATAAATGAACATACACTTCCATATGTGTCACAAAATCCGTCGCATGTAGCTCTGACATATAATCAAATGCAAGTCCCTCATGGAATCGCAGTAACTCCATTACTTCATAATATTTGGAGGCCTCAACCACAAGAGTTGGCACATCTTTTGAAAGTTTATTAATGTAGGAATCTACTAATGTATCCTCTCCTACTTTCCCCTTAATAACTTCAACATACTGATTTAAATACGGTTGATTCATAGATGGTTCTTCCGGCTTCGTCTCCTCTTCCTTCTTACCTTCAGCGCTCTTTGTCTTCGCTCTTGCAGCCGCAGCCGCTTTTGCCTTCGCTGCTGCAATTGCCTTCGCCTTTTCATCTCCTGAATCCCCATCACCTTTTAAGGCCTTCTGCTTTGCTAGCGCCGCTGCTTTTGCCTTTGCTGCCGCCACGGATTTCGCTTTTGCTTTGGCCTTTTCCTCTTCCGTTACCTCTTCTGTTCCTTCCCTTTTTTGCTTCGCTAACGCTGCCGCTTTTGCTTTCGCCGCAGCTGCTGCCTTCGCCTTCGCTTTGGCCTTTTCTTCTTCTGTTATCTCTTCTGTCCCTTCCCTTTTTTGCTTCGCTAACGCCGCTGCTTTTGCTTTCGCTGCAGCTGCTGCCTTCGCCTTCGCTTTGGCCTTTTCCTCTTCCGTTACCTCTTCTGTTCCTTCCCTTTTTTGCTTCGCTAACGCTGCCGCTTTTGCTTTCGCCGCAGCTGCTGCCTTCGCCTTCGCTTTGGCCCTTTCCTCTTCCGTTACCTCTTCTGTTCCTTCTCTTTTTTGCTTCGCTAACGCTGCCGCTTTCGCTTTCGCCGCGGCGGCTGCCTTCGCCTTCGCTTTGGCCCTTTCCTCTTCCGTTACCTCTTCTGTTCCTTCTCTTTTTTGCTTCGCTAACGCCGCTGCTTTTGCTTTCGCTGCAGCTGCTGCGCGTCGTTTTGCTTCTTCCACAGTCATTTCGTCATTTTTTGGTAGCGCTTTCTCTTTTTCCTGATCTTCTTCCTCAAGTTTACTTATTTCTGCATCATGTTTCGCAACGAGACGCTTTCTCGCCTCTTCTTTCGCACGCCTAGCCGCTTCTCTTTTCAAATCCTCTAATTCTTTGTTTGGATCACTCATTTATTCGTCACCTGCTTTCCCGTCTTTGCCTCGTAACGAATTTTTTCTTTCAATTTATTAATTCCATAAATTAAGGCAGCAGGATTTGGTGGACAACCAGGAATATACACATCAACTGGTACAATTTGATCTACACCTTTCACAACAGCATATGAATTTACATACGGGCCACCTGCTGTCGCACAAGATCCCATTGCAATAACCCATTTTGGTTCAGGCATTTGATCATATAAACGCCGAACAATAGGAGCCATCTTCTTCGTTACCGTTCCCGACACAATCATAACGTCCGATTGCCTTGGTGAAGTCCGAAAAAATGACCCAAACCGATCTAAATCGTAATGCGATGAACCTACTCCCATCATTTCAATTGCACAGCATGCCAGTCCGAATGTCATCGGCCATAAAGAATTACTCCGTGCCCATCCTTTCAACTGTTCCAACGTAGAAAGAAAGATATTTCGTTCTAATTCCGCTCGCTCATTTGGATGTAACTCCTCAAAATTTATAACCATTGTAACACCTTCTTTTTCCAAGCATACGCTAATCCAACTAGCAACATTACAACAAAGATGAGCATTTCAATCAGTGCAAATAAACCGAGCTTGTCATATGCAACAGCCCATGGATATAAAAATAAAGTTTCTACATCAAAAATGACAAACAATAAAGCAAAAATATAATAACGAGCATGAAACCGAATATTTGCATCATGAAAAGGCTCAATCCCACTCTCATACGTCGTCGCTTTCGCTGCACTTGGTTTGTTTGGGCGCAGCATCCTTCCTAATGTAAGAGCCACTACCGGCAGCAATATGCCTAATAGCAAGAAAATCAAAACGATCATATAACTATTTTCATATACACTTGCCATTGTGAAACCCTCCCCCCTGAATTAAGAACAAGTTCACTTAGTAAACAATATGTCCTAGTTGCAGTAATTATTATTTTTAAATTTTTCTAAATAATGCAACTATTTTAATCATTATAGCAAACTTCAAATTCCTATGTCGATATGTTGGGGACAGAAACGAGAATTATTAAAATCTATTTTTAGAACTCACTATACCTGTGTAAAATAAGTATAAAAATTATATATACTTTTCAAGAAACAATAAAAAATAAAAAGAGGAAGTTATATGTATATACCGTGGGTGAGATAAATGAAAAAACAAACACATGTAAGTATTCTTATAAGCATCATATTGTTATCTGTAGCGATTCATTATGTGGCAATGCCTTTTCTATATGAATACTCATTTCCTTTTCAAATATTAATTGGAATGAGTACCTTATTCATTGATATTATCGTTTGTAGTTATATACTTTATTTTTCAAACGGGAAAGAAGGGTTACCTCGTTTATTTTGGACCATTTTATGTATTGGAACCCTCTCTTATTTCATTGGAGATATCATCGTTGCCTATCAACGTTTAATTTTAAAGGACTACTATACATTCGTTGATTTGTCCGATTTTTTCTATCTACTTTTTTTAATTAGCTTTGCATTTGCCTTTCTATATGAAATCATCTATAACCGCGATTTATTAGAAAAGCTTTTTATGATATGTGATATTTGTATTATTGTTACAGCACAATTCACTTTAAGTTACTACTTACTTATCGAACGCACTATTCACGTTTCTTCAACATCCAATATCGACATATTTGTTCAACTTACCTATCCAATGACCGATTTACTCTTTTTCCTTATAGGAATCAATCTGTTATTCAAGCCATTATCCTTATTATCCAAAAAAGTTGGTGCGCTTCTTGGCAGTGCTTTAATTTTATATGCTACTACAGATGCGATTTATGCTTATATTAAATACTTCACACCCGAGTATTCTATGTTTACAGTTACTCCTCTCTATCAAGTAACTTTAGTACTAGTAGCAATCGCCTGTATTCTGCATACGAAAGAACCTGAAAAGCAAGAGCAAGTACTATTAACACCTAAACTTGGTGAATCGATCAGATTATCCTTACCTTATATTTCTGTAGTAATGCTTATTGTTTTTATACTAGTTGAATATGTTTTTGCACCTATTGTAGTAATCGGGCTTATGATTACTTTCTCCTTCGTTCTCATACGCCATAGTTTAGTTCGAAGACAAAATAAAATATTATTACTAGCACAAATGCAATTCAACTCAGAACTCGAAAAACAAATTGAACTACGTACAGAAGATTTAGTAGAACAAAAAAATGAACTATATCATAACCAACAAATGTTCAAATCATTATACGAGCATCACCCAGATCCTATTTTCACATTAGACTTGTACGGTAATTTTCTCAATGTAAACAACGCTGGTACGACTTTACTCGGTTATCAAACGAATGAATTATTAAATCAACCATACTATTCACTTACGTACGAAGAAGATTTGGAAGAAATCATTAATGCCTTTCGCCTTGTAAAAAAAGGAAAATCTATTTCTTTAGAAGTACGGGCGTATCATAAAAATAGAGATATTTACTACTTGCATGTTACAGCTGTTCCTATCTTTTTAAAAAATCATATTTCTGGCGTTTATTTAATGATTAAAGATATTACGGAGAGCAAACAACAACAAGAACAAATTAACTTTCTAGCCTACCATGATACATTAACAGAACTTGCAAATCGCCGTGCATTTCATCAATATGTAGAACAAGCAATTGCTCGATCCAAAATATCAAAAAGGCCTTTTGCTGTTATGTTCCTCGACCTAGACCGCTTTAAAGTTATTAACGACACTCTCGGTCATAGGGTAGGAGACCTGCTATTAATTGCAGTAGCAAAAAGACTCGAAAGAATAGCAACACCAAATATGAAACTTGCCCGATTAGCTGGGGATGAATTCACAATCCTTATTGAGAATTATCAAAAAAGTCCAGATGTAAAAAAAATAGCTGATGCGATTGTAGCAGACATGAACGAACCATTCGAAATTGAAAATCAACATTTAAAAATCTCACCAAGCATCGGGATTGCAATATATCCTGAAGCAGGTGAAGATCCATTATCAATCTTGCAGCATGCCGATATGGCCATGTATGAAGCAAAAAACAAAGGAAAAAACGGTAGCTCTCTGTACACGAAAGAATTGTATAAAAAAATGGAACGAAAAGCTCGAATTGAAAAAGATTTACCACTCGCTTTAGTAAACGAAGAATTTTATGTCGTTTATCAACCACAAATTGATATTACAACGAAAAAAATTATTGGTGCTGAAGCATTAATACGCTGGAAACACCCACTCCTAGGTGACATTCCGCCATGTGAGTTCATTCCAATTGTAGAGGAGACTCCGCAGGTCATTCCACTCGGTCATTGGGTATTAAAAGAATCTTGTCGCCAGTTAAAAATATGGCATACTTTTGGCTATACAGATTTAAAAATAAGTGTGAACTTATCAGCAAAGGAGTTCCAGCAAGATAATTTAATCGAACACATTTCACAAATACTAACAGACCTTAACGTCGATCCCAAATATGTAACACTTGAGTTAACAGAACGAATTGCGATGATCGATGAAAAAGAAACGTTATCAAGACTAAAACAATTAAAGGAATATGGTATTCAAACATCCATTGATGACTTCGGTACCGGCTATTCTTCTCTCGCTTATTTATCAATTTTCCCTATCGATACATTAAAAGTACCGAGAGAATTTACACAACTCGCTGATCACCGTCCTGAAGAAAGGGCTATCGTCTCCACTATTCTTTCCCTTGCAAATACGTTAAATCTTTCTGTCGTTGCTGAAGGAATTGAAACAGAAAAACAACTTAAATTTCTACAAAAAAACAACTGTAAGTATATGCAAGGTTACTATTTCAGTAAACCACTTACGAGTCATCAATTTATAAAATTCCTACAAAAAACCCCCAGTATGAACCAATAGCTCATACTGGGGGTTTTATAAAACGAATCATCAATGTGGGATGCCCCACTTTTATAGTGTCGGAATTGTTTTCTCGTAATATTCCTCTGCAATCTCTTCATAAAAAGCTGCTGACGTCGTATAAAAATATGGAATTAGCCATAGGAATCCAATCCCGAGTGTAATACAACTTAATATAAACCAACCAATAAAGCTTAAACATAAAATGAAATACTCCATCTTATGCCCATCCATCATACGACGGCTTTCTGTAATAGCTTGATTTATAGAATACTCAGGGTGATCATTTATAATAAAGTACGTCATCGCATAAGAAAATGATTTAATAATGCCTGGAATAATAAATAGTAAAAACCATAAGAAAATATAGATATTCACTACTATATATAATAAAAATGACTTTATAAACTTACTTCCTTCTGTAAACCATCTGAATATATGCCCGATACGCGCTTCTTTTTCACGAATGATATGCAGCGCTAAACAATAGCCACCTAACGTTAATGGACCTACCATCAATATTGAAATAACGTCTACTGAAAGTGAGTTATTTACTTCTTTCCAATCCCAAACCTGGGAGAAAATGAAATCAATACTAAAACTAAAAGCTGAAATAAGAATCGAAATTAGTAATGTTGCCCCGACAGCTAATCCCCATTTCCCTTCTAATGAATCTAGCGCTTCTCCTTTTAAATCACTAATCATAATTTGCCTCCTATACGTAATAACTCTATTAGTATAGCATGTTCCTACTACAATTGATCTTTTGAAAGGTGGCGATAAAAATGCGCTGTCGTTGTACTCATATACGGGCTAAGCCAAAGAAAGCCTATTCCAAGTGTAAAAATCGCTAAAATGGCCCAACCTATAAAACTCAGCCACAACAGAAACAAATCCAATTTGTGTCCCTTCATAAGATGCTTACTTTCTTTCATCGCCTGTGACACACTATACTCTGGATTTTCAACCATAACATAGTACGTCAGCGCATAAGAAAAGTACATCACAATCATACCAACGATTGAAATAGCTAATAATACAAAGAAAGCAATAGCAAACGACGTATTTCCTTCTTCACCCAAAAATGCAAATAAGGCTACTAGCAACATTGGAATCCATGTACCTGTATATAATAAAATTGCAAGCATTGCCCACATTGTTTTCATCATTCTTTTAAAGCCACGAAACCCTTCGAATAAGTGATCTACTTTAGCACCTTCTCGTTTACTAATCTGTAAAAATACATTTGTATAACCGTATGATGTAATCCCATACGATGCGTTACTCAAAATTATCATAATGCAATAAAAAATCCCGAATGTAACACCTGCTCCAATTGACATTGTTTCCTCTTCAAGTGAACCTGTTAAACCAGCAAATAAGAAAAATATAATAATTCCTGGAATTAAAAGTATAAGCATTGCAGCCATTGAAACAACATAACTTAAAATAAAATATAAAATCGTTGATCCAACACCTAGTCCCCAATTTCCCTTTAAGGAGTGCAACGCTTCTCGTTTCATTTCACCAATCATTTCTTCATCTCCTTTATAAATTGTTGTACATTCTCTACTTATACAAGCATCAATATAATTATACCATTTTTGTAAAATTATCCATGATCTACACAAAAAAATCCGTAAAGGCAAGAGCCCTTACGGATTTTTTATTTCATATCGGAAACGTTTAAACGGTTCACAGCACGTTGTAATGCCATTTCTGCACGTTTAAAGTCAACATGTGCTTGTTTATCTTGCAGACGTTGCTCAGCGCGACGCTTCGCTTCATTTGCACGATGGATATCGATATGGTTTGCTTCTTCAGCAGATGATGATAATACAGTTACTTTATCTGGACGAACTTCGATAAAGCCACCGCTTACCGCTACATAATCAGTGTGTCCACCATTTTTCAGACGAACTGCACTAATTTTTAATGGTGCAACAGTTGGAATGTGACCCGGTAAGATCCCCATTTCCCCACTCTCTGCTTTTACGCTTACCATTTCTACTTCTTTTTCGTAAACCGGTCCATCAGGAGTTACAATACTGACTGGAAATGTCTTCATACTTCGTCCCTCCTAAGGCCTTACGCCATCATTTTCTTCGCGTTTTCAATAACTTCTTCAATGCCACCAACTAAACGGAACGCATCTTCTGGAAGGTCATCATATTTTCCTTCTAGAATTTCTTTAAATCCGCTAACTGTATTTTTTACAGGTACGTAAGAACCTTTTTGACCTGTAAACTGCTCAGCTACGTGGAAGTTTTGAGATAAGAAGAATTGAATACGACGAGCACGATGTACAACTAACTTATCTTCTTCAGATAACTCATCCATACCTAAGATAGCGATGATATCTTGAAGCTCTTTATAACGCTGTAAAGTTTGCTGTACTTGACGAGCTACTTCATAATGCTCTTCTCCTACGATTTCTGGAGAAAGTGCACGAGATGTAGATGCTAATGGATCTACGGCTGGGTAAATACCCATTTGTGTTAAACGACGCTCTAAGTTTGTTGTTGCATCTAAGTGAGCGAACGTTGTAGCTGGTGCTGGATCCGTATAGTCATCGGCTGGTACATATACCGCTTGGATAGACGTGATAGATCCTTTATTTGTAGATGTGATACGCTCTTGTAATTGACCCATTTCTGTTGCAAGTGTTGGTTGGTAACCTACCGCAGATGGCATACGACCAAGAAGGGCAGATACTTCAGAACCTGCTTGCGTGAAACGGAAAATGTTATCGATGAACAGAAGTACGTCTTGTCCTTGCTCATCACGGAAATGCTCAGCCATTGTTAATCCTGTTAATGCAACACGTTGACGTGCTCCAGGTGGCTCGTTCATTTGTCCGAATACCATCGCAGTTTTCTTAATTACGCCAGAATCGCTCATTTCGTGGTATAAGTCATTACCCTCACGAGTACGCTCACCTACACCAGCGAATACAGAGATACCACCATGTTCTTGTGCGATGTTGTTGATTAATTCCTGAATTAATACCGTTTTACCTACACCGGCACCACCGAATAGACCGATTTTACCACCCTTAATGTAAGGAGCAAGTAAGTCTACTACTTTAATACCAGTTTCAAGAATTTCTACTTTAGTAGATAATTCTTCGAATGCAGGTGCTTGACGGTGAATTGGATCACGATGTACATCCGCAGGAACCTCACCATCTAAGTCAATTGCATCACCTAATACGTTAAATACGCGACCAAGTGTTACATCACCAACTGGTACAGAGATTGGTTTACCAGTATCTTCTACTTCTGTGCCACGAACAAGTCCATCTGTGGAAGACATCGCAACTGTACGAACTGTATCATCACCTAAATGAAGTGCAACTTCAAATGTTAAGTTAATACTTCCGTTTTCGTTGCTTTGTTTTACCGTAAGGGCGTTGTAGATTTCTGGTAGCTTTCCGCCATCAAACTTAACGTCTACAACCGGACCCATGATTTGCGTAACGCGCCCTTTATTCATCGGGTTCCCTCCTAGCTTTCTTTTAATTAGCCAACTTTCTACGAGCAGCTAGCTTTTAATTTTTTATTGGTTTATAGCTTACGCGACTCTTTTGAAAGAGTCGCTTCCGCCTTTTATTGAATCTAGCTCCAGCGGTTAGAATGTTCGGTGGCTTCGCTTTTTCCTACGAGGCACAAATCGCCTCTACGTCAAAAGCTCCATCCCCCTCTCATTCTGAACGAACCGCTTCCGCCTTTTAATACTATTCTAACGCTGCTGCTCCACCAACGATTTCCGTAATTTCTTGCGTAATCGCTGCCTGACGCGCACGGTTGAATGAAAGTGTAAGTGAATCGATAACTTCCATTGCGTTGTCTGTAGCACTCTTCATTGCTGTCATACGCGCTGCGTGTTCACTTGCTTTACCGTCTAGTAATGCACCGTACACTAAGCTTTCTGCGTATTGTGGCAATAGTACTTTTAAAATTTCTTCTTCAGAAGGTTCGAATTCATAAGCTGTCGTCGGTTTATCAGACGCCACATCAGTAAGCGGTAAAATTTTATTTTCCGTTACTTCTTGTGAAATTTTACTTACGTAATGGTTGTAGTAAATATACAGCTCATCATAAGCACCATCTGCGAACATCGCAATTGCTCGAGAAGCAAGGTCTTTAATATCAGTAAATGATGGGTGGTCAGATAATCCAACTACTTCATCAATGATGTTAAAGCCGCGACGTTTTAAATAATCACGTCCTAGTCGTCCAAGCACAATAATTGAATATTGGTTTGAATCCATATTATGACGTTCACGAATTACGTTACTTACTGTACGTAATACGTTACTGTTATAACCACCTGCTAGTCCGCGATCAGATGTAATAACGATGTATCCTGTACGCTTTACAGGACGCGCATTTAGCATCGGATGATTAATTCCTTTACTTCCTTGCGCAATGCTCGCTACTACTTCTTGAATCTTTTCCATATACGGAACGAAAGATTTAGCATTTTGCTCTGCACGGTTTAACTTAGATGCAGATACCATCTCCATCGCTTTCGTAATTTGACTCGTTTTCTTTGTCGAGTTAATCTTCGCTTTTATATCGCGTAAAGATGCCACAGGTTTTCACCACCTTTTTTCCGGAAGTTGGCACGATTAGTAAGAATTCTCTTCCTAATCTACGTTGCAAGATATTCTTGCTCATGATTGAAGGAAAAGAATAGGTGCACCTACTCTTTTCCTTTACATAACCGTCAGCAATCTCAAAGCCTGAGATGCCTTATATATTATCTAGCTTCGGCGGCTTGTACGAGCCGCTTCCGCTTTTATTAATCTAGTTCCGCCTCTTAGCCGATGGGGCTAAACAGTCGGCTTCACTTTTTATTATTCAGAAGCTACGAATACTTTTTTAAATCCGTTAATTGCTGCTGCAAATTTGTCGTCATCCGCAAGTTTCTTAGTTGTGCGGATTTCTTCTAATAAGTCAGTCGCATTAGAATCTAACCAAGCATGGAATTCTTCTTCGAAACGAGTGATATCTACTACTGGGATATCATCTAGGAATCCACGTGTTAAAGCGTAAAGAATGATAACTTGTTTCTCTACACGTAACGGTTTGTGTAATCCTTGTTTTAATACCTCAACAGTACGAGCACCACGGTTTAGTTTCGCTTGAGTTGCTTTATCAAGGTCAGAACCGAACTGAGCGAACGCTTCTAACTCACGGTAAGATGCAAGGTCAAGACGAAGTGTACCAGATACTTTACTCATTGCTTTAATCTGAGCAGATCCACCAACACGAGATACAGAAGTACCCGCATCGATCGCTGGACGTACGCCAGAGAAGAATAGGTCAGATTGTAAGAAGATTTGTCCATCCGTAATAGAAATTACGTTTGTTGGGATGTATGCTGATACGTCCCCTGCTTGTGTTTCGATGAAAGGTAGTGCAGTTAAAGAACCGCCACCTCTTGCATCACTTAATTTTGCTGCACGCTCTAATAAGCGAGAATGTAAGTAGAATACATCCCCTGGGTAAGCTTCACGACCTGGAGGACGACGTAATAGTAATGACAGCTCACGGTAAGCTGCTGCTTGTTTTGATAAGTCATCATATACTACTAATACGTGTTTACCATTGTACATGAACTCTTCACCCATTGTTACACCAGCGTAAGGAGCTAGGTATAATAATGGAGCTGGTTGAGAAGCAGATGCAGTTACAACGATTGTGTACTCTAATGCACCGTGCTTACGTAGTGTTTCTACTACGTTACGTACAGTTGATTCTTTTTGTCCGATCGCTACGTAGATACAAATCATATCTTCATCTTTTTGGTTAATGATTGTATCAAGTGCAACTGCTGTTTTACCAGTTTGACGGTCACCGATGATTAACTCACGTTGACCACGGCCAATTGGTACAAGAGCATCGATCGCTTTAATACCTGTTTGAAGTGGTTCATGAACAGATTTACGATCCATTACACCTGGTGCTGGACTTTCGATTGGACGAGTGTTTGTTGTATTGATTGGGCCTAAACCATCAACTGGTTGACCTAATGGGTTTACAACACGACCAATTAGTTCTTTTCCTACTGGTACTTGCATGATGCGACCAGTACGACGAACTTCGTCACCTTCACGGATTTCCGTGTAAGGTCCTAAAATGATAATACCTACGTTATTTTCCTCTAAGTTTTGTGCTAGTCCCATAACGCCGTTAGAGAACTCTACAAGTTCACCAGCCATAACGTTATCAAGACCATGAGCACGCGCGATACCGTCACCAACTTGGATAACTGTACCAACATCACTAACTTCGATTTCAGACTGATAGTTCTCGATTTGTTGCTTTATCAGTGCGCTAATTTCTTCAGCTCTGATGCTCATGTGCTTCACCCCTATCTATTCTTCATTAATTCACGCTGAATACGTGCTAATTTTCCTTGTAAACTTCCATCATAAATGCGATTTCCAATACGTACTTTAATGCCGCCTAGTAAATCTTCATCTACAACATTTTTTACGCGAATTGCATCTTTTCCTGTTCTCTTTGCAAATGCTTCTGCAATGTTAAGCTTCTCTTCTTCTGATAGAAGACGAGTAGAATATACAGTTGCGTCCGCTACGTTACGTTCTTCATTAGCAAGAACAACATATTCATCTGCAATTTCAGGTAAGATATCAATGCGTTTGTTATCAATTAAAATATATAACGTATTTAAAATAGATTCAGAAACAGATCCGAATACGTTTGCAAGAAACGTTTTCTTTTGTTCCTTCGAAATGTTCGGTTGCGTTAAAAAGCTATGTAGTTCTCCGTTCTTTACATAAACGTTTTGTACAAGGCGTAATTCCTCTTCAAACATTTCTAATACGTGTTTTTCTTTAGCAATTTTAAAAAGAGCGACAGCATAACGTTTTGCTACAATCCCATTGCTCATCGCGCTTCTCCTACTTCTTTAATATAATCGCGAATTAACTTCACTTGATCTTCTTCTTTTAATTCTTTTTCAATTACTTTAGAAGCAATTTGAACAGATAAAGAAGCAACTTGTTCTTGTAAAGCAGCAATTGCTTGCTCTTTTTCGCGTTGAATTTCTTGTACAGCAGATGCTTTAATTGATTCTGCTTCTTCTTTCGCAGCAGCAACAATAACATCTTTTTGATCTACAGCTTGCTTTTTCGCTCTTTCGATTAACTCTTGTGCTTCAACACGTGATTGTTTTAACATTTCACGTTGTTCTTCTACTAACTTCTTCGCCTCAGCATTACTTCTTTCTGCAGCGTCGATTTCATTAGTAACATGCTCTTCACGTTCTTTCATAATTCCCATTAAAGGACCCCACGCAAATTTGCGTAGCATTACTAATAGAAGTAAGAAAATGAACAATGTATAAGCAATCGTTCCAAATGGAATGGCAGCACCTAATAATAAAGTTGGCACAAGGATTCACTCCCTTCAAAATATCTAAATTGATCATATGAAAAAAAAAGACATACGTTTCATTCATAAAGCAATGGCGAAGAAAGTTCGGAAAAACACTCTTCGCCATCTATGTAAGGGGAGTCTCCCTTATTTGTTCATTACGATGAAAGCAATAACTACACCGATGATTGGAAGTGCCTCAACTAAAGCAACCCCGATGAACATAATTGTTTGAAGTGCGCCTTTTAGTTCTGGTTGACGAGCAACACCTTCGATTGTACGTGATACGATAAGACCGTTACCAATACCTGCACCTAATGCTGATAAACCAATTGCAATTGCAGCTGCGATTACACCTAAACTCATTTAATTTGTCCTCCTTTGTATTATAAAAAAATAAATTTTTTCTTACTTAAATTATATTAATGGTCATGGCTTACTTTATGAGCCATATAAACCATCGTTAACATTACGAAAATAAATGCCTGGATTGAACCAACGAATACACTGAATCCCATCCACGCTAACATAGGTACAAGTGCACCTAATGCGCCAAGGAATGATGCTCCGCCCAACTTAGCAAGTAATCCTAATAAGATCTCACCTGCATAAATGTTACCGAATAAACGAAGACCTAACGTTAATGTGTTAGCAAACTCCTCAATAACCTTTAATGGGAATAAGAATTTCATAGGTTGGAAATAACCTTTTACATATTCTTTCGTACCCTTCATCTTAATTCCATAATAATGGGTGAGGGTAACTACCATCACGGCTAATGTTAATGTAACTGCTGGATCAGACGTTGGTGATCTCCACCATGCAATATGTTCGCCAGCTTCAGTTGCTGAATACATGAATGGTAAACCAAGGAAGTTCGATACGATGATAAACATGATAAGCGTAACGCCAAGCGTTAAGAAACGTCCACCTGTTTTCCAGTCCATCGTACTATTGATAATCCCTTTCACGAAGTCAAACACCCATTCCATGAAGTTTTGCATTCCTGTTGGGCGAAGAGCTAAGCTGCGAGTTCCGATAACAGCGATTAAGAAAACAATAACTGCTGCTACAGTAACCATCATAACTGACGACAAATCGAACGTTAAACCTAGAAATTCAACTAATCTACCGTGTTCCACTAGTAATTCACCTCTCTTCCCTGCTCTTATACTCTAAATAAAGAAAATCTATGATCATGACAAGGTATCCTGTCAGCAATCCTACACCTAAGCCCCACATCGCAATTAACTCTTGATATTTGGCTGCAAATAAAATTAATAACCCAATCGTGGCGAATCTTGAATATGTACTTACCGCTGTTGCCTTAAACTTCACGTTTTCTCCACTTGTTACGCGATCCAGCAGCTTGTCTGTTCTACGTGCAATGATGCGCAAACTAAGAAAACTGAAAATCGTCCCGATAATCAGCCCAAGAAATACATCCTTGTAAGAGGTGAATCCCCATCCTAGCACTAGAAGCGCAAGCAAGTAGTACATATATTTCTTTTGTCTTTGGACAAGTCCATGTACGTCTATCATCATTGCTCTCCCGAATAGTAATGTCGAATGAGTCGAATCATTGCGTATACCCCTGTTCCTAATCCGAGTAATAACCCTATAATAAGAAACAATGGAAACGTTCCAACCTTATTATCAATCCACTGCCCACCAAAGATCCCAACAAGAATAGAACCGACTAACTGAGCAAGAATACCTGACATTAAAGCATAAGCTTTTATATGGCTGCGATCGTTTTTTTGCAAGGATTCATCCCTCCAATATGTAACCCTCATTCACGATGTGTTAATAATAACTCATTTTTTTGCATAAATCCTATACAAAACAAAAAGTTTACATTTTCGTCACGGAATAGATGTAATTTCGTCACTGAAAGCCCTACCATCTATCCCCGTTGTTAGCATACAATAGGGTATTAACAGTGTCAACGAGAAATCGTAAAAAATCAAAAAATTTGAGTATTAGTCATTTCCTCCCAAAAATGAAAACGTTCCCCTTCTAAATACTGGTTAGAGATATGCAATTTCTAACAGTTTTCTCATTATAATAGAAGGAAATGTTCACAAGTTTGTCACTATTATATTTTTACGATATAACGCTTTCCTTCCATAATATAGTGCTCATTAGACGTAAGACTTCTATATTATATGAGATGTGTATGCAACTTATGTTGTATATACTATGTATATTTATCCCCCTCCCCTACCTCATTAAGGCACAAAAAAACGAGAGGGGAATCCCCTCTCGTCAGTTGTCTTACTTCGTTCCAAATAAACGGTCACCAGCATCACCAAGACCTGGTACTACATATCCGTGGTCATTTAATTTCTCATCTAATGCTGCTACATAAATATCAACATCAGGATGTTCTTCTTGTACTACTTTTACTCCTTCTGGAGCTGCAACGATACACATTAATTTAATTTGCTTTGCACCGCGCTTTTTCAGAGAGTTAATTGCTTCAGCTGCAGAACCACCTGTTGCTAGCATCGGATCTAGTACGATAAAGTCACGCTCTTCTACATCCGTTGGAAGTTTCACATAGTATTCTACCGGTTGCAATGTTTTAGGGTCGCGGTATAAACCAACGTGTCCTACTTTTGCTGCTGGAATTAATTTCAGAATTCCATCAACCATTCCTAAACCTGCACGTAAAATCGGAATTAAACCAAGTTTTTTACCAGCGATCACTTTTGTTGTCGCTTTGCTTACAGGTGTTTCAATTTCAATATCTTTAAGTGGAAGATCGCGAGTAATTTCGAAAGCCATTAAGCTTGCTACTTCGTCCACTAATTCACGAAAATCTTTCGTACCTGTATTCTTATCGCGAATATATGTAATCTTATGTTGAATTAACGGGTGATCAAATACATACAGTTTTCCCATGTGAATCTCTCCTTTAGATGATATTCATGCGTTTGCACGCTTTTTTACACTATTTACGATTGTAAAGAAAACGTTACTAATATTCAAGGGCAAATTTGGCAAAATCATGATTTTACGATGAATCTATCTAGTATCTTTACCAATTATGGGAGCTGTATCCTTCATTATATCGCCAAAATTTATTCATCATTTGTATACATACTTAAAGAACAATATATGTCCACAAAAAAGACTGCCAAAACAATTACGTCTCAGCAGTCTTCTTCTATCTATTATAGGTTTGGATACATTGGGAATTTGCTCGTTAACGCTTCTACACGTTTACGTGCTTCTTCTAATGCAGCTTCATTTTCATGATTTTTTAATGTATAAGCAATAAGTGACGCAATTTCATCCATTTCTTCTAAACCGAAACCACGCGATGTTACAGCTGCTGTACCGATACGTACACCGCTTGTTACAAATGGGCTTGCTGTTTCAAATGGAATTGTATTTTTGTTCACTGTAATACCAACTTCATCTAATACGTGCTCTGCTACTTTACCTGTGATTTCTAAGTTACGAACATCAATTAGGATTAAGTGATTGTCTGTTCCGCCAGAAACAAGTGTAAGTCCTTCTTTTTGAAGACCTTCAGCTAAGCGATTCGCATTGTTAATGATATTTTGTGCATATGTTTTGAAATCATCTTGAAGTGCCTCACCAAACGCAACAGCTTTTGCAGCGATTACGTGCATAAGTGGGCCACCTTGAATACCAGGGAAGATTGATTTATCAATTTGTTTTGCAAATTGTTCTTCACATAAAATCATACCACCACGTGGACCACGTAACGTTTTATGTGTTGTCGTTGTAACGAAATGTGCATGTGGCACTGGATTTGGATGTAAACCAGCGGCTACTAAACCAGCGATATGTGCCATATCAACCATTAAGTATGCGCCCACTTCATCTGCAATCTCACGGAATCGTTTGAAATCGATAACACGAGGGTATGCACTTGCACCTGCAACGATTAATTTTGGTTTATGTTCTTTCGCTTTTGCTAACACATCATCGTAATTAATACGGTGAGATTCAGCATCCACGCCATATTCTACGAAATTATATTGTACTCCACTGAAGTTAACAGGGCTTCCGTGTGTTAAGTGACCACCATGAGATAAATTCATACCAAGTACTGTATCGCCTTGCTCTAAAATTGTGAAGTATACTGCCATGTTCGCTTGTGCACCAGAATGCGGTTGAACATTTACGTGCTCTGCGCCAAAAATTTCTTTTACGCGGTCACGTGCGATATCTTCTACTACGTCTACGTGTTCACAACCACCATAGTAACGTTTCCCAGGATATCCTTCAGCATACTTATTTGTTAAAACAGAACCTTGCGCCTCCATTACTGCTTCACTTACGAAGTTTTCCGAAGCAATTAGCTCAATCTTCGAACGCTGTCTTCCTAGTTCTGCCTCAATTGCAGCAAATACCTTTTCATCTTGACGTTTTAAATGATCCACCAAAATCCCCCTTTTCTGAACGAATTACATCAATTCCCAACAGTTTTTTCTTATTTATTCAGAAAAAACGAAAATTCAAGTTGTAATTCTTTCGAACATTCATGTTTTCAACTACATTCTAACATGACTTTCTATATCATAAAAGAAAAAAAAGACCGAAAATCGGTCTTTTCTTTCTTCTATGATAAAGTCAGACAACATACCTTATTCGCAATTTTAACGGCACGCGTTAGTCTCTTCCTTCGCCGCATAAACAGCACGTGCTCCACCAATTAGTTTTCCACGTGTTGTTGCCATCGTTACATGTGCACTTCCAATTTCCTTCACACTAGTACGAACTGGAACAGCTACGTGCTTTAAATGCATACCGATAAATGTATCACCAATATCCATCCCCGCATCTGCTTTAATAAACTCAATTACTACCGGATCTTTCAAATTGTGATAAGCATATGTTGCTAATGCACCACCTGCTGATCTAACAGGCGTAACTGTTACAATTTCAAATTGATATTTCATTGCCAACTCTCTTTCAACTACTAAAGCACGGTTTAAATGCTCACAACATTGAAACGCCAACTCAATACCTGTTTGCTCTTGAAATTGTTTTAACTCAGAAAAAATCGCCTCTGCTACTTCCATCGTTCCTGATGTTCCAATTCTTTCTCCTAGCACTTCGCTCGTACTACACCCCACTACAAAAATTTGACCACTTTGTAATAAAGCTTGTTCTTGGAAGTCAGAAAGCGAACTTTGTAGCTGTTCTCTTACCTTTACGATTTCTGTCATTACGCCTCTTCCTTTCACAGGTTGGATCACCAAATTATATTTCCCACTGCCTCTAGTTAGAATCTATTACTTTGCTTCGTAAGTTTTAATTTTTCCTACGCGGTTTTCGTGACGGCCACCTTCAAATTCAGTTGTTAACCAAATTTTTGCGATGTCACGTGCTAGACCAGCACCAATTACACGCTCGCCCATTGCTAACATGTTTGTATCGTTATGCTCTCTCGTTGCTCTCGCGCTGAAAGTATCATGAACTAATGCACAACGAATACCATTTACTTTGTTTGCAGCAATTGACATACCGATGCCTGTCCCACAAACTAAAATACCACGGTCTACTTCGCCATTCGCTACCATTTCTGCTGCTGGAAACGCAAAATCAGGGTAATCAACAGAACCAGCTTCACATTCACAACCTAAATCAATATATTCAATATTTAACTCTTCTAATAAACTTACAAGTTCTTTACGGATATTCATACCGCCGTGATCAGATGCTACTACTACTTTCATTTTTACCCCTCCAAGGTTTCAATCCATTATCTTCATTTCTCACTTGATCCTTTAATGGGACGAAGTGATCTCCAATATCGTATTATACACGAAACCTCAACCTTCTGAATGTTTTTTCAGTAAAGTTTGTACAAGTTTTTCCATCTCTTCTAACGTTTCTTTATAAATAGAGAGAGATCCGCCGAATGGATCTGAAATATCCTTACTCATCCCCTCAGTTACTCCATATAATGTATCTACTTTCCCTTCAACACTCGGATAATGCCCAAGGATAATTTGCTTATGGTTTTCCGTCATTGTTACTACAATATCTGCCCAATCAATTAAGGCTTCGTTTACCTGCTGCGAAGCATGATCGATTGCAATTCCCTTTTCAGCTAATGCTTCTTTTGCATGTACCGACGCATCACTTCCAGGATAGGCGAAAACACCAGCAGATTGCACTTCAAACTTACCTTCTCCATGATGGCGCAGTAACGCCTCAGCCATCGGACTACGGCATGTATTTCCAGTGCAAACAAATAATACTCGTTTCATTTAAACCCACCCCTTTTCTCTATTTCCTACCTTTTATCATAGCGTAAATTAAAATAGAACAAAAGAAATGTGAATATACGAAAGGCGCATTTCTCTTATATTTTTTCTAAGAAAAATGCGCCTTATTCACATATATGTGAAACCCTATTTCCAAGTGCCCAAAGTATTTTACCATACATAAGGAACAGACTACAAAACAAAATAAGGAATCCATTTCATAAGAAACGGATTCCTTTCATTTAATAATTATTATTTCATTGTAACTTTCATTACCTCTGTTGAACCTTTTGTAGCAGTTACACCTACAGTTGTCTTAATAGACTCAGCTGCATCTGTGTTTGTAATAACGATTGGAGTAATTGTGCTTTTCGCTTTTTCACGAATTAATTCTAAGTCGAATGAGATTAATTTATCTCCAGCTTTTACAGCTTGTCCTTCAGAAACGTGAGCTTCGAAACCTTCACCTTCCATTTTTACAGTTTCTAATCCAACGTGGATTAAGATTTCTGTACCGTTTTTCGCTTTAATTCCAATCGCATGTTTCGTGTGGAATAATTGTACGATTTCGCCATCAACTGGAGATACAACTACACCTTCAGTAGGATCGATTGCAACACCGTCACCCATCATACGACCAGCGAATACTGGATCTGGTACTTCTTCAATATTTTTTACTGCTCCAGTTAATGGAGCTACGATTGTTTCTTCATTTGTTTTTGAACCAAGACCGAATAATTTTTTAAACATAGGATAGTCCTCCTTATAATTTACCTAAAAGTTTATAGGGCAATCTCTATTAAAGATCTGAATAAACGTAAGACCTCATACTTCGAATATTATACTGTAAAAACGCTTTCGAAATAAATTACGTTATTACTACTAGACTCTTATTGTAGCGTCTCACAAAATTCCAGTCAATTCTGATTGTCTGAATAACAATAAGAAGTTAACTTCTACTTATATTTTCTCTTTTTTTATTCAACTTGTCTAGAGGTCTTTACTACATTTTATTTTTTGTCACTAATTTGTAAAATTAACCCCGCGTTAACGGGCAGTAAGATCTCCAAATCAAAGCGCAGCTGGAGCAAAAATTCAGGTAGGCAATCAACTGCCCGTAAACGTCCGATTGGTGAGGGCTGATAATCAGCGGGGGATGAACCCCCCTACTGATTAAAGTTTCATTTTATTTCAAACTTTTTTCGAAAACAACTTGACTAAAGTAAGTAACTATTTTATTATTACTTACATAAGGTAAGTTAATAACTTTTAGGAGGTTTTTTAAAAATGATGGATTTCGGTCTTCTTATTATTCGTCTTATTATAGGTATTACATTCATGGGTCATGGTGCTCAAAAATTATTTGGTTGGTTCGGCGGTTACGGTTTAAAAGGAACAGGTGGCTGGATGGAATCAATCGGTTTACGCCCTGGTGTATTTATGGCATTTATGGCTGGTGCAACTGAATTACTAGGTGGTTTCTTATTTGCATCAGGTATTTTCATTGCAGTTGGTTCATTGTTTATCGTTGGAACAATGTTAATGGCAATCTTCACTGTTCACGGAAAAAATGGTTACTGGGTGACACAAAACGGATATGAATACAATTTAATTTTAATCGCTGTTGCGATTGGTGTAGCTTTAATCGGACCTGGCGCATACGTTTTACTGTAATATTTATCCCGCTTTAATGGGCAGTAAGACCCCCAACTCAAAATTCAGCGAAAGCAAAGAATTTAGGCGGGGGATTAACTGCCCATAAAAGTCCGATTGGTTCAACTAATAATCAGTAGGGGATGAAGAAAACCCCCACTGATTAAAGTTTCACTTTATCTCAGTTTCGAGATTTTTTACACGGAACTTACTTCATTACAATTGAAGTAAGTTCTTTTTATGTAATAAAAATATTATTTTCAGCAGGAGTTTTCCACTAACATCTTGTAAACAAACAATAAGTCGTCATATTTAGAAAGGGGATTTCAATCATGTTATCCATTAATCCAAATGAACAAACGGAAAAAGAGAATTACAAATTATTAACAGGAAGTATCATTCCACGCCCTGTCGCATTCGTTACTTCTGTAACAAAAGACGGCGTATTAAACGGCGCACCATACAGTTACTTCAACATCGTTGCTGCAAATCCACCACTTATTTCAGTTTCTGTGCAACGGAAAGCAGGAGAAAGAAAGGACACTTCTCGAAATGCAATTGAAAAAGGTGAGTTTGTCGTACATATTTCTGATGAATCTTACGTAGAAGCAATTAACGAAACAGCAGCTAACCTCCCGCCAAATGAAAGTGAAATTGAACTGGCAAAACTAACACCAATTGAAAGTGATGTCATCTCCGTTCCAGGTGTAAAAGAAGCAAATATTCGAATGGAATGCGTACTAGAACGCGCAATTCCTCTTGGTGGAACAGAAGACTCACCAGCATGTGATTTACTAATTGGACGTGTCGTTCGTTTCCACGTCGCAGAACACCTATACGAAAAAGGTCGTATTCACGCAGAAGGACTCAAACCAGTAAGCCGCCTAGCAGGACACAACTACGCAAAACTAGGAGAACAATTTGAGTTGGTAAGGCCTGTTTAAAAGCGGATGCGGCTTGTTCAGAATGGGAGACGGATGGAGCTTCTGACGTAGAGGCGCTTTTTGCCTCGTAGGAAGACGCGAAGCCACCGACCATTCTAGCCGCTGGAGCTGGATATATCTAAATACAGGATGAAATCAATTACTTCCATCAAACATAAAATCCCCTGCTAAATAGCAGGGGATTTTATTATTGTAATTCTTCCTTCTTTTCCTCTAAAGTAGGTACTTTCTCTTTTTTCGGTTTCCCAAGCTTAATTACGAAGAAGTAAAGGGAAAGCAATGTAATTAGAAAAACAATCAAAAACGGGTATGGAGAATAAAAAGCACGCGCTGCCTCCGTTTTTCCCGCAACAAACTTCAATGACTCAATATCCAAAAACTCAGCAAACATTTGTACGCCGAGCATACTAAACCAAAACACAAAAAAACTAATAATAATACCAAAAACTTGCTTCAATCTCGTCATTCATCTCATCCTTTCTATATGTGTAATTTTTTAGCGTAATCAGTATAGTATAAATAAAACTATGCACAGAAAGGAGCTATCCTACTATTCGCGAACCAACTTAATCCAACCTAAAATTGAAATTTGCAAAATAATACCCCAAATAACAAGCAGTCGTAACCACCTCGGAAAGAAAGTTACAAATCGAATATACCATTCCAATAACTTGTTCATAACGCCCTCCTCCTTAAAATTATATAGGAAAAAGGAGATATAATCCAAATCCAACCAAAATGATACCACCTACTATCTCGCCATATGTACCAAGCATATCTTTCGCATGTCTCCCAATGAATAAACCAATCCACGCTAATAACATACTAACAAATCCAAAAAGTAATATCGTAATAATTGTCTGCGCTCCATAAATACCAAGACTAAGACCTACTGAAAAACTGTCTATACTAACGCCAAATGCAAATACGAATAAACTAATTCCAATAGGGGCCGTTCTAGTCTCTTCATTCTCCAAGATAGATGAATATACAATATAAAATCCTAATCCGATTAATAAAATAGCACCTGCAAAATGTGCAATGTCTCCATACTGTTCTGATAAAAAACGACCTAATATCATCCCTATAAATGGCATGATAATATGAAATATCCCTATCGTCACACCAATATACAGGATTTGTCTTACCTTTAAGGTCATCATTCCCATACCAAGACTTACCGAGAACGCATCCATCCCTAAGGCGAATGCCATAATTATTAAAGGTATTAGCTGTTCAAACGTCATTCATGTCCCTCCTCGGACGTGCTACTTCAAAATATGCTTATCCAAGGAGAAATATTCTGTTTGCTAATCGTACCTTATCATTCAGTAATAATTTGATGTCCTGCCGCTTTTGTTAATCGATTCATAATGGCATTCCCTATTCCTTCATTCGGGAATGATTCACTAAAAATAACATCCACTTCACTTGCATCAAAAGTTCTAAGTACATCATATAATTTAGTCGCAACGCTAGCTAAATCGCTTCGAACACCACAAGACAATACAACATCCGCGCTATATACGTGCTGATACTCTTCTGTCGTTAATACACCTACTTTAAATCCTTCTTCCTTCTTCTCATCCACAAGACGTTGAATAAATTCACGTGAACCTTCAACAATACTTAGCGGCGCTTTCGGTGCATAATGTGTATATTTCATTCCGGGTGATTTTGGTTTTTCCTTTTCATCCTTTAAAGCCGGATCTAAAGAAACCGTGCCGATTACCGATTCTAATTGTTCTTTCGTAATCCCACCTGGGCGTAATATCGTTGGAACAGCGCTCGTACAATCAATTACAGTCGATTCAACACCCACTCCTGTTGCACCACCATCTACAATACCTGCGATTTTCTCATTTAAATCTTCATATACGTGAGACGCTAACGTCGGACTTGGACGCCCAGAACGATTCGCACTCGGTGCTGCAACAGGTACATTTGCTTCTTCAATAAGAGCAAGCGCTACTGGATGATCAGGCATTCTTACTCCAACCGTATTAAGTCCTGCCGTCACCTTCTCTGAAATTCCTTCTTTTCTAGGTAAAATAATTGTTAACGGTCCTGGCCAAAAGTGCTCCATCAACTTCTCTGCAACTGGCGGAATTTCCTTCACAATCCCATCTAACTGCGATTTTGTACCGATGTGGACAATCAGTGGATTATCACTTGGTCTTCCTTTCGCCTCAAAGATTTTCGCGATCGCTTCATCATTCATTGCGTTTGCACCTAGTCCATAAACTGTTTCGGTAGGGAAGGCAATCGCCTCGTTTTCCCTTAATAATTTCGCTGCTTCTTGTAACTGTGGATAATATTTTTTTCTTTCCACAACATTATCCACAACCCACATATTTGTATGCATTTTTTCCCACGTCCTTTTCTACCCTGAAATACTTGTCTATTTTTAGTTTACTATGAGATTTATCCAAAAGACAAACAAGGTTTATCCACAAAATGTGGATAAACCTAATTAATCCGTGGATAACTTTGTGAATAGCTGACAATTTAGTATTATTGCATTTGGCTCTTTTATATTTTTACAAAAGTGTTCTAACTGTCGAATTCCCTCTGGTACGTTTTCTTTCTCTATAGTAACAAAGTCAAAAAACTGAAAGATTGTTATAGATTGTGGATGATTTGTTAATAAGTACAATTGTCGAATATTTTTTTCTTTCATATACTGCAAAAACATTTCGAAAAAATATAAGAAAGTCTGTTTATCCACATTAGGTGTGAATAAACAAGAACGAATAAGTGCGTTTTCTTCACTTTGTTCATATCCGATGACAGCCCGTATTTCTTCCGCCTCTTCCAAAATCATAAATTGCGCGTACAACTCATTTATTTTATCATCTTTTTTATTAGCTTGTCCGAAAAAAGAATGCAATCTTTCCACATCTGCTTTCGTCGCAAAATATACCTTCTTCATAATAAATCCCTCCTCTTTTTTATATATGAGAAGGGATTTACGAATAGTACTATTTAGAGAATAAAGATGTAAAAGCTTCTACAATAAATAACTTAACTTCTGGCTTTTCTTCTTCCTCCTCTACTTTTACGTACTCATTTTGTTTTTCTTGTTTTTGTTCCACAGGTTTCTCCACTTTTTCCACAGTTTTTGTTTCCTCTTTACTTACAGGTTGTTCTTCTACTTTTGTTTCATTTTTTACTACTTTCTTTTCAGAAGCTGTTACTTTTTTTGCGACTTCCTGCTTTACAGCTTTCTTTTCTTTCACCTCATCCTCTTTTTTCTCTTCTGCATTTACTTCTTCATCATCTATTTGTTTTACTTCCTCCTCTTCAGGAGATTCAGCCTTCACAACATGTTCTTCTTTCCTTACAGCTGTACCACTTGAAAAATCTAAGAAACACATCGGTGGAAATAGTACACACCACCAGTTTGCCCCTTCACCTTCCCCAATTGTAATTAAAACTGCTTCATATTCCCCTGCCGGATAAATAAAATTCCCATATACCTTTGTAGGAAACTTTACATTTTTACTGAATTTCACTTGAAATGAATCTTTACTTCCTTCTTTCTTTAACGTATTTGCCACTGTTTTTTCGATTTCTGGAATATGACTTTGAATAACTTTACGCGCCTCTTCAAATGAAGTTAAATCCGCTACCCATCCATCAATCTGTGCTTTTACTTCATCACGTACTTTACGCTTTAACGCCTGATCTTTATCTGAATCGCTATTTGCTAAAATTCGTAATCGAACGGCCTCTTTCGGAATAACTGAAGACCCTTTCGCATCAGCTTTCATATATCCAAACTGCACAAGTAACTGTGCACCAATTAATAATAGAAGAAGATAAGCAATAACTTGTTTTTTCATTTCCTCCACCGTCCCTTCTACAAACAGTGTGGACAGACTTTCATGTTTCTAAACTATTAAATTTAAAATCTATATAATTTTCTCCATAAAAAATAGAGTAAGGCGTGAACCTTACTCCATCTCTGCAAATACCATACGATCTTTTCCGTTAATATCAAAAACAACCTCAACATGAGCATATGGAAAAGCTTGTTGTAACAGCTCTTTCACGTCCTCACCTTGCCCTACTCCAATTTCAAATGCTACAATTGCTTTCTTCTGTAACACATTCGGCAACTCTTCCATAAAACGGCGATAGAAATCTAATCCGTCTTCACCACCAACAAGTGCTCTCTTTGGCTCATGCTCTTTCACCACAGGAGAAAGACCACGCCAATCCTCTTCTGGTATATATGGAGGATTTGAAACAACAACATCTAACTTTTGACCCATTTCATAAAATGGCGATAATAAATCACCGTGATAGAACGTTACTTCTGCGCCCAAAGTTTTTGCATTTTCTTTTGCAACTTCAATCGACTCCTGCGCAATATCTACCGTATACACATGAAGATTTTTATTTTCTAAAGCAAGCGTAATCGAAATCGCTCCACTACCTGTACCGATATCTGCTACATGTAGTTTCTCATCACCAAAATGGCGCTCGATTCTTTCTAACACTCCCACTATAAGCTCTTCCGTTTCCGGTCTTGGTATTAATACTTCTTCATTCACAAAGAACGATCTTCCATAAAACATTTCATGACCAATCATATATTGAATAGGAATACCTTCTACATGCTTGTGGATAAACTCTGTAAAACTTGTTTCTTGTTCCGCAGTTATTTCTTCACGCATATTCATCAATAATCCTGTTCTATTCGTCTTTAATACATGACAAAGGACAATTTCTCCCGCATTTTCATCTCGTCCATTCTCCTGTAAAAAAGAAGAAGCCCATTTCAGGGCTTCATAGACACGCATTACTCAGCTGCCTCCATCCTTTGAGCCTGATCTTCCATCACTAAGGCATTGATGAAATCATCTAACTTACCTTGTAAGATTTGATCTAGCTTTTGAATCGTTAAACCGATTCGATGGTCTGTAACACGGTTTTGCGGGAAGTTATACGTACGAATACGCTCTGAACGATCGCCCGTACCAACAGCTTGTTTACGGTTTTGATCATATTCAGCTTGTGCTTCTTGTCTAAACTTATCATAAACACGTGCGCGTAATACTTTCATCGCTTTTTCTTTATTCTTAATTTGTGATTTCTCATCCTGACATGATACAACTACACCAGTCGGTAAATGCGTTAAACGTACCGCTGACATCGTTGTATTAACGCTCTGTCCACCAGGTCCACTAGAAGCGAATGTATCAACACGAACATCTTTCTCATGAATATCAATTTCTACTTCTTCTGCCTCTGGTAATACAGCAACAGTTGCTGTAGATGTATGGATACGTCCACCAGATTCCGTTTCAGGAACACGTTGTACACGGTGAGCGCCGTTCTCGAATTTCAGCTTCGCGAAAGCACCTTTACCGTTAATCATAAAGATAATCTCTTTATATCCACCTAACTCTGTATAGCTAGCCTCAATAATCTCCGTTTTCCAACCTTGTACCTCAGCATAACGGCTATACATACGGTATAAGTCACCAGCAAATAAAGCGGCCTCGTCGCCACCAGCAGCTCCACGAACCTCAACGATAACGTTCTTATCATCGTTAGGGTCTTTTGGTACAAGTAAAATTTTCAGACGCTCTGATAATGTTTTTTCTTGTGATTCTAACTCAGAAACCTCTTCTTTTACCATTTCACGCATTTCTGCGTCTAACTTATCTTCTAACATCGCTTTCGCATCTTTTAATTGCTCACGAACATCCTTATACTCACGATACACCTCTACCGTTTCCTGTATATCAGACTGTTCCTTTGAATATTCACGAAGTTTATTTGTATCGCTAATAACCTCTGGGTCACTTAACAATTCATTTAACTTCTCATAACGATTTTCTACAGCTTGCAAACGATCTAACACATCATTCACCTCTACATCCTAGTATCTAATACAAATAGTATATGGTACTTACTCAAAAAAACGCAAATTATATTTAAAAGCACAAGCGGCTTACACCGCTCAAACTCTCTATTCTGAAAAAAACCCGCCTTGCGCAGCGAGTTTTACTTATCTTTGTTTGTAGGCACTGCATGACAATGACGACAGCGTGGTTCATACGATTCTGAAGCCCCAACTAAAATAATCGGATCATCAAATGCTGCTGGTTCTCCATCAATTAATCGTTGTGTACGACTCGCTGGAGATCCACATGCAGAACATACTGCTTGTAGTTTTGTTACATGTTCAGCAATCGCCATCAGCTGAGGAACTTGTCCAAATGGTAGACCACGGAAATCTTGGTCTAAACCAGCTACAATGACACGATAGCCACGATTTGCCAATACTTGCACCACTTCCACAATGTCCCCATCAAAGAATTGCACCTCATCGATTGCAATTACATCCATTTCTTCAGTGATATGTTCAAATATATCTTTTGAAGCTGAAACAGGAACTGCTTTAACCTTTAGTCCGTTATGTGATACAACGTCTTCTTCACTATAGCGATTATCAATACATGGTTTAAATACAATTGCATGTTGTTTCGCAAATTGCGTACGACGCACACGGCGGATAAGCTCTTCTGATTTACCAGAAAACATACTACCGCAAATCACTTCAATCCAACCGTTCTGATTTATTAAGTACATGAAGCTCTCCTTTCATCTACTTTTTCGTTAAAAGTAGGGTAAAGGTATAATATTTTCGCAAAAAAAACAGACAAGCGAATAGATACACTTGCCTGTTTTATGTTTTTATTACTTAAGACCGTATTTCTTATTGAAGCGGTCAACGCGTCCGTCTGCAGTAGCAAACTTCTGACGTCCAGTGTAGAATGGGTGAGAATCAGAACTGATCTCAACTTTTAGTAATGGATAAGTGTTACCATCTTCCCACTCAACAGTTTCGTTAGATCCTTTAGTAGATCCGCTTAAGAATTTGAAGCCTGTGTTTGTGTCCATGAATACAACTTTCTTGTAATCTGGGTGAATTCCTGCTTTCATTCTTTTCATCTCCTTCCGCCCTGAATCATTTTCGAAACAGAGTTTTTCATCTTCAGCTGCATACACAACTATATTGATGAAACACATATGATGAAATTATAACAAGGCTAACTTCATTTTGCAACTACCTGTTTTTGTCTTTTTAATTTTAAAAGCGCAAGTGGCTCGTTCAAAATCGCAGGGCATTGGAGCTCTCGACCTTGAAGCGCTCTTTGCTTCGAGCGAGAGAGTGAAATGACCGGAGATTTTAGCCGCCATCAACTTAAATCAGAGCCAACTCATCCGACTAGAACCAACTAATGCCCTTCTACTCATTTCTCTTTAACATCACCTAAAAAATATAAAAAACTCGCTTACCATAAAATAAGCGAGTCCCAATCTTTTCCCTTTACTTCGTTGTTACATATCTTTTCGAATCTGCAACAATGTTTTGTAAAAATTCTTCATTTGTCTTTGTTTGACGAAGTTTACGTAAGAAACCTTCAACAAAGTCTGGTGTATCGCGCATTGTTTTACGAATACCCCATAGCTTGTCTAAATGTTCTTTCGGAATTAATAGATCTTCTTTACGTGTACCAGAACGACGAATATCAATTGCCGGGAAGATACGACGCTCAGCTAATGAACGATCTAAGTGAAGTTCCATATTTCCAGTTCCTTTAAATTCTTCGTAAATTACATCGTCCATACGAGATCCTGTATCCACAAGCGCTGTTGCTAAAATCGTTAAGCTACCGCCTTCTTCAATATTACGAGCAGCTCCAAAGAAACGCTTCGGTCTATGGAAGGCAGCTGGGTCGATACCACCCGATAATGTTCTACCACTTGGTGGAATAACAAGGTTGTAAGCTCGCGCTAAACGGGTAATACTATCCATTAAAATGATAACATCTTTCTTGTGCTCTACAAGACGCATTGCACGTTCTAACACAAGTTCCGCTACTTTAATATGATTTTCTGGTACTTCATCAAAAGTAGAGCTTACAACATCTCCTTTAACAGAACGTTCAATGTCTGTTACTTCCTCTGGACGCTCATCAATTAAAAGTACAATTAATTCAGCTTCCGGATGATTTGTTGTAACACTGTGTGCGATTTCTTTTAATAGACTCGTTTTACCAGCCTTTGGAGGCGCGACAATTAAACCACGTTGTCCAAATCCAACTGGTGCGATTAAATCCATGATGCGTGTCGGTAACTTTTTCGGTTCCGTTTCCAATTTCATTTGGCGATCTGGGTATAATGGTGTTAATGCAGGGAAATGCACACGCTCTTTTGCTGACTCTGGATCATCTCCGTTTACAGCTTCAACTTGTAATAATCCAAAATAGCGTTCATTTTCTTTCGGAGGTCGTACTTTACCAGAAACCTTGTCTCCATTACGTAAATCGAAACGACGAATTTGCGAAGCTGAGATATAAATATCTTCTGAGCTTGGAGAGTAGTTGATAGGACGTAGGAATCCAAATCCTTCTGATTGAATAATTTCTAATACGCCTTCCATGAAGAAGAAGCCTTCTTTTTCTGCTCGAGCTTTTAAAATGGCGAAGATTAACTCTTTTTTCGTTAATTTGCTATAATACGAAATCTTAAATTCCTTCGCAAGCTCGTATAACTCTTTTAATTTCATGTTTTCTAATGCTGCAATTGACAAATTCATTCAGACACCACACTTTAACATTATTCTCTTTTCACATGGGTAAAGGGAAAAATACGGAAGGCAAATAATTAATAATGAAAGGCAATAAGTTCAAGTAGGGTAATATTCACTATTGTAACCCTTTTATCTAGTTTTAATCAATACGTTGGAACACAAATACAAGAAGCGAAGACAAGAAAATTTGTCTTCGCTTTTTATTTAATCTAGTTTCAGCAGCTAGGATAGTCGAGAGCTTCGATTTTCCCATTCCGAACGAGCTGCTTACGCTTTTTACTCAATCCAGCTCCGCTTTTTACTTAATAACCAAGTTCGGTTTTTTATTCAAGCTGTGACGTCCGTCTACGAAGCGTACTGTGCCTGATTTCGCACGCATAACAAGAGATTGTGTTGTTCCTACGCTACCTTTAAATTGAACGCCGCGTAATAGTTCTCCATCTGTTACACCTGTTGCTGCGAAGATTGCATCGTCACCTTTTACTAAGTCCTCCATGCGAAGGATGCGGTTGATGTCTTCTATGCCCATCTTTTTGCAACGCGCCAATTCAGCTTCGTTTTGCGGTAATAGTTTCCCGTGAATCTCGCCGCCTAAACATTTTAATGCAACCGCTGCTAATACACCCTCAGGCGCACCACCAGAGCCGAATAAAATATCTACACCTGTACGATCAAATGCAGTGTTAATTGCGCCAGCTACGTCTCCATCATTAATCAATTTAATACGCGCACCAGCTTTACGAATTTCTTCGATAATTGCTTGATGACGTGGACGGTTTAAAACTGTCGCTACAACATCTTCAATATCTTTATTTTTCGCTTTCGCAACTGCACGTAAGTTATCGATGATAGGCGCATCAATATCGACCGCCCCAACTGCTTCTGGGCCAACCGCGATTTTATCCATGTACATGTCAGGAGCATGTAACAAATTGCCGTGATCTGCAATTGCAATAACAGCAAGAGCATTCCATCCACCAGCTGCCACGATGTTTGTTCCTTCTAAAGGATCAACTGCAACGTCTACACGTGGACCATATCCTGTACCTAATTTTTCTCCGATATATAGCATTGGTGCTTCATCCATTTCACCTTCACCAATTACAACTGTCCCTTTCATCGGAATTGTATCAAATACATCACGCATAGCTGATGTTGCTGCACCGTCTGCCTCATCCTTTTTCCCGCGTCCCATCCAACGCGCTGATGATAAAGCTGCAGCCTCTGTTACACGTACTAACTCCATAGATAAACTTCTTTCCACGATAATCCCTCTCCTTTAAGCCTTTATATTTCTGCCGTATTTTGTGAACCTTGTTTTTCTATAAAGTGTACTTCCGCAAGTAGTGATGCTTCGCTTCCCCCTCGCGGAAGTATCACTTATGCGTTCTTCATCTCTTCAATTTCTTGCTTTGTCATTTGTTCGCGCCAAATGTTCGCGCCAAGCCCTTTAAGCTTGTCTACTATATTTTCATAACCTCGATCGATATGCTCAAGTCCGGTTACTTCTGTAATTCCGTCCGCCATTAATCCTGCAATAACAAGGGCTGCTCCAGCTCGCAAATCACTTGCTTTCACTTTTGCACCTTGCAATAAAACAGGACCAGTTACAATTGCTGAACGACCTTCTACTTTAATTTGTGCATTCATACGACGTAATTCATCAATATGTTTAAAACGCGCACCATAAATTGTATCCGTTACAACACCCGTTCCATGCGCCTTTGTTAAAAGTGTTGTAAACGGCTGTTGTAAGTCTGTTGGGAATCCTGGATATACAAGTGTTTTTATATCAACTACTTTTAATCTTCTATTACCATTCACTGTAATTTGGTCATCATTCGTTCCAACTTGGACACCAGCTTCTCTGAGCTTCGCCGTAACTGACTCTAAATGCTGAGGAATAACATTATCAACTGTCACTTCTCCTCCTGACGCAGCACCTAAAATCATATACGTACCCGCCTCAATACGATCTGGAATAATTGTATGATGACAACCATGCAGAGAATCCACACCATCAATTCGGATTACATCTGTACCAGCACCTTTAATACGTGCTCCCATGCTAGTTAACAATGTAGCTACATCAATAATCTCTGGTTCTTTCGCTGCGTTTTCAATAACAGTTCTACCTTTCGCTCGCACAGCTGCTAGCATAATATTAATCGTAGCTCCTACACTAACAACATCTAAATATATACGAGCCCCGCGTAATTCATCTGCTCTTAAATAGATAGCACCTTGCTCATTCGTAACATGTGCACCTAACGCTTCAAACCCTTTAATATGTTGATCAATCGGCCTCGGTCCTAAATGACATCCACCTGGAAGCCCAATAACAGCTTTTTTAAAACGGCCAAGCATCGCACCCATTAAATAATAAGAAGCACGCAATTTTTTCACTTTTCCATTTGGTAAAGGCATTGCAACCATGTTAGAAGGATCAACTACCATTTCTTCCTCCTGTCCATAAGTTACCCTTCCTCCAATTTCCTCTAGTAAGTCTCCTAACATTTTCACGTCCGAAATATTAGGGACACCACCAATAGTTACTGGAGTATCAGCTAAAATTGTCGCTGGAATTAGTGCAACGGCGCTGTTCTTTGCACCACTCACGCGAATTGTTCCATTTAAAGCTCTTCCGCCTTCAATTAGCAATTTTTCCATATTGAGCTCCCTTCTTGTGAATGTATTTACTTTCTATATTTTTATAGAAAGCTCCCCTTAAGAATCTCAATCACTCTTTCCACCCTAACACTCAATAAATAGGAAACCATTATCTTCATTTCTCCTGTAATACAAAAAGATAAAGATTAACTATTCATCGAATTTACTTTATCAACTTAGATACGTTATCACATTTATTAATAGGACTATGCACATTATTTTCTATTTCAAAAAAATGATAAAATCTTTAGACTTGTTCACGCTTTCATTATACAACGAAAGGAAACCGTCTAAAAGAGTAGACGGTTTCCAAAACGGAATTTTATTCTTACGCTTTACCGTTAGAACCGAATTCGCGCATTTTACCAATAACAGTTGCTTTGATAGCGTCGCGGCCAGGTCCGATAAATTTACGAGGATCGTAAACTTCTTGGTCTTTGTTTAATACTTCACGAACAGCTTTTGTAAACTCAATTTGGTTCTCAGTGTTTACGTTGATTTTTGAAGTACCTAAAGAGATAGCTTTTTCGATATCAGCAGTTGGGATACCAGTACCACCGTGTAATACTAAAGGTACGCCAGTGAAGTCACGAACTTGTTCCATTTCAGCGAATCCTAAGTTAGGCTCACCTTTGTAAGGACCGTGTACAGAACCTAAAGCTGGAGCTAGGCAATCAATACCTGTTGCTTCAACAAGTTGCTTACACTCTGCTGGGTCAGCGTAAATTACGCCTTCAGCGATTACGTCGTCTTCTTGTCCGCCAACTGTTCCAAGCTCAGCTTCAACAGATACGTTACGAGCGTGTGCGTATTCTACTACTTTTTTAGTAGTTTCTACGTTTTCTTCGAATGGGTGGTGAGAAGCGTCGATCATTACAGATGTGAAACCTGCATCGATTGCTTCTTTACATTTTTCGAAGCTTGAACCATGGTCAAGGTGAATCGCTACAGGAACAGTGATGTTCATTTCTTCGATTAAAGCTTTAACCATAGCTACAACTGTTTTGAAACCAGTCATATGACGAGCTGCACCCTCAGATACACCTAGGATTACAGGAGATTTTTCTTCTTCCGCAGCAGCTAAGATAGCTTGAGTCCACTCTAAGTTGTTCATGTTGAATTGACCAACTGCGTATTTTCCTTCTAGTGCTTTGTTTAGCATTTCTTTCATAGAAACTAAAGGCATGGTGAATCCTCCTAAAAAACGTTTTTTGTATCCGATAAGTTCTTATCGCTGGTAGTATGACCAGAATAAGGTAAAATATGTATATCTACATACCGGACTTTTTTCTACACTCAATAGGATAACAACTTGTACTCAAAAACTCAACCGTATTCACCTGCACATTAGTCCATGTAAACGCTTTTTTCCATATTTTTTATAAAAAATTCATTTTTACGCCTCTACAGCGAGCTCATTTCTCACAGCTTGACGAATTTCATCAATGTCAAATGGTTTAGCAAAGTGCATTAAAGCTCCTAAATCTTTTGCTTCTTGGATCATATCAAGCTCCCCATAAGCAGTCATTAAAATTACTTTAATACTCTCATCAATTTCTTTTACATGCTTTAAAATCTCTATACCATCCATACCTGGAATTTTCATATCTAACACAACTAAATCTGGATTATCTTTTTTCACGATATCTAAAGCTTGAAATCCATTCGCTGCTTGGAATGTCTGATAACCTTCTTTTTGGAACACTTCATGTAATAACACACGAATTCCATATTGATCATCAACAATTAAAATTTTCCCTTCCATAACTCCCAACCTTTCTGTGTAAGTACAAGATTTAAAGCTTCTTATATCTTAACGATTAATTTTCGCTATTCTTTACCAAATTCCTTCCTATTTCTTTCTTATTTTACCGTTTCCTATTTTGTTATGCTACCCTATGATTTCACCTTTCCACTAAAATAAACTATAATGAAAGCCGGCAAACACGTACGAAAGGAGTTATATTATGTTAAAGATTTTTTCAACTCAATTAAGTGGTTATTTTTCCAGGGTTTCTCAAAAAGAGGAAATGAATATAGAAGATAGCGCCCGCCTACTTGCTCAAGCATTAGTTGGTGAAGGTTTCATTTATTTACATGGTACAAATGAAATGGAGGGTGTTGTTGCTGAAGCACTATTTGGTGCTGAACCGATGAAACAAGCAAAACGATTAGTTGAAAATGGTAAAGAAGTAGAAGTAACTTCTGCAGATCGTGTACTTCTTATTAGCCGTTTTTCAACAGATGAAGAAGTTGTAGCAATAGCAAAAAAACTGCAAGCAGATGGACATTCTATTGTCGGCATCTCTGCTATTCAAGAAGGTACTGAATCACTAGAACAATATACAGATGTACATATTGATACAAAGCTGTTAAAAGGGCTTATTCCAGACGATGAAGGTAATCGCTACGGATTCCCAAGCTTAATTGTAGCTTTATTTGCGTATCACGGAATCAAATTTACAATCGATGAAATGTTAAATGAATATTAAAAAAAGCGCCCTATTTCAGGCGCTTTTTTTATTACTTGCTCTCTTTATTCGTAATAGAAGCTCTTACGAAGTCATGGAACAATGGTTGTGGACGGTTTGGACGAGAAACTAGTTCTGGGTGGAACTGTGCTGCCACGAACCAAGGGTGATCTTTTAATTCAATGATTTCAACTAGACGGCCATCTGGGCTTGTACCAGAGAACACAAATCCTTCTTTTTCCATATCCGGACGGAATTGATTGTTGAACTCATAACGATGACGATGACGCTCATATACAACCGGCTCATTGTAAGCATTGTATGCATTTGTTTCTTCAGCAAGCTTACATGGGTATAGACCAAGACGAAGTGTACCCCCTAAGTCTTCTACATCTTTTTGTTCTGGTAATAGGTCGATGATTGCGTAAGGTGTGTCAGGATTAATTTCAGAAGAGTTAGCTCCTTCTAATCCTAATACGTTACGTGCAAATTCGATTGATGCAAGTTGCATACCTAAGCAAATTCCTAAGAATGGAACTTTGTTTTCACGAGCATATTGAATTGCAACGATTTTACCTTCTACACCACGATCGCCGAAGCCACCTGGTACAAGGATACCATCTGTGTCTCCTACTAATTCTTGTACGTTCTCTGGTGTTACGTGCTCAGCATTTACCCATTTCACTTCTACATCTGTATCGAAAGAGTAACCTGCATGACGAAGTGCTTCTACAACAGAAATGTATGCATCTTGAAGCTCTACGTATTTACCAACAAGAGCGATTTTTGTTTTCTTAGAAAGGTTACGTACTTTTTCAACTAGCGCAGTCCACTCTGTCATATCTGCAGCCGGATTGTCTAATTTTAAGTGATCGCAAACGATCTGGTCCATATTTTGCTCTTGAAGAGATAATGGAACTGCATATAAAGTATCTGCATCGCGTGCTTCGATAACTGCTTTTGTATCGATGTCACAGAATAATGCAAGCTTGTCTTTCATATCTTGAGAAACAGGCATTTCTGTACGAACAACGATAATATTTGGTTGAATACCTAAGCTGCGAAGCTCTTTAACGCTATGTTGCGTTGGTTTTGTTTTCATTTCACCCGCTGCTTTTAAGTACGGGATTAACGTACAGTGAATGTACATTACATTGTCACGACCGATGTCGCTCTTAATTTGACGGATTGCTTCTAAGAATGGTAGAGACTCGATGTCACCAACAGTTCCACCAATTTCTGTAATAACAACATCCGCGTTTGTTTCGCGACCAGAACGGTATACGCGCTCTTTAATTTCGTTAGTAATGTGAGGAATAACTTGAACTGTTCCTCCTAGGTATTCACCACGACGCTCTTTTTGAAGAACTGAAGAGTAAATTTTACCTGTTGTTACGTTGCTGTATTTGTTTAAGTTGATGTCGATGAAACGCTCATAGTGACCAAGGTCTAAGTCAGTTTCTGCACCATCATCTGTTACGAATACCTCACCATGTTGGTATGGGCTCATAGTCCCTGGGTCTACGTTAATGTATGGATCAAACTTTTGAATCGTTACGTTTAAACCACGATTTTTTAAAAGTCTTCCTAGAGATGCTGCTGTAATACCTTTTCCTAAAGACGATACTACACCGCCTGTTACAAAAATATACTTAGTCATGAAAAAGCTCCCTTCTACTTTGCTGTTATATAATCACCGTTGCAAAGCGCAACGTATGTAGATAACACTGTATCCATCTTATTGTTAGACTCTTTTTATTTTCTAAACAAAAAACAAAAAAGAAAATTGCTCCCCTCATCACAAAAAGTAACAAGTAGGGAGCAATTTTCTTTTATATTTACACTTTAAAAGTATTATCGTCCTTTTTTAAAGAGCCCAAAAATGATTCTACATGGACGATAATGAAAAGTCAAGAACTACAGTTCTTCCTCTTCTTCTTCAGTTTCATCATACTCAAGTTCTTCTTCGGCGAAGTCGTCTTCATCTTCATCTAAATCATCAAGATCATCGTCATCTCCGTCTTCATCTTCAAGAACCTTGTCCAAATCTTCTACATCATCATCTTCGTCTTCAGTTACGTCTGCATCGTCGAAGTCTTCATCTTCTTCAATGTAGTCGTCAAAACCGTCTTCTTCAACTTTACGTTTTTTCTTCGGTTTTGGTTGAGGCAAGATTTCTTCATCAATTTGCTCGTATGGGTACCAGCTGCGTAGCCCCCAACGATTTTCTCCTAAATTAATGAAACGTCCATCGATGTTTAAGTCTGTATAAAATTGTGCGAGTTTCGCATTAACTTGCTCTTGAGATAGTCCCAGCACTTGAGCGATTTCTTGAACCAACTCATTGAATGTCGTTGCTTGTCTTTTATCCCCTAAAACGCTATGTACAACTTCAATCATTGAACATTCTTTTAGCTCTTCTGGTGAATATTGCTTAAAATCCACTTATGCGGCACTTCCTTTCATCAAATATAACCTTATATATAACGGCCTGCTTAAAAAAATCCATACTATTCATTATAAACAAAAGTCGCACAAATATGCTACAAAAAAAACGGGAAACTTTATATAGCAATAAAATTATAATTTGTCCATTCCTTATTTCGGGAGCATATGGGCTCCTTGCAGTACGTACCTAATTTGCATTTCTGTATATTCTTCGAGCGTATATAGTTTTTGTAGCGCCCAACGTCTAAATCCCCACATCTGTCCTTGTATAAAAATATTATGCGCAAGAAGCTGTATTTCTTTTTTGTTTAATGTAAATGTTCCATTTTCCGTACACTGTTCTAAAATATTCTCAAACATTCCTACCATTTGAAACTCCTTTTCTAATACGTACGGGAGTGATTCTTTGGGTAAAAAGCGTACCTCTTGATACATTATTAATACTTCTTCCTGCAATTCGTCCATCACTTTAAAATAATTCGTTATTGCTATCTTTAAACTTTCTACACTTCCTTTTTCTGTACAAACTACTTCCTCTAATCTTTCTTTTACATGTTCATAAATACTATCACAAACTAAATACAAAACATCGTCTTTTGTACGAATGTATTCATAAAGTGTTCCAATACTAAATCCAGCTGCCTTTGCGATCTCTCTCGTTGTTGTACGCGGAAATCCTTTTTGTTTAAACAATTGCACTGCACCTTTAATCATTTGCTCACGCCTTAACGCGACTAATTTTTCATCTTTCACTGATGCATGCACATTATGTTTAACCATCCCCTTCACCTCTCTATTATTTTTTGGAAGGAAAAAGCGTAGGAAAATACCTACGCCTTTGATCCTACTTCGTTAACATACGAGAAATTACAAGCCTTTGAATCTCTTGTGTTCCTTCATATATCTGTGTAATTTTTGCATCTCGCATGTAACGCTCTACTGGATAATCTTTCGTATAACCGTAACCACCAAATACTTGTACCGCTTCAGTCGTCACCTTCATCGCTGCATCACCTGCAAATACTTTTGACATCGCTGACTCTTTCCCATACGGAAGCCCTTCCGATTCAAGCCAAGCCGCCTGGTATGTTAGAAGGCGCGCCGCCTCCACATCCGTTGCCATATCTGCAAGTTTAAAGCCAATCCCCTGCTGCGCCGCAATCGGCTTTCCAAACTGATGACGCTCTCTCGCATATTCTACGGAAGCATCTAAAGCCCCTTGTGCAATACCAACCGCTTGCGCCGCAATACCATTACGGCCACCATCTAATGTTTGCATCGCTATCTTAAACCCTTGTCCTTCTTCCCCTATTAAATTCTCTACAGGAATACGGCAATCTTCAAACATAATTTCAGTTGTTGGTGAAGAACGAATCCCTAACTTACTCTCCTTCTTCCCAACTGAAAATCCTGGTGTATCACTTTCCACTATAAATGCACTCGTGCCACGCTGCTTCGATTCGGGATCAGTTAACGCAAAGACAACGTAAATATCAGCAATACCACCATTTGTGATAAAGATTTTTGATCCATTTAATACATAATGGTCTCCATCTCTTTTAGCAATCGTCTTCATTCCACCAGCATCCGATCCAGATCCCGGCTCTGTTAAGCCGTACGCGCCAATTTTCTTCCCTTCAGCCATCGGTCGCAAAAACGTTTGCTTTTGCTCTTCTGTTCCAAATTTAAAAATTGGCCAACCAGCAAGCGAAGTATGTGCAGACAATGTTACACCTGTAGAAGCACATACGCGCGATAATTCTTCAATGGCAATTACATATGCCAAGTAATCGCTTCCAATTCCGCCGTATTCTTCAGGCCACGGAATACCAGTTAAACCAAGCTCGGCCATTTGATCAAATATTGCACGATCAAATCTCTCTTCTTCATCACGCTCAGCTGCCGTCGGTGCTACTTCGTTTTTAGCAAAGTCTCGAACCATTTTTCTTATCATTTCATGTTCTTCTGATAGTTTAAAATGCATGCCCGTCTCCCCCTTGTGCTTTTATAAAGCTCGGCTAATAACAAGTTTCTGTATTTCGCTCGTTCCTTCATATATTTGCGTGATTTTCGCATCACGGAAAAATCTTTCTATTGGATAGTCCTTCGTATAACCGTATCCACCAAATACTTGCACCGCTTCAATCGCAACTTCAACAGCTGTTTTAGAAGCGAATAATTTCGCAATAGATGCTTCTTTACCGCATGGTAGTCCTTGTGCTCTTAACGATGCCGCTCTATATACGAGTAATCGCGCCGCTTCTACACTAGTAGCCATATCTGCAAGTTTGAAGCCAATCCCTTGCTGCGCCGCAATTGGTTTTCCGAATTGCTCACGTTCTTTCGCATAATCAATTGCACATGCAAGCGCCGCTTCAGCAATTCCTAGTGCTTGCGCTCCAATTCCAATTCGTCCAACATCTAAATTCGCCATCGCTACCTTAAATCCTTGTCCTTCTTCACCAAGTAAATTCTCAGCCGGCACTTTCATATCCTCGAACGTAAGTTGTACCGTGCGAGAACCGAGAAGTCCCATTTTATGCTCATCTTTGCCAATAATTAAGCCTGGTGTATCTTTCTCTACTATAAATGCAGAAATCCCACTTTTTCCTGCCTCTGGATTTGTAGAAGCGAATACGATGTATGTACTTGCTTCACCGCCATTTGTAATAAATACTTTCGATCCATTAATAATGTAGTAATCGCCTTTCTTTACAGCTCTTGATTTCAAACTCCCTGCATCTGATCCTGCATTGGGTTCTGTTAATGCAAATGCGCCTAAATATTCACCAGTCGCAAGTTTAGAAACATATTTCTCTTTCTGTTCTTCTGTTCCAAAATATAAAATTGGGTTCATCCCAACTGACGTATGTACAGCTAAAATTACACCAACTGTTGCGCTTACCTTTGAAATTTCTTCAATCGCTAAAATGTAAGAGATAAAATCCATTTCTGAACCGCCGTATTTTGCAGGCGCTGGAATTCCCATTAATCCAAGCTCACCCATCTTCTGCAAAATCTCTTTTGGGAACACCCCTTGTTCCATACTAGGAACAAAGGGAGCTATTTCCTTCTGCGCAAAATCTCGAACCATTTTCCTCATCATCTGTTGCTCTTCATTAAAACGAAAGTTCATATACTCCGCCTCCATTTGCTATATATCCTTTTAACAATTTGGTAAGACCACTATTTTGTAACAAAGGGGAATTTATTCGTAAACGTAGAAACCACGACCTGTTTTACGTCCTAACCATCCTGCATTTACGTACTTGCGTAGCAATGGACATGGACGATATTTACTATCACCTAAGCCTTCATGCAACACTTCCATAATGTATAAGCATGTATCTAAACCGATAAAATCAGCGAGCGTTAAAGGGCCCATCGGGTGATTCATGCCGAGTTTCATTACTTCATCAATCGCTTCTTTCGTCGCTACACCTTCATATAACGTGTAAATTGCTTCGTTAATCATCGGTAATAAAATGCGGTTCGATACAAACCCTGGGAAATCATTTACTTCAACTGGTACTTTCCCAATTTTCTTCGTAATATCTTCAATCGTTTCATATACTGCATCATCTGTAGCCAATCCACGAATAATTTCAACAAGCTTCATAACCGGAACAGGGTTCATAAAATGCATACCGATTACCTTTTCCGGACGTTTCGTTACCGCTGCAATTTCGGTAATTGGCAGAGATGACGTATTCGTCGCTAAAATTGCGTGTTCTGGAGCGATTTCATCTAGATTCGCAAAGATTTTCTTTTTAATATCCATTTTCTCAACAGCTGCTTCAATAATAAGGTCTGCTTCCTTCACACAATCTAAATCAAGCGTTACTGTAAGACGGTTTAATGTCGCTTCCTTTTCTTCTTCCTTCATGCGCCCCTTTTCTACTTGGCGTGCTAAGTTTTTCGTAATGATAGCCAATCCTCTATCTAATTGCTCCTGTTTTAAATCTTGTACCTTCACATCGTATCCTGCCATTGCACATACTTGCGCAATTCCTGACCCCATTTGTCCTGCACCAATTACAACAATTTTTTGTACACTCATTTCTTCATCCCCCTTAATTTTCAATAAACTATATACCTTCTAATCTTAATTAGTGAACTTCAATCATCACTGCATCGCCTTGACCGCCACCACTACAAATCGAAGCAATTCCAATTCCGCCGCCGCGTTGCTTAAGTGCATGAATTAATGTAACTATAATGCGCGCTCCACTTGCTCCAATCGGGTGTCCCATCGCTACTGCGCCGCCATTTACATTCAATTTTTCTGGGTCAATTCCCGCGATCTCTGTACTTGCAATTGCTACCGCTGCAAATGCTTCATTAATCTCAAATAAATCGATGTCTTCAATTGTCTTTCCTGTTTTTTCCAACAATGCGTTAATTGCATACCCTGGCGTTCTCGGGAAATCTTTAGGTTCCACTGCAATTGCTGTATGCGCCAAAATTGTCGCTAATGGCTTTCTTCCTTCTTGCTTCGCTCTGTCTTCGCTCATTAATACAAGTGCAGCACCACCATCGTTTAGGCCTGGCGCATTACCAGCTGTCACCGCCGCTGTTTTATCAAATACAGGTTTTAATTTTGCTAACTTTTCAATCGTTGTATCCGCGCGTGGTGCTTCATCCTTTGCAACGACAATCGGATCACCTTTTCTTTGCGGAATCGTTACTGGCACGATTTCCTCTTCGAAACGTCCTTCTTTATGCGCTGACACTGCACGTTGATGGCTACGATATGCCCATTCATCTTGTGCTTCGCGAGAGATTCCATCTTCTTTCGCAACTTCTCCGCCATAAACACCCATGTGTATACCTGAAAATGCGCATGTTAAACCGTCAGCAACATTTAAATCGATAACCTCGTTGTTGCCCATTCTGTATCCCCATCTTGCTCCGCGTAAAATGTAAGGACTGTTACTCATCGACTCCATACCGCCAGCTACAATCAATGATTGATCGCCAGTACGAATAATTTGATCCGCTAACGTAACCGCACGCAGCCCTGATGCACAAACTTTATTCACTGTTTCCGTCTGCACTTCCCAAGGGATTCCAGCAGCCCTCGCAGCTTGGCGCGATGGAATTTGTCCCTGTCCGCCTTGAATAACCGTGCCAAATATAACTTCCTCAACATCACTAGCAGAAACGTTCGCTCTTTCAAGCGCTGCTTTAATTGCAATTCCTCCAAGTTCTGTTGCTTTTACATCTTTTAAAGATCCTCCAAATTTCCCAACCGGTGTTCTTGCAGCACTTAAAATAACTGTTTTACTCATGTTTCTTTCCCCCATTTCTTTTTTTAGAACCGAGCGCTCGCTCGGCATTGTTACGCTGAGAAGAGGTGCAATGATTGCACCTCTCTCTAAAGTTGTATTCATTCCTACGAATTACATTGCTTCTTTCTTCTGTCCGATAACAGAGCGTTCTAAAATCTCTGTTACATCAAGCGTTTGAACATTTTCTTCTACTTCTTTCGCTTTCGTCCCATCACTAATCATCGTTAAGCAATATGGACAACCTGTACCGATAATGGATGGTTGCACAGCTAATGCTTGTTCTGTACGAGCAACGTTAATACGTGAACCAGCTGTCTCTTCCATCCACATTAAGCCACCACCTGCTCCACAACACATTCCCGTTTCACGGTTACGTGCCATTTCTACAAGGTTCACACCAGGAATCGCTTTCAAAATATCACGTGGCGCTTCGTATACTTCGTTGTATCTTCCTAAATAACAGGAATCATGGTACGTAACTGTTTCCTCAATAGCGTGAACAGGTTTTAAGCGTCCTTCTTTCACCCACTGAGCTAACAGTTCTGTATGATGATAGACTTCTGCTTGCAAGCCAAAGTCCGGATACTCATTTTTAAATGTGTTATAAGCATGAGGGTCAATCGTAACGATTTTCTTCACTCCTGCTTTTTCAAATTCTTCGATATTCTTTGTCGCCATCTCTTGGAAAACAAATTCATTTCCAAGTCGGCGCGGTGTATCTCCAGAGTTCTTCTCTTTATTACCAAGTATCGCAAATGAAATGCCTGCTTCGTTCATCAACTTTGCAAACGATATCGCAATCTTCTGACTACGATTATCATATGATCCCATTGAACCAACCCAGAATAAATATTCGAACTCCTCGCCAGCTTTCGATTTTTCTTTCACAGTTGGAACTGTTACTTCATCATCACCTTGGCGCCATGTTTCACGCTCTTTACGGTTCAGACCCCAAGGATTCCCTTGACGCTCGATGTTTGTCATCGCACGCTGCGCTTCCGCATCCATCTTTCCTTCTGTTAAAACGAGATAGCGGCGTAAATCAATAATTTTATCAACATGCTCATTCATAACCGGACACTGATCTTCACAGTTACGACACGTTGTACAAGCCCAAATCTCTTCTTCTGTAATAACATCTCCGATTAAACTCGGATCGTAAGCGAGTGTTGTAGCTGCAGATTCTTGTTGTCCTTTCCCAGCTGCCATCATCGCTAACTGATTTCCTTGTGTATTATTAAAAGCAACTACTGGAACCCACGGTGCTTTTGATGTCACTGCAGCTCCTTTATCAGTCAAATGATCGCGAAGTTTTAAAATTAAATCCATCGGCGATAACATTTTACCTGTTCCTGTTGCCGGACACATATTTGTACAACGACCACACTCTACGCAAGCGTATAAATCAATAAGCTGATTTTGTCTAAAGTCTTCAATTTTACCAACACCAAATGTTTCTTGTGTTTCATCTTCAAAATCAATCTTTTCAAGTTTCCCTGGATTTGAAAGACGACCGAAGAAAACGTTGGCTGGTCCTGCAATTAAATGCGCGTGTTTTGATTGTGGAACATAAACTAAAAACGTTAACAAAATTAGTAAATGCACCCACCAAGAGAAATAGAACACAGAAATGGCTACGGTTTCATTTATCCCCGAGAAAACGTAAGCGATTGCAGAAGCGATTGGTTCACTCCATGAAAGCTCCTCGCCGTGCCATATAATTCCCATTCCATTACCGAGTAGCACAGAAATCATTAAGCCACCAATAAAGATAAGAACAAGGCCTGATTTGAAATTACGTTTTAAACGAACTAGCTTCTCAACATAACGTCGATGAAAAGCCCAAAAGACTGCAATTAAAATAACAAGTGTGACAATTTCCTGGAAGAATGTAAATGCAGGGTATAGTGGTCCAAGTGGAAGATGTGATCCTGGTGCGAGTCCTTTCCAAACGAAGTCAATTGCTCCAAATTGGACAAGAATAAATCCGTAAAAGAACATAACGTGAATAATGCCGCTCTTTTTATCTTTCAGCAGCTTTTTCTGACCGAAAACATTGACCTTAAGGAGATCCCAACGCTCTTTAAACCGACGGTCAAATTCAATCTTTTTTCCTAACTGTATGTAGGCCATCCTCGTTCGTATAAGATACACAAACAAATATCCCGCATAAGCAATAACAGCAATGGCAGCCAGCCAATTAATGATCAGTAAGCTATTCATTTTTATGCTACCCCTCTCTTTGTAAGCCCTCTTTCTTTTTTAGAATCTTCGAAAACATATAATTTTCTGAATTTTATCCCCTACCTTCATTATATAATGAGTGAGCATTCAGTCAACAGTTTTTTGTTATACAACAACATATTTTTTAATAAAGCTGTTTATTTCGGTGAAACTATAAAGTGAAACTTTAATCAGTAGGAAGTTATTCATTCCCTCCTGATTATTAGCCACCAAATAATCGGATACATTGAAACTTTAATTTATAAAAAACTGATGGTGAAAAGACCGTGAAGGAGGGAATTTACTCATGTTCTTCTTATCTCTCTTATTAATAGGCATCGCTCTCTGGATTGTAATCGATCTTTCTTATGGGAGAATTGTTCATTTAAAGCGTGTACGTTCTCGTTCTTTCCCTTTACGTCAAAGTGATTTTCACCTTTATACATACGGAAAAGATTTGTATGACGCCCTATTTACTGATATAAAACAGGCGAAGCATCATGTGCACGTTTTGTTCTTCATTGTCAAAAACGATAAAATCAGCCGTGAATTTTTAAATTTACTTATCGATAAAGCAAAGGAAGGAATTGAAGTAAGACTTTTACTCGATCGATTAGGAAGCCACCATTTATCAAACGAGGCAATTCATTCCTTGCAAAAACATGGGGTCTCTTTTTCATTTTGTCATAAAGTAAGGTTTCCTTTTCTTTTCTTTTCTGCAAATCAAAGAAACCATAGAAAAATTACAGTTATTGACGGAAAAATTGGTTATATTGGTGGGTTTAATATTGGAGAAGAATATTTAGGACATAATCAAAAATTAGGATTATGGCGCGATTATCATTTACGCCTTACAGGGGAAGGAATACAAGATTTACAAAAGCAATTTTTACATGATTGGCTCGACGATACGAACCAAAATTTATTAGATTCACCTCTTTATTTTCCTAAGCAACAACCAGGAATCATTCTGCATCGTTTTATCCCTACTGATGGTGCCTACTTGCAAAATATATTTTTACATTTAATTGAAAGTGCGGAAAAGGACCTCTTTATCGGTACACCATATTTCATTCCTGGGAAGAAAATTATGAATGCATTATTAAAAGCGCGACAACGTGGGGTTCAAATCACGGTTCTCGTTCCAGAAAAAGCGGATCACGCCCTTGTTCGCGAAGCAAAATTCCCATATTGCCGAAAGTTAATACAAGCTGGATGCAATATTTACGTATTTCAACAAGGGTTTTTTCACGCTAAAGTTATTATAGTCGATGATTATATTTGTGATATTGGAACTGCAAACTTTGATATGAGAAGTTTATATATTAACCATGAAATCAACTGCCTTTTATATGATGAACATTTTATACAAACAGTAAAAAACAAATTCCATGAAGATCTAGAAAATGCGTCATTACTTTCCTTTAAAGATGTTAGCCCGCATTCTCTTATTGATAGGGGAAAAGAATGGGTAGGAACGATACTTGCTTTCTTTCTATAGGAAAGATAATGGATAAAGGAGATGTATTCATTATGATTATGCGTTTCGGATATGTCTCACATGCAATGGCACTCTGGGACTGTTCTCCGGCTAAAACGATGACATTTACAAGCTTTCAAAAGCTTAGTAAACAAGAACGAGAAGATAAATTATACGATGTTACGCGGCAGAATCTTGAGCATACAGTACGTATTCTTCATTACAATATAGCGCATGAAATTCCTTTATATCGCTTATCTTCTTCCATCGTCCCACTTGCAACACATCCCGAAGTCGAGTTTGATTACATCGGGTTGTTCACACCGCTTTGGCGTAAAATTGGGGCATTAATTAAAGAACACAATTTGCGAGTAAGTTTTCATCCAAATCAATTTACGCTATTTACAAGCGATAAGCCACATATTACAACTAACGCTATTACAGATATGACTTATCATTATAAAGTATTAGATGCAATAGGAATTGCAGATTCTTCTTATATTAACATCCATGTAGGTGGTGCCTATGGAAATAAAGAAAAAGCGGTTGGACGTTTTCATGAAAACATAAAAAAACTTCCTGCACATATCAAAAAGCAAATGACGCTTGAAAACGACGATAAAACATATACAACTGCTGAAACTTTATCTATTTGCCAAAAAGAAAAGATCCCTTTCGTATTTGATTATCATCATCATATGGCCAACCTTTGCGAGGAACTGCTAGAAGATTTACTTCCTGCAATTTTTGAAACTTGGTCACATACAAATATCCTTCCTAAAGTTCACATTTCCTCCCCTAAATCAGAAAAAGAGTTTAGGGCTCACGCTGAATATATTGATTTAGAGTTTATTAAACCTTTCTTACACATTGCAAAAAAAATCAATCATGATTTCGATATTATGATTGAAAGTAAACAGAAAGATTTAGCACTATTCCAATTAATAGCTGAACTTTCTTCTATAAGAGGAATGAAAAGAACAACTGGCGCAACGTTACAATGGTAAATTGTAATGTTGCGCCTTTTTTTCAAAAAGTAATTCTTATAGTAAAAATGTTCCTATTTTATATGCTATTATTTAAATTAGCATTTTCCCCCTAAGATTCAACTTTATTGAAATGGAGTCATAATATGATTAATCAAAAAAAGTATGTACAATTTGTCATAATGTATATTTTTATATTTTCCCTTTGGATATTCTTCATTCCAGATAAATGGAATATAAAAGAAATTGGAATCCTTTTCTTATTTTGTTTTGCTGCAGTCTTTTCTTGTTATTTCTCATATAAAGCAATTAAGAAGATGAAGCGCGGCGATAAATTATTTTGGGTGTTATTATTATGCACTTGCCTATGTGGATTGGCTATGGAGATAACTTTATTTCTTCATTCACTTTCTATATGCACTCAAGTCATATTCTCATATGAAGCACTACCTTTTTTCATCATCCAATATATTTTACTCTTTTCTGGCTTTACTATAAAATTCATAAAACATTACTCTATTAGAGGCCTTGCTCAATTTTCATTCGATAGCATCTTTATTGTTATTATGAATATTTATTTCACCCTAACTTTTATTTTGGATCTTTCAAGCTTCAGTATGCTAACAAAGGGCACATGGATTTTAATTGGATATTTTGTCGCACAATCATTAGTAATTTACGCCGTTATTAGCCTGTATAGAAGAGAACAATATTCTTCTAGTAGAATTTCATTAATTATTGGTTTTACTATCATTCTCGTTTACGGATATATACAGCTGTTCCAGTTCAACAAAGGAATGCAAACTTCCGCTGAAGTCTCTTATTTAATACATACCGCTTCAATTTTATTAATCTGTTTATCGTCCATACTATACATCTTGGATAAACCAATACAACATGAAACGAAAACAAAATATTATCGATTCGACTATGTGCGCTTTATATTACCCTATTTTAGTATAATCATTACTTTTTCCTTTATTATCATTCAACCTTGGGATGATAAGTTCATGTTAATCGGTCTCGTATTATCACTTATTTTTTTATTCTTACGACAACTTTACATGTGGAAAGATAATAAAGTATTAATCGATACATATGAACAGTTGACTACACAACTAGAAGATGAGGTTGAAGAAGGTGCATTTGCATTATCAAAAAGTGAACAACGCTATAAATCTTTATTTGAAGATCATCCCGATGCTGTTTTTTCTTTAAATATGAATGGTATTTTTCAACATTCTAATAAGGCATGTGAAAGCTTGTTTACCGCCTACTATTGTGAAGTAGCAAGCTATTCTCTTCTACACTTCATTGATTCAAAAGACCATGATCTACTAAAGAAAGCTTTACAAATAACAAAACAAGGTAGGCCACAAACTTTAGAAGTTCGTACAAAAGAAAAAGAAGGCTACTACTATTACCTTCACATTACACTCATCCCTACTTTCATAAATAAAGAAGTTGTTGGGATGTTCGGCATAGCACGTGATATTACAACTTTATATGAAAAGCAAAAACAAGTAGAACATTTAGCCTTTCATGATGCACTTACTGGATTACCAAATCGCCGAAAGTTTGAAAAAGATTTAAAAAACATTTTAAATACAGCTCAAACTAGCGTGAATGATGTTGCCGTTATGTTCCTTGATTTAGATCGATTCAAAAAAATTAACGATAGACTTGGTCACGATGTCGGAGATCTATTATTAATTGAAGTATCAAAAAGATTACGCGGTTGCTTGCGTTCAAAAGATATTGTTGCTCGTCAAGGTGGAGATGAGTTTACAATTCTATTACCAGATATGTACTCAGAAAAAAGTGCGGCTTTTATAGCTGAACAAATTTTAACCGTTTTAAACAAACCATTCTTCATTAAAGACGAAGAACTGTCTATTACGCCGAGTATCGGAATTGCCATGTATCCTGATTACGGGACCGATGTTACTGAATTAATGAAAAATGCTGATATGGCTATGTATCGCGCGAAAGCAAATGGAAAAAACAGATTTGTTTTCTTCTCAAAAGAAATAAGTATCGCCCAAAATGAAATCCAATTCTTAGAAGGTGAACTTACAAAAGCATTACAACAAAATGAATTTTTCCTAGAATATCAGCCACAAGTAAGCACAAAAACAAAACAAATTATCGGTTTTGAAGCATTAATTCGTTGGAAGCATCCAAAACTCGGCATCGTATCGCCTGCTCAATTCATTCCTCTAGCGGAGGAAACTGGATTTATTATTGAGCTTGGAAATTGGATTTTACGTACCGCCTGCTTAGAGGCAAAAAGGTGGCATAATCAAGGTTTTTCTCACTTGAAAGTTGGTGTAAATTTATCTGTTGTTCAATTTAACCACACAAATTTAATTCCAACCATTTCAAAAGTGTTAGAAGAAACAGAACTAAAACCAGAAGCACTAGATATTGAAATTACGGAAAGCATTGCAATTAATCAAAATCAATCTGTAGTTGCCAAACTAGAACAGCTCCAAAATCTCGGTATTCAAATTTCAATCGATGACTTTGGAACTGGTTATAGTTCTTTAGCTTATTTAACAAAATATCCAATCAACACATTAAAAATTGCTCGGGAGTTTATTTGCGGCATTACAACTAGCCCTTTAGAGGAAGCGATTATCTCTTCCATTATTACACTATCAAAAGAACTAAATTTAGAAGTTATTGCGGAAGGTGTAGAAACAGAAGAACAATGGAAGTTTTTATATGAACAAAACTGTGACAACATTCAAGGGTTCTTTATTAGCAAGCCTGTTTCTAGTAAAGATGTTTGGAGGTTACTCCACAAAAAAACAACCGTCTAAGTTGAACTGTACCCCGAATCATGGACACTTAAAAAAAGCCCCATGATTCGGGGTTTTTGTGTATTTTTATCAAAAAACCTCGTTATAATGGAACCAACGATAGAAATGAGGTACGGAGAATGAGTAAAATTATTTTTAATGAGATTCAAATGAAGCAGCTGGAAAAAAATAAAAATGTAGTAAAAGCGTCGGAACGTTCGATTAGCTATTGTCCAGATTTCAAAGTAAGAGCGGTAAAAGAAAATCAACAAGGAAAAGGTCCTAGCCAAATCTTTTTAGAGAATGGGTTTGACTTAGCTGTGATTGGTGAGGAGAAACCAAAACAATGCTTGAAACGTTGGCGAAGAACCTTTGAACAATTTGGTGAAGAAGGATTTTATACAGAACGCCGCGGGAAAGGAAGCACGGGACGTCCTTCGGAAAAACCTCTCTCTTCCGATGAAAAATTAAAGAAAGCGGAAGCGCGTATTGCGTTCTTAGAAGCGGAATTGACATTCCTAAAAAAGTTAGAAGAACTCGAAAGGCAGGCGTTACAGAAGAAGCGTTAACACCACGAGAAACATACACACTGATTGAACAAACCATACGTCGATTCCAATTCCCACGTATGGTGCGTTATCTTTGCACACTGGCTGGGGTAAGTCGGAGTGGATACTATGCGTGGCTTCATCAGACAGAGAAACATCTAGAAAAAGAACGCAATGATGAAACAGATTATGAATGGATCCAAGAAATTTTCAATCGAAAAAGGAAAACATGTGGTGGTCGTTCTATCAAAATGGTGTTGGAAAAGACAAAAGGAATTTGTATGAACCTCAAACGTATTTACCGTATTATGCGTAAATATAATCTTGTGACAAAGATTCGCCGAGCGAATCCTTATAAACACATCGCAAAGGCGACACAAGAACATAAAACATGTCCGAACCTTTTAAAACGCCAATTCAATCAAGAAGAGCCTGAAAAAAGTATGTTAACGGATATTACCTATTTATTTTATGGAAAAGGAAAGAAGGCTTATTTATCATGTGTAAAAGACAACACAACACGAGAAATTTTAGCCTATCATGTCTCCTCTTCTTTACAAATGGATATCGTCTATCAAACATTAAATAACTTGAAAGAGAGATTAGGAGAAAGCATCCATTCTGAAGCGCTTCTACATTCAGACCAAGGTATTCATTACACACACCCTGAATTTCAGAAACGCGTAAGGGAAATGGGAATCAGACAATCTATGTCCCGTAGGGGCAATTGTTTAGACAATGCACCAATGGAATCCTTTTTTGGTCATATGAAAGATGAATTAGATTATAAAGATTGTCAAACCTTTGAATCCCTCGAGCTCAACATAAGGGAATATATGAAGGAGTATAATTGTAATCGTTATCAGTGGACATTAAAAAAGATGGCTCCGATTGAATATCGGAACCACCTTTTAAGTGCTTGATTTTTCAGGGCTTTTTTATTAAACTGTCCATTTTATAGGGTACAGTTCAAGTAAGACGGTTGTTTTTAATATTCAAAAGGTAGATCTGCTGCTAATTGTACCTCTTGATCATTATGAGAAATCACTTGGCTTTTCTCTAATGCTGTATCACCTAATGAAATACCCCATGCCATTGCTAACGTTAATAGGCTACCGATAAGTAGTTTTTTCATATTCCATCACCCACATTTTTTATTTTAATATATCATGAAAATTTATCCATACTCTATGCAATTATGCATATCCATTTTTTAGGTTGTCTATCTATTGATTTTGTCTGCAAGCGCTTCTTTATATGCATGCATTTCTAATATATCAAAAAAGAAACTTGCTTTTTTATATGCATCTTCAATCTCAGCCTCATCATACCCCAGTTTTCCTAGACATTCACCTCGTTGATAGTATAACTGCCCAATTAATGCCATACTATTAATTCGGCATGATATTTCAATCGCTTTATTTACTTGATAAAGTGACTCTTCATATTGTTCATCTAAGTATAATGCTTTTGCATGATTATATCTTACCTTCACGTCAAATTCTTCATTATCATGCAATGACTCTAATTGTTTCAATATACCTTCAAACAACTCAATACTCTTCTTAAAATAGCTATTTTCAGCATAGATATTTGCGATTGCATTTTCTATATAGAGGTTTTGGTATACATCTATTCCAGCTAATTGTTGGTTTAACAATTTTTTCAATTCTAAAATACAATATTCGTAATCAATTTTCTTCAATATGTAAGCTGCTACATGATATTGCCATTGAAGAAACTGCTGGAATTCTGGATGATATTCTTCCTTTTTCAGCTCATTCCATACTCTATTATAAATCTCTTTATATTTTTTTTGCTTACATAGCGTAATGACTTGATCTTTAAACTGCTTTTTTCTCTCAATATCTGAATAAATGAGTACCTCATAAAAATGAATAATGGGAACTTGTAACTTTGCTGCAATACCTTGCAATATATCCATACTTGGGTATACTGCGCCTGATTCAATTCGGCTCACTTCCGATTGATGACATATGTTCTCGGATAACTGTTTTTGTGTTAATCCCCTCATTACCCTAATTTTCTTAATTTCACTTCCTAATTTTTCTGCGTGCATACTTACTCACCATCCCATTATAACAATATAATTTGTTAAGTTGTCATACCACTACAATAATGTGAGTTCGACAATTTTTGACATGAAATAATGCATAATATATATAAAATTCGGCAAATTCTTCATACAATTCGTCTCACATACAATAATAGATTAGTGGTTTTATAGATAAATTATAGAAAATTCGCCCGTGCCTTCGTTACATTCGGTCTTCTTTTTCCTTTATTAGCAGTAGCAGAAGTTATTCACACCCAAGAATTAGACAGAAATGAAGTAAAATTTGAAATTACTTAGCCTAATTTAACGCTTAAAAAATTACACAACCTCAAAATGATACGAAAAAATATGCTGAAAAAGTATTTAAAAGGTGAGATAAATGAGGCGAAAGCTCAACAAAAGTGAATGACAACTGAAATGAATGTAGATTCCCAACCTACAAATAAAGCAACAAAAGAAAATCAAACCGAAGCTCGCCTTGCACAAACATATAAAAACTATAAAGTATATGGCCAAGATCTTATTGTAAAAGTAGATAAAAATGGAGTAATCACAACTGTTAGTGGTAAAGTTGTCCAAAACTTAGATCAACAACCTAATCTTACTATAACAAATTTTTTGTCGAAAAATGAAGTAAAATCTAAATTACGTGATATACTTCAAATCCTGAGCGATGCGACTGTGACGAAACTCTCTATTGAAATACTTGTTTATAAGAAAAAAGAAGCTTACCACTCATAGGTAAACTTCTTTTCATATCCATCCCTTTTCTTCTGCAATTGTAATGGCCTCAATTCTATTTTTCGCATCGAGCTTCGTTAATACTTCAGAAATATAATTACGAACTGTGCCAGGTGAAAGATAAAGTGTCTTCGCAATTTCATTTGCCGTCTTTCCTTCTTTCGCGAGTAGCAATACTTCTTTTTCGCGATCTGATAACGGATTTTGCTCCTGCCATAAGCCGAACATTAAATCTTGAGAGACTTCTCGCTTTCCTTTCATTACGTTACGAATCGATGCAGCTAAATCTTCACTCGGACTATCCTTTAATAAATATCCTTGTACGCCAGCTTTCATTGCTCGTTCAAAATAACCAGGGCGCGTAAATGTGGTTAAAATCATCACCTTACATGCTGATTTTTCTTTCTTTAAAATTTCCGCAACATCTAATCCGCTTTGAATTGGCATTTCAATATCCATAATGCTTACATCAGGTTGTAACGATTCAATTAGTTTTAGTGCCTCTTCCCCGTTCGCAGCTTGCCCAATTACTTCGATATCATCTTCTAGATCAAGCAAGGCCCCTAATGCACCACGAAGCATCCGCTGATCTTCGGCAATAATAATTCGAATCATACCCTCACCTCATCTTTTCCTGTTCGAATAACAACCGGTACTTTTACTATTAATAGGGTCCCTGGATTGATTGTGCCCAGTTCAACAAACCCATCAATAAGAGCGATGCGCTCCTTCATACCACGAATGCCATTTCCATCGTGGTTTTGATCTGCTAAACCGATTCCGTTATCTTCTACTTTCAAAATTAGCTCACCTTGTGATTCTAGTACAGAAACTGTACAATTTGTCGCCTTACTATGTTTTACAACATTCGTCACAGCCTCACGTAAACACATTCCTAAAATATTTTGTTCTATAGGTGATAACGAACTCGAACTCGCTTCCTGCTTCACTTCTAATTCGATATTGGCCGCTTGTAAGATTGCCCTTATTTGCTCTAGCTCTTCCTCTACTGTAATCATACGCATATCCGAAATTAATTCTCTTAGCTGCTTTAAAGCCGTACGAGATGTTTGTGTAATTTCCTTTGCTTCCGCACTTGCACGCTCCGGATTTTTTACAATTAATTTCTCCACGAGCTGACTCTTTAAAGTAATGAGTGATAACGTATGCCCCAACGTATCATGAAGATCTCTTGCAATCCGCTGCCGCTCTTCACGTTTTACTAAATCTTTAATTTGCTCATTCGCTTCGTTTAATTGATTTCTTAACATCTTTTTTTGATTAAAATTACGCATTCCAAATGGTGTAAGCAGCATTAAAATAAACATCGGAACAATATTTACTAAACTCGTAGTTGTTATTTGATTCATATTTATAAATATAAAAGTTCCAAGCATTACAACTAACAAACTTATTAACACTCGAAACACTTTCTTATTTGGTGCAAACCCTATTGCACTTGCTGTGAAAAAACCAAAGAATATCATGAAGGGGTTGTAAAATAAAGCAAATAAAAAAATGAGTACCATTTGAATACATGCCCAAAAAACAAACGTCCTCTGCACAAAATAAAGCTGACGGTATGTGATAATGAAAACTATCAACATACCGCTTCCAATTACAAACTTCCACCCTGACGCCTGCGATAAATGGTAAATCGGAAATAATAAATACACGAGAAACATATACGGGAAGAAACCCATATGTTTCGGAAAAATCTCAATCCTCTTCTTCTCTATCATTTATACCGCTTCCTGTCTTTTTCTTATATATATTGATATTACAACAAATATAAGGAAATAACCTCCTAATACCGCGATATTTTCCCAACCAACCCATTTTCCAGCTACAATATCCCATGCACCACTCCCGAAGTGATATGTTGGTGTCCATTCACCGATAGATCTTAATATTTTCGGGAATACTTCGATTGGCATCCATAGACCGCCAATTACAGCTAAACTCATATTTAAAATATTCGCTAAACCCGCTGCTGCATCCGCCTTCTTAATAGAACCTATTACTGTTCCTAACGCTAAAAATGGTGTCACTCCTAACAACAACCATAATCCAGCACCAATCCATTGCCCTACTGTTAACTCAACATGATTAATTAATATTCCTGCGATAAAGATAACTAAGATTGAAAAAGCATTTACTACTGTTTGAGCGATAATCTTTGCTGTTATATACGCTCCCTCTGGAAGTGGTGTAATCTTCAACAAATGTGTCCACCCTTGCCCTTTTTCCTGAGAAATCCTTACACCGAAACTAAAAAGTGCTGTCCCTACAATACTAAACGTCGCCATTGAGATTAAATAATGTGCTTTCCACGCATCTCCGTTTTGTGGCACTTGAATAACATTTGTGAAAATGTAGTAAAACATAACCGGCATTAATAATGAGAAAAAGATAAATAATTTATTGCGGAACGTACGTAAAATTTCTATTTTGCATTGCATCCATAAAGCTCTCATGCGATTTCCCCCTTCTGATTTGCGACAAACTGTTCAAATGCTTCATCAAGACTTCCACGTTCAACTGAAATATTTGTTACAGGTAAGTTCTTTTCATAAATTGCTTTTAAGGTTGCATCCGTATCTTCAGTTATTAAAGTGAAGTGGCCTTCGTTTGATTGTACTTCTGTTACGCTTTGTAACTCTTTTAATAATTTTGCAGGAATACGTTCCTTCGAATAAAATGTAATTGTTTTTCGTGAAATCGTCGCTTTCATCTCATCTGGCGTACCGTCTGCGATAATCTTTCCATTTGCAAACAATAAAATACGATTCGCCAATGCATCCGCTTCTTCTAAATAGTGCGTCGTTAAAATAATTGTTTTCCCTTCACTTGCTAACTTTCGAATCGTTTCCCAAAACATTCTTCGGGACGTAATATCCATTCCAACCGTCGGCTCATCTAAAAATAGCAAATCTGGATTTCCTGCAAGTGCGAGTGCAAAATTTAACCTTCTCTTTTGACCACCTGATAATTTCTCACATCTTTGCTTTCGCTCTGATTCTAAATTTGATAACTGTAGCAACGTTTCTTTCGCTACCGGATTCGTATAATAACTACGGAACAACTCAATTGCCTCTTCCACTGTAATGCTATCAATGACACTTACTTCTTGTAACATCGCGCCGAGGCTATTACGAACATCTCTATGCTTTGGACTCTTTCCAAATATAGAAACAGTTCCTTCCGTCGGATCCTTTAATCCAAGCATCATCGACATCGTCGTCGTTTTCCCTGCCCCATTCGGTCCAAGTAGTGCTACGATTTCTCCTTTATTTACATGAAATGAAACATTATTTACTGCACTTTTATGCTTAAATGTTTTAGAAACACTATTTACTTCAATAATCTTTTCCATCTCTCCACCCCCGCTGTTTCTTATATTTACATTGTATTACTTGGAAAACTTAGGAAACAGTATGATGCGTCATGACATCGATATGACAATTGTCATGTATTCTTTATGAGAGGAATCAATCCGCATACTGCAAGCGAGTAGCAGGACGAAAATAAACATGATACAATCGGATAAGATATATATTCGAGGAAGGACAGTGGTTTTCATGATTATTCGTAATGAACAAGATTTAGAAGGCTTACGAAAAATCGGCCGCATCGTTGCGCTTGCACGTGAAGAAATGAAAAAAGAAGCGAAGCCAGGTATGACAACGAAAGAGCTTGATTTGATCGGTAAAAAAGTATTAGATGAGCACGGTGCTATTTCTGCACCTGAAAAAGAATATGATTTCCCTGGTGTAACTTGCATCAGTGTAAACGAAGAAGTTGCTCACGGTATTCCAGGAGATCGCGTATTAAAAGAAGGCGACTTAGTAAATGTCGACGTATCTGCTGCACTTGATGGTTATTATGCAGATACAGGTATTTCATTTGTACTTGGAGAAGATGAAGCAAAAGAAAAGCTTTGCCAAGCAGCTGTTGATGCATTTTGGGCGGCAATGAAAAAGGTGAAAGCTGGTTCAAAACAAAACCAAATTGGTCGTGCTGTTTCAAACTTTGCACATAAAAATGGATATAATGTGATTCAAAACTTAACTGGTCACGGTATCGGTCTTAGTTTACATGAAGCACCAAACCATATTTTAAGCTACTTTGATCCAATGGATAATGCACTTCTAAAAGACGGCCTAGTTATCGCTGTAGAGCCATTCATTTCTATGAAAGCTGATCACATTATCGAACGTGGCGATGATGGTTGGACATTCGTTACACCTGATAAAAGCCTTGTTGCACAATGTGAGCATACAGTTGTCGTAACACGCGGCGAACCGATAATTTTAACAGAAATATAAAAAAGAACCGCTTCTTAGTGAACTGTACCCCGAATCATGGACACTTAAAAAAAGCCCCATGATTCGGGGTTTTTGTGTATTTTTATCAAAAAACCTCGTTATAATGGAACCAACGATAGAAATGAGGTACGGAGAATGAGTAAAATTTTAATGAGATTCAAATGAAGCAGCTGGAAAAAAATAAAAATGTAGTAAAAGCGTCGGAACGTTCGATTAGCTATTGTCCAGATTTCAAAGTAAGAGCGGTAAAAGAAAATCAACAAGGAAAAGGTCCTAGCCAAATCTTTTTAGAGAATGGGTTTGACTTAGCTGTGATTGGTGAGGAGAAACCAAAACAATGCTTGAAACGTTGGCGAAGAACCTTTGAACAATTTGGTGAAGAAGGATTTTATACAGAACGCCGCGGGAAAGGAAGCACGGGACGTCCTTCGGAAAAACCTCTCTCTTCCGATGAAAAATTAAAGAAAGCGGAAGCGCGTATTGCGTTCTTAGAAGCGGAATTGACATTCCTAAAAAAGTTAGAAGAACTCGAAAGGCAGGCGTTACAGAAGAAGCGTTAACACCACGAGAAACATACACACTGATTGAACAAACCATACGTCGATTCCAATTCCCACGTATGGTGCGTTATCTTTGCACACTGGCTGGGGTAAGTCGGAGTGGATACTATGCGTGGCTTCATCAGACAGAGAAACATCTAGAAAAAGAACGCAATGATGAAACAGATTATGAATGGATCCAAGAAATTTTCAATCGAAAAAGGAAAACATGTGGTGGTCGTTCTATCAAAATGGTGTTGGAAAAGACAAAAGGAATTTGTATGAACCTCAAACGTATTTACCGTATTATGCGTAAATATAATCTTGTGACAAAGATTCGCCGAGCGAATCCTTATAAACACATCGCAAAGGCGACACAAGAACATAAAACATGTCCGAACCTTTTAAAACGCCAATTCAATCAAGAAGAGCCTGAAAAAAGTATGTTAACGGATATTACCTATTTATTTTATGGAAAAGGAAAGAAGGCTTATTTATCATGTGTAAAAGACAGCACAACACGAGAAATTTTAGCCTATCATGTCTCCTCTTCTTTACAAATGGATATCGTCTATCAAACATTAAATAACTTGAAAGAGAGATTAGGAGAAAGCATCCATTCTGAAGCGCTTCTACATTCAGACCAAGGTATTCATTACACACACCCTGAATTTCAGAAACGCGTAAGGGAAATGGGAATCAGACAATCTATGTCCCGTAGGGGCAATTGTTTAGACAATGCACCAATGGAATCCTTTTTTGGTCATATGAAAGATGAATTAGATTATAAAGATTGTCAAACCTTTGAATCCCTCGAACTCAACATAAGGGAATATATGAAGGAGTATAATTATAATCGTTATCAGTGGACATTAAAAAAGATGGCTCCGATTGAATATCGGAACCACCTTTTAAGTGCTTGATTTTTCAGGGCTTTTTTATTAAACTGTCCATTTTATAGGGTACAGTTCATAGTAAGAAGCGGTTCTTTTTCAGGCTGTAGAGAAGATTTTCTCCACAGCCTGAAAAAGGACGATACATAAAGTATCGTCCTTTTAACGGGGTGAGGCTGTCCAAAAGTACGGAAAACCTTTGAACAGCCTCGTATTTTCATATGGATGCCTTACATATATCACTGATAATAAGTATGAAATGCGGAAACATATTTATCATCACATGATTCAAACATGAGAAAAGAAACCCTACAGTGGATTCTTTTCTCTACATAATCTAAAGTTTGGGTACACTAGATTCATGCAATGTAGGAGCTTTCCAAGCAGAAAGCGAACCTTCATTTAAAATGATAGCATACATGTCTCCATCAAAAATATGCAAATATGCATACATCGTTTTTTTATTTCTCAATGTCAGAATATTGAAAACAAATAAGGGTAAAGTTAAAATGAAGTCGTTATCCGTCTTCTTTTGTCAGTCAGAGAGAATAGAAGAATAGGAGAGGAAAAAATGAAAAAATCTTTGAAACAAAAAATAGTAAGCTCTTTGCTTGCTGTATCACTCGCTGTTAGCATAGCTCCAGTCGGACAAGCCAAAGCTGATTCCACGTCAGAAATCACACAAACTTCACCTATCATAAAACAAGTTGATGCAAGCCGCGCTATCGAACACATCCGTTTCTTATCCGAAACAATTGGTCCTCGCCCTGGTGGAACAAAATCAGAAGAATGGGCTTCTCGCTACGTTGGTATGCAGCTTAAATCAATGGGCTATGAGGTAGAATATCAACCATTTCAAGTGCCCGATCAATACGTTGGATTTATGGAATCACCATTATCCACAAAGCGTAATTGGCAAGCTGGTGCTGCTCCTAACGCACTAATTTCTACAGAAGCTGTTACAGCCCCTCTTATCTTTGTTCAAGGTGGAACAAAATTAGAGGATATCCCAAATGAAGTAAACGGGAAAATTGTTCTATTTGAAAGAGGAACAACAGTTGCAGACTATAATAAACAAGTTGAAAATGCTGTTAGTAAAGGAGCAAAAGGAGTTCTTTTATACAGTTTAATTGGCGGACGCGGAAATTATGGACAAACCTTCAATCCTCGCCTAACGAAAAAGCAATCTATCCCTGTCTTTGGTCTTGCTTATGCGCAAGGAAATGCATTTAAAGAGGAAATTGCTAAAAAAGGGACAACAATTCTTTCCCTAAAAGCAAGACATGAATCTAATTTAACATCATTAAACGTCATCGCTAAAAAGAAACCTAAAAATAGTACAGGTAATGAAAAAGCTGTCGTTGTAAGTTCCCACTATGATAGCGTAGTTGGCGCACCTGGAGCAAATGACAATGCTTCTGGTACAGGATTAGTATTAGAGTTAGCTCGTGCTTTTCAAAATGTAGAAACTGATAAAGAAATTCGTTTTATTGCTTTTGGTTCTGAAGAGACTGGCTTACTTGGTTCCGATCATTACGTTAATAGTCTATCCCAAAAAGAACGCGATCGAATTTTAGGTGTCTTTAACGCAGACATGGTTGCAACAAATTACGATAAAGCGAAGAATTTATATGCTATGACGCCTAACGGTTCTCCAAACCTGGTAACAGACGCAGCCTTACAAGCAGGTAAACAATTAAATAATGAATTCGTTCTTCAAGGAAAATTTGGCTCTAGTGATCATGTGCCATTTGCTGAAGTTGGTATTCCGGCCGCCCTATTCATATGGATGGGTGTCGATAGTTGGAATCCATTAATCTATCATATTGAGAAGGTATATCACACACCTCAAGATAACGTATTAGAAAATATTTCGCTAGAACGTATGAAAATGGCATTAGAGGTCATTGGTACTGGTGTCTATAACAGCCTTCATTTCACCGTAAAAACAGGACAAAAAGCCGCTTAATACTATTTCAAGCCACCGATTAATCGGTGGCTGTTTATTGAGAAAAAATAAATATGCATAAAAGCATATTTATTACATGGTATTATGGTGTATAATTAAAATCGTAATATATAAATAAAATATATAAACTGTATAGCATTACGTAGAATAAAAATTGTAATAATATTGATCACATCTAATGAGAATATTTTTCAATTAAAAAAAGGTTGCTCTTGCAGTTTTGTTAACTTGAACTGCAGGAACTAATGCCTTCATTCCTAAAATAAACATTGCAGCAGCTATTCAAGAACAAAACTTTACAAAATGCTATTTCTAAATTAGCCATAAAAATGGCTATGCATTTATCCAAAACTTAATGAAACATGGCATTGACCTTAAATTACATGAGATACCCTGCTCTAAGTTTATGGTCCAATTATAATAGGCTTCTTAAAAACGGTTTTGTTATCGCTTTAGAGCCGCTGATTGAGTCCACCTTAAAATTGTTCTCTTTTTTCTATAAAAAAAACCCTTCAGGCTGCATTCTTCCCTTCACTTTATCGTGAAGTGTTTTTGAATACTTACCTAAAGGGAGCAATATCAATAGTAATTTTTTAATTTGTCAGCTACTTAGATTACAGTGTAATTAATAATCTAAAGCTTTTTTATTATTTAATTCGCTGACGAGCGAGTAGGATTCCGCCTAAAAGGAACAATACCATACCTCCAAGAATTGAACTCATTTCTGCTGATGTTCCTCCTGTGTTAGGAAGTAAGGTTGGCTTATCATTTTCTGTAGTAGGTGGAACTTTTGAATGGCTATTGTTATCTGTATTTGTGTTTGGAGCTTTCGGATCTGTACTTGGATCTTTTGGATCTGTGCTTGGATCTTTCGGATCTGTGCTTGGATCTTTCGGATCTGTGCTTGGATCTTTCGGATCTGTGCTTGGATCTTTCGGATCTGTGCTTGGATCTTTCGGATCTGTGCTTGGATCTTTCGGATCTGTGCTTGGATCTTTCGGATCTGTGCTTGGATCTTTCGGATCTGTGCTTGGATCTTTCGGATCTGTGCTTGGATCTTTCGGATCTGTGCTTGGATCTTTCGGATCTACATTTGGTTTGTCCTTGATTTTTGTATTTGTGATGTCATAACCTTTTACTTCAGATTTATATCCAGCTACTGGTTGTTCTTTCACTTCATACTTGTACGCTACTCCATTTGCATCGTATGCTTGTAGCTTTTCAAACGTATACTTCCAGTTTGTTTCTGCTGTTACTTCTTTTGTATCTACTACTTTACCGTTTTGTAAAAGGTCTACTTTAATCGAACTTGGACGATCTGTTGCATTGTTATCGCTCCAAGTTTTTGTTCCTTCTACTTTCGTTTCGCCTACTTTTGTATTTGTGATGTCAGTGCCACTTACTTTGGATTCATATCCGGCTACTGGCTGTTCTTTCACTTCATACTTGTACGCTACTCCATTTGCATCGTATGCTGCTAAATCTTTGAATTCATATTTCCAACCTGTTGCTTTGCTTACTTCTTGCGTCGCAATCACTGTACCATTTTGTAGTAGATCTACTTTGATCATTTCCGGACGATCTTTCGCGTTATCGTCTTTCCATGTTTTCGTTCCTTCTACTTTTGTTTCGCCTACTTTTGTATTTGTGATGTCAGTACCATTTACTTTGGATTCATATCCTGGTACTGCTTGTTCTTTCACTTCATACTTGTATGCCTTACCTTCTGCATCGTATGCTTGTAGCTTTTCAAACGTATACTTCCAGTTTGTTTCTGCTGTTACTTCTTTTGTATCTACTACTTTACCGTTTTGTAGTAAGTCTACTTTAATCGAGCTTGGACGATCTGTTGCATTGTTATCGTTCCACGTTTTTATTCCTTCTACTTTCGTTTCGCCTACTTTTGTATTTGCAATATCAGTACCTTTTACTTCGGATTTATATCCAGCTATTGGTTGTTCCTTCACTTCATACTTGTACGCTACTCCGTTTGCATCATACGCTACTAAATCTTTGAATTCATATTTCCAACCTGTTGCTTTACTTACTTCTTGCGTCGCAATCACTGTACCATTTTGTAGTAGGTCTACCTTAATCATTTCCGGACGATCCGTTGCGTTATCGTCTTTCCATGTTTTCGTTCCTTCTACTTTTGTTTGACCTACTTTTGTATTTGTGATGTCAGTACCACTTACTTTGGATTCATATCCAGCTACTGGCTGTTCTTTCACTGTATACTCGTAAGCCTTACCTTCCGCATCATATGCTTCTAAATCTGCGAATATATATTTCCAACCCATTACTGCTAGTACGTCTTGTGTTTGAATCACGTTCCCGTTTTGTAGTAAGTCTACTTTAATCTTTGTCGGACGGTCTGTTGCATTTCCGTCGTTCCACGTCTTCGTTCCTTCTACTTTTGTTTTGCCCACTTTTGTATTTGTGATGTCAGTGCCACTTACTTTGGATTCATATCCGGCTACTGGCTGTTCTTTCACTTCATACTTGTACGCTACTCCGTTTGCATCATATGCTTGGAGTTTTTCAAACCTGTACTTCCATTCTGTTGCCGCTGTTACTTCTTTTGTATCTACTACTTTACCGTTTTGTAAAAGATCTACTTTGATCATTGTCGGACGATCTGTTGCGTTATCGTCTTTCCATGTCTTCGTTCCTTCTACTTTTGTTTCGCCTACTTTTGTATTTGTGATGTCAGTACCACTTACTTTGGATTCATATTCTGCTACTGGTTGTTCTTTCACTTCATACTTGTACGCTACTCCATTTGCATCGTAAGCTTGGAGTTTTTCAAACGTATACTTCCAGTTTGTTTCTGCTGTTACTTCTTTTGTATCTACTACTTTACCGTTTTGTAGTAAGTCTACTTTGATTGTGCTTGGACGATCTGTTGCATTGTTATCATTCCACGTTTTTGTTCCTTCTACTTTTGTTTCGCCTACTTTTGTATTCGTAATGTCATAACCGTTTACTTCGGATTTGTATCCGTCTACCTGTTGTTCTTTCACTTCATACTTGTACGCTACTCCGTTTGTATCGTATGCTTGGAGTTTTTCAAACGTGTACTTCCAATTTGTTGCTTTACTTACTTCTTTCGTGTCAATTACTTTACCGTTTTGTAGTAAGTCTACTTTAATCGAGCTTGGACGATCTGTTGCGTTGTTATCGTTCCATGTCTTTGTTCCTTCTACTTTCGTTTCGCCTACTTTTGTATTTGTGATGTCATAACCGTTTACTTTGGATTTATATCCTTCAACTGCTTGTTCTTTCACTTCATACTTGTATGCCTTTCCTTCTGCATCGTAAGCTTGGAGTTTTTCAAACGTGTACTTCCATTCTGTTGCCGCTGTTACTTCTTTTGTATCTACTACTTTACCGTTTTGTAGTAAGTCTACTTTAATCGAGCTTGGACGATTTGTTGCGTTATTATCGTTCCACGTTTTTGTTCCTTCTACTTTTGTTTCGCCTACTTTTGTATTTGTGATGTCAGTACCACTTACTTTGGATTCATATCCGGCTACTGTTTGCTCTTTCACTTCATACTTGTATGCCTTTCCTTCTGTATCATACGCTGCTAAATCTTTGAATTCGTATTTCCAGCCTGTTGCTTTGCTTACTTCTTGCGTCGCAATCACTGTACCATTTTGTAAAAGGTCTACTTTAATCATTTCCGGACGATCTTTCGCGTTATCGTCTTTCCATGTTTTCGTTCCTTCTACTTTTGTTTTGCCTACTTTTGTATTTGTGATGTCATAACCATTTACCTTTGATTCATATCCTGGTACTGGCTGTTCCTTCACTTCATACTTGTATGCTACTCCGTTTGCATCGTATGCTTGTAGCTTTTCAAACGTATACTTCCAGTTTGTTTCTGCTGTTACTTCTTTTGTATCTACTACTTTACCGTTTTGTAAAAGATCTACTTTAATCGAACTTGGACGATCTGTTGCATTGTTATCGCTCCAAGTTTTTGTTCCTTCTACTTTCGTTTCGCCTACTTTTGTATTTGTGATGTCAGTGCCACTTACTTTGGATTCATATCCGGCTACTGGCTGTTCTTTCACTTCATACTTGTACGCTACTCCATTTGCATCGTATGCTTGGATTTTTTCAAACGTGTACTTCCAGTTTGTTTCTGCTGTTACTTCTTTTGTATCTACTACTTTACCGTTTTGTAGTAAGTCTACTTTAATCGAGCTTGGACGATTTGTTGCGTTATTATCGTTCCACGTTTTTGTTCCTTCTACTTTTGTTTCGCCTACTTTTGTATTTGTGATGTCATAACCGTGTACGTCAGATTGGTATCCCGCTACTGGCTGTTCCTTCACTTCATACTTGTACGCTACTCCATTTTCATCGTATGCTTGTAGCTTTTCAAACGTATACTTCCAGTTTGTTTCTGCTGTTGCTTCTTTTGTATCTACTACTTTACCGTTTTGTAGTAAGTCTACTTTAATCGAGCTTGGACGATCTGTTGCGTTGTTATCGTTCCATGTTTTTGTTCCTTCTACTGTCAATTTCGCTACTTTTGTATTCGTAATGTCATAACCTTTTACCTCGGATTTATATCCTGCTACTGGCTGTTCTTTCACTTCATACTCGTACGCTACTCCATTTGCATCGTATGCTTGGAGTTTTTCAAACGTATACTTCCAGTTTGTTTCTGCTGTTACTTCTTTTGTATCTACTACTTTACCGTTTTGTAGTAAGTCTACTTTGATTGTGCTTGGACGATTTGTTGCATTATCGTCTTTCCATGTCTTCGTTCCTTCTACTTTTGTTTCGCCTATTTTTATATTTGTGATGTCAGTACCGTTTACTTTGGATTCATATCCAGCCACCGCTTGTTCCTTCACTTCATACTTGTACGCTACTCCATTTTCATCATACGCTGCTAAATCTTTGAATTCATATTTCCAGCCTGTTGCTTTGCTTACTTCTTGCGTCGCAATCACTGTACCATTTTGTAAAAGGTCTACTTTGATCATTTCCGGACGATTTTTCGCGTTATCGTCTTTCCATGTTTTCGTTCCTTCTACTTTTGTTTTACCTACTTTTGTATTCGTGATGTCAGTACCATTTACTTTGGATTCATATCCTGGTATTGCTTGTTCTTTCACTTCATACTTGTACGCTGCTCCGTTTGCATCGTATGCTTGGAGTTTTTCAAACGTATACTTCCAGTTTGTTTCTGCTGTTACTTCTTTTGTATCTACTACTTTACCGTTTTGTAAAAGGTCTACTTTGATCATTTCCGGACGATTTTTCGCATTATCGTCTTTCCATGTTTTCGTTCCTTCTACTTTTGTTTCGCCTACTTTTGTATTCGTGATGTCATAACCGTTTACTTTGGATTTATATCCTTCAACTGCTTGTTCTTTCACTTCATACTTGTACGCTACTCCATTTTCATCATACGCTACTAAATCTTTGAATTTATATTTCCAACCTGTTGCTTTGCTTACTTCTTGCGTCGCAATCACTGTACCATTTTGTAAAAGATCTACTTTGATCATTTCCGGACGATCTGTTGCGTTATCGTCTTTCCATGTCTTCGTTCCTTCTACTTTTGTTTGACCTACTTTCGTATTTGTGATGTCAGTACCACTTACTTTGGATTCATATCCAGCTACTGGCTGTTCTTTCACTGTATACTCGTAAGCCTTTCCTTCCGCATCATATGCTTCTAGATCTGCGAATATATATTTCCAACCCATTACTGCTAGTACGTCTTGTGTTTGAATCACGTTCCCGTTTTGTAGTAAGTCTACTTTGATCATTGTCGGACGGTCTGTTGCATTTCCGTCTTTCCATGTCTTCGTTCCTTCTACTTTTGTTTTGCCTACTTTTGTATTTGTGATGTCATAACCGTTTACTTTGGATTTATATCCTTCAACTGCTTGTTCTTTCACTTCATACTTGTATGCCTTACCTTCTGCATCGTAAGCTTGTAGTTTTTCAAACGTGTACTTCCATTCTGTTGCCGCTGTTACTTCTTTTGTATCTACTACTTTACCGTTTTGTAAAAGATCTACTTTGATCATTTCTGGACGATCTTTCGCGTTATCGTCTTTCCATGTTTTCGTTCCTTCTACTTTTGTTTCGCCTACTTTTGTATTTGTGATGTCATAACCATTTACTTTGGATTCATATCCTGGTACTGCTTGTTCTTTCACTTCATACTTGTATGCTACTCCATTTTCATCATACGCTGCTAAATCTTTAAACTCATACTTCCAGCCCGTTGCTTCACTTACTTCTTGCGTCGCAATCACTGTTTCTTTTTGTGCTTGTGAGTTATCTTTTTGTACTAAATCTACTTTGATGGTTTTCGGACGATCTGATGCATTGTTATCATTCCACGTCTTCGTCCCTGCAACTGATGTCTTGCCTACTTTTATATTCGTGATGTCATAACCATTCACTTTGGATTCATATCCTGCTACCGGTTGTTCCTTCACTTCATACTTGTATGCTTTTCCATTTTTATCGAACGCTACTAAATCTTTAAATTCATACTTCCAACCTGTTTCTTTGCTTACTTCCTGTGTCACAATCACTGTACCATTTTGTAGTAACTCTACTTTGATGGCTTTATGCTCTTCCTCTGTGCCACCTTTCCACGTCTTCGTTCCTGCAACTGATGTCTTGCCTACTTTTGTATTCGTGATGTCATAACCATTTACTTTGGATTCATATCCTGCTACCGGTTGTTCTTTCACTTCATACTTATATGCTTTTCCGGCTACATCGTTTATTGCCAAATCTTTAAATTCATATTTCCAGCCTGTTGCTTCGCTTACTTCTTGCGTCGCAATCACTGTACCATTTTGTAGTAACTCTACTTTAATCATCGTTGGACGACCTTCCGCATTTCCGTCCTTCCATGTTTTCGTTCCTTCTACTTTGGTTGTTTGTACCACTTTTGTATTTGTAATGTCATAACCATTTACTTCTGTTGTGTATCCATCTATCGGTTGTTCTTTTACTTCATACTTGTACGCTACTCCATTTGCATCATAGACTGTTAGGTTGTCAAATTTGTATTTCCAACCATCTGCCGCTGTTACTTCTTTCGTGTCTACCACTTTCCCATTTTGTAGTAATTCTACTTTGATTGAACTTGGACGATCTTTCTCGTTATCGTCTTTCCACGTCTTCGTCCCTGCAATAGATGTAGTTTTCACTTTATTCGGAATTAGCAACTTAACTCCATTTACAGCATCTGATTTAACTTCAAAATTCACTTTTGCTTGAGGATCGAAATCAACATAGTCTGGAGCCGAAACTTCTTTCACATAATATTTACCTGGTTGTAAATTAGGGATTTCAATTATCCCTTTTTCATCTGTTGTATATACATCTCCAACTTGTTCATTAGACTCTTTATATAACTTAAACGAAACATTTGGGATTACTTTTTCTTCATCCCCTTCAATATGCTTCACAATTTTTAGTGTTCCTCTTGGAGTCACGTTACCTTCAGCACCACCGCCAGCTGTCATATTTTCGACTGGATGAGTACCCGATTCAGTAACCGGTTCTCCGTTTAAAACTTGGTAATCAATCGTATAATCATTCTTAAAGAAATCTTGCTTCTTCCCGGCTTCCGTTATAGTAGATGTATAACCAATTGAAAAGGAGGCAAGACGCGCTTTATCCTTATTAAGCACAACTTTAAATGATTTGTCTCCAGTAAAGGTAATCGTTCCGTAACCTTGCTTTTCAAGCTCTTGTAGCGTTAAAGATCGACGACCTATATGATCATCTACAATTATATAGAAACTATCCTTATTAAGTGTTTGACCTTCCTGTAAATTATCAGTCACAACAATATCACGACTTAACTCTTCTTTAGCCAAGTTTATATTCAAGAACCAACGTACTTCATCGCTCTTACCTGAGTTCATATCACCAGTTTTATAAAAAAATGGTGGCTTTCCAGGATCTGTACCCCCTCCACTGCTTGGGCCGGTAATTGTTACAGATTGCTTATCTACATTTGTACCAAAATTGGTTTCAATCTCTTTCTTTTCATCCGTTCCTACATTAGCAGCTTCTATAAAAAAGTTTAAATACCCTTTAATATTTTGATGTGTACTCACTCTATCATTAAATGTACATACCACAGTACCTGCAGTGACTTTACAAGTACCATAATCATCTAATAAAAACTCTGTATTTAATCCTTTTAATTCTGGAGGTAGTGTTAATGTCAGTGTGTCTCCAGGCTTCAGCTTAAGGCCATCTTTTTCACTAAAGTTTACAGTTACTTTAGTCCGTTGTCCGACATAAAGATCTGTTTTATCAATCTTAAAACTATCCACAAGCCCTGCCGTGTTTAACTCTTGTGCATTTGCTACTATAGGCAAAAGACTCTGGCCTATAGTAAATATAAAAATCATTATAATCGAAAAAATCGAAGTTATTCTCTTTAAGTACATACTTTATGTTAGCCTCCTCATAATTTAAAATATAAATAGTTTCTGGTACAAACATGTTATGTTGAAAATTCTATTATCCAACTATTTAACCTACGTATTTTTAATAGCTATTATGATTTCTCTTCCCCCTTCACTACTACTTAACAACTTGAAACTTGATTTTTTATAAGTGTATCTAACATTTTCAACACGTCTACAATTATGTACTTTTGACCTATATTTTTTAATAGGAACATAGATAAACCTTAATAAAGAAGTTTAAATAATAAATACATATAGACGACAGATACTGGAATACATTTAAAATCAGAAAAAAATGATTTAAAACGCATTCCAGACGAAACTCATGACAACCATTCTTCTTTTTGTGCCTTAGGAATTATAAAATGATTATTCTATGTGTAAAAGATTTTAGTGCGGGCAAATATAGACTAACTACTTCACAGTAAATATGCATCCTATCAACTCCCATACTTATCGTTCTGAAAAAAGAACGATAAGTACGGATTATAGTCGCATTCAACATACCAGCAAAAAAGCTTATAAATGTGGAACGAGTTAAAATACTCATATTTTACATAATATCATTAGAAGATAAGCTTTCTGTCATCATAAGTGCGGCTGATAATTTCCATGTATTAAAACATTTGATATTTAGTTAAATACCGAAATAAATTGATGCAAAAAACATTTTAACATCAGCGCTATATGATTAAAATATTACGGACGAAGTATTGTTTGTCTATGAAGATAAAAGAAATATTCTCCAAATCTGAATAAAGTGGAACAAGTTTGGGGGTAAATAAAAACGATTGTGATTTTCAACTGATTTCATGTGAATTTTGCAGAAATACGGGAATCAGTCTTTTCATTTTTGGAGTATATAAATGGGTGCCAGGAAAAAGGGTTTCTCCTGATAGATCTGATTCTAGATCTATGTCAAAAAATTAAAATAAACCTACATATTATCTATCCGCTAGGAATTTTTAATTTCTTTACGAATAATAAAATATTTATATATACTTATATATATTTATGTATTAATATATATATAAGTGATGTTAAATCAAAAATAAGAGGTGTATATCTCCTCATTATTTTTATCTAATCTAAAAAACCAAGTTGATTAGCACCAAATCCCTAACTCTTTAAATAAATAAGAAGTTTTGAGGATTACCTACACAGTTGTTAGGCAGTTATAAATTTAAGTACACTTACCTTGATTGTAATAACATTATTTAAAGCAATTACAACATTCCCTATTAGCATTTCATCAATAAATAATACAGACATGCCTTTTTTCGTAATTCCCCCAAAAAACAACAATTTTTTTCCATAGTCTATTATTCTAGAATTGTTACCAAAAATCAATAGTTAATTGTTGTTCCCCATTTTTACTTCATTATTATAAGGCACTTTTAGGTTAACCGATTATCCTATTTTACATATCATATTTTGGCTAAGATTGACCACCCTCATAGAATTCTCCTTAATCTACAAAACATTATATATTTATGTTTTTAAAAAAAACCACCTTTCTTTTAAAAGTAATAACATCTATATCCTCATTAAAAATATGCAAGTAATTCAGTTTTTACTTTTCTATTTCTCAATATAAATTAATTAAAATAAAAAAACATATAATAAAGTCTTTATCCATCTTGTTTTGTCAGTCCAAAAGAAAAAACAATTAGTTATATTAAAAATAACCCACTTTAAAGTGGTGACATTTTATTGAGAAAATACATATATGCATAAAAGCATATTTCCTCCTACTCATTATCATATACAATATTAACTGTAACAAAAATGATTACAACTAATAAGGAGGCTTTTTTTACTATGAAAAAAATGATTTTAGCCGGTGCGTTAACTTTAGCAGGAATTACTGGTGCTACCGCATTTATTGCTGAAAAAAAAGCTGCTGCCGCTACTCAAGAACAAAGCTTTACAAAATTTTATTCTTTGCAAACTGGAAGCAGTTCTGAACAAGAACCTGTTTTCCTTCAAAAGGGACAAGAGTTAACAATTCAACCTAACAGCAAAACTCCTAGTTACAGTGTTTATGACTCAAATCATAACCTTATTGGACGTTATTCTGATGGATACGGCCGAATTTTCACTGCAAAAACAGATGGAAATATGTACGTTCAATTTCATGCACCTTACGTTTACTATAGTCCTGTTAGCTTTTCGGTTACGTATACAATCCGATAAAATAAAGGGCCTTTCTCAGAGCCCTTTATTTTGTTTCCCAATTCACTTTTACAAAACCATCTTTCACCATTAAACCACTTATATTTTCATCCGCTTTTAATGTAGCTTTAAAAGTACCTTTTTTCGATTCACAGATCTCTTTTAACTCTCTTATACCTTCTCCTTGTCTTTCATACAAACTAAAGCATAAATTACCGCGTTTTGCATCTGTCTCATAAGAAAATGTCACTTCTGTATCTGTCTCCTACTGAATTTCAATATCTTTACCAGCAATATCCCATAATAAGAATTTTGCTTCATAACTTTTCTCTCCTTGCTTCTCACTTTCTAAATATATATCACCAGCTTTCCACATATCATCTAACGTTTGAACGAAAGCAAAGCCGCTCAGTAATACAAATATCGCACTTGCAAATATGACAACTAGTGTTATCTTTTGTTTTTTCATAGCCTTCATTGTATGTTCTCCTTCTATTTTCTTGTTACTTCTTCGTATCATATATAACAAAACTCCAATAAAAAATGGCAATACAATTGCTATAACACTCCACCACTTACTTATTCCACGCGTTTTCGCATCTGTATATACCCATGATGCTACACTTACTAAAAGTGCTATAAAAGTCAAAAGCATTGTAATCCCAGCTATCTCAAATACTACAAATGGATTAGCGAACTCTATCATGTAATTTATACTCCTTCTTTAAAAATGACTGTATGACAACATATATAGGAACGTATAGATGCATCATAATCACACTTGCTATCAACATAGGGACTTTATGATTCAAATGAATGACAAACTGTTCCATAACAACTGTTAATAAAATAATCCAAATAGCATGAATACAAATAACCCATCTCTTCTCTAATTTCCGAGCATTTCGTACGCTCTGTTTCGTATTATTTATCAGCTCTTCGCTTGGAATTGTGTCTTCACCTAAGCTGCTCCTTATCTTCTGATCAAACTTATCTTCCGTCATAAATGAACCCCTCCAAATGTTCTCGCACTTGCTTCTTCGCATAATTAAGGCGGTATTTCACCGTACCAATCGGTATATTTAATATTTCGCTTATTTCTTTATAAGAGTATTGTTCATAATAGTAGAGTACGAGCACGGCTTTATATTTTTCATTCAATAACTGTATAACTTCTCGTATCATTTCTGCTTCTACTTTTTGAATAAATTCTTCTGATACATCCACTTCATCTGCGAAATCTATTTCTCCACCATCCCCTTTATGAAACAAATCCAATACGCGATCTTTCCACCTTTTCTTTTTACGATAAAAGTCATAAAATGTACGAACACAAATTGTAGTAATCCATTTTTTATAATTTTCCACACAAGAAAGTGGGTGCCTAGAGGAAAAAACTTTTATCCAAGTCTCTTGAAAAATATCTTCTGCATCTTCTTTTGTTTTCGCTAATTTATAGCATAAGGAATATATTTGCTGCTTATATATATCAATTAATTCTTCTACCTTTTCTTCCATCGGAAACCTCCTGTCATTTATATAAGACGACGCAAATTCTCCTTTTGTTTGATAAAATTTTATTTTTTTATTATCTCCATACAAAAAGGCAATCACAACATTGTGTGATTGCCTTTTACTGAAAGCGAAAAATCAACTCCGCTTTTCTTTATTACATTTTTTCTGGTGCAGATACTCCTACGATTGCTAGTGCGTTTTGAAGTGTAGTGCGTACTGCTTTCATTAATTCGTAACGAGCTTTACTTAATTCTACGTTATCTTGGTTTAATACTTTTTCTGCATTGTAGAAGCTGTGTAATGCTGCTGCTAATTCAAATGCATAGTTTGTAATGCGGTGTGGTAGACGTTTTTGTGCTGCATCCGCAACTACTGCTGGGAATTCACCAAGTTTTTTCAGTAACTCTACTTCTTTCTCAGAAGTAACAAGTTTGTAGTTCACATCTCCGCCCGTAGCTAATCCTAACTCTTCACCTTGACGAAGGATACTGCATACACGAGCATGTGCATATTGTGCATAGTATACTGGGTTTTCATTAGATTTTGATACAGCTAAGTCCATATCGAAATCTAAATGAGAATCACCGCTACGCATTGCGAAGAAGTAACGCATTGCGTCCACGCCTACTTCTTCCATAAGCTCACGAAGTGTAACTGCTTTACCTGTACGCTTACTCATCTTCATTTTTTCACCGTTTTGATACAGTTGTACCATTTGGATGATTTCTACTTCAAGTGTTTCTTTATCGTAACCTAGCGCTTGGATAGCAGCTTTCATACGAGGAATGTAACCGTGGTGGTCAGCACCCCAAATGTTGATTAATTTATCAAAACCACGCTCTAATTTATCACGGTGATACGCGATATCTGGTGTTAAGTACGTGTAAGATCCATCGTTTTTAATTAATACACGGTTTTTATCGTCACCGTAAGTCATTGAACGGAACCAAGTTGCTCCATCTTCTTCAAAGATCTCTTCGCGCTCTTTTAATACAGCAAGAGCTTGATCGATTTTTCCGTTTTTGTATAATGATGTTTCTGAGAACCATACATCAAATTTAACGCGGAAGCTTTCTAAGTCTTTTTGAAGTTTTGCTAATTCATATTTTAAACCGTACTCACGGTAGAATTCATAGCTTTCTTTTTCATCAGCTTTCGCATAACGATCGCCAAATTCTTCTGCTAAACGTTTACCGATTGCAATGATGTCCGCACCGTGGTATCCGTCTTCAGGCATTTCTTTCTCTAGGCCTAAAGCTTGCATGTAACGAGCTTCAACAGAAAGAGCTAAGTTATGAATTTGGTTACCAGCGTCATTAATGTAGTACTCACGAGATACATCGTATCCTGCTTTTGCTAATAGGTTACATAAAGTGTCACCTACTGCTGCACCACGTGCATGTCCTAAGTGAAGATCACCTGTTGGATTCGCAGATACGAACTCAACTTGTACTTTTTCACCTTTACCAGTATTCGTTTCACCATAAGCTTCACCAGCGTTAACGATTGTTGAGATTAAGTCTGTTAAGTAGCTATTATCCATGTAGAAGTTAATGAAACCAGGACCTGCGATTTCAATTTTTTCAATAGAAGCTTTTGCTTTATCGAAGTTTGCAACTAATTCTTCTGCAATCATACGAGGTGCTTTTTTCGCAACGCGTGCAAGTTGCATTGCCATGTTTGTAGAGAAGTCACCATTTGTTTTATCTTTTGGAGATTCTAATACAACGTTTGGAATCTGTTCTTCTGTCGCTAATTCTGCCTTTAATACAGCAGCTTGAATTTCTTCTTTAATTAATCCTTTTACTTGTTCTAAAGAATTCATTATTTTGCCTCCTTCAAATTAATTGTAATTGTATATCTGCCAGCTTCTTGTTCACTTAGAAGCAATGCGTACGTTAAGAAGAGTTGTCCTTTTTTCTTTTCATCCGACCATTTAAAAAGAACGTTATCAGTTTTCGTTTGCAATGCAAACGTACCAAGTTCACTCGTGTACGTACCAGTTGTCCATTCACCTTTCACATGCGTTTGACGCATAGAAACAGCACCTGAACGCATAATGAGAACTTGTTCATCTTGAATTTTAATAATTGTTTTCACTTCGCCCTGTTCGTTCGGCTCTTGGAATGTTACGTATGTACCTTGACCTTTTACATAGTATTGACCATTTGCTTCAAAAGCAACGGTTTCCTTCCTCGCCCCTTCACGGATTTCTGTTACGAAATGAACGTGTACCGGCAAGCCTGCAAGTTGTTTCTCCACGTCTTGCACACCTTTCAAATGTTATAGATATTAAATACTACTTATAATAAATCACTTTTCCTATCATATCAAAAAAAACCTCTGTCTGTCTGCTGAAAAATCAGGAAAACTCCATTTCAAAAAATAATTCACTTTCACTTTATTTCATATGATAAAATATTTTTTAAATCTAAATATTCTTTCATTTAAAGAGGTGAGTTAAGTGCTACCAACAAAATTGAAAAAAGGTGATGAAATTAGAGTGATTTCACCATCTTGCAGTTTAAGTATTGTCTCAAATACGAACCAAGAGCTCGCTATAAAAAGATTAACTGACATGGGCTTTCAAGTTACATTCTCAACATATGCTGATGAGATCGATCGGTTTGCTTCCTCTTCTATTTCTTCACGCATTCAAGACCTCCACGAAGCATTTAGAGACCCGAATGTAAAAGCCATTTTAACGACACTTGGCGGATACAACTCTAACGGTTTATTGAAACACCTCGATTATAATTTAATTCGAGAAAATCCGAAGTTCTTCTGTGGCTATTCTGATATTACCGCTTTAAATAATGCCATCTACTCAAAAACAGAACTCGTTACATATTCAGGACCCCATTTCTCTTCATTTGGAATGGAGAAAGGGCTCGAGTATACGAACGATTACTTTTTAAAATGCTTAACTTCTAATGAGCCTATTGAAGTCCTACCATCTGAAACATGGAGCGATGATTCTTGGTACATCGATCAGGAAAATCGAGAATTCATTAAAAATGAAGGATATGTTTCAATTCACGAAGGCGAAGCAACTGGGGAAATTATCGGTGGTAATATGAGCACATTCAATTTACTGCAAGGTACACCATATATGCCAAATTTAAAAGATAAAATTTTATTTCTTGAAGAGGATAGTTTAACTGGAACAGCTACCCTTAAAACTTTTGATCGTTATTTACATTCCCTTATACAGCAGCAAGATTTTGAGTACATAAAGGGTATTGTTATAGGAAAGATGCAAAAAGGTGCAGAAGGTGCAGAATGTACGATAGAAGACATGCAAGAAATGATTGCTTCAAAGCTTGAACTTGCACATACCCCTATCATCGCAAACGCAAGTTTCGGGCATACAACCCCGATTTTCACTTTCCCAATTGGCGGACGTGTAAAAATCATTTCTAACAAAGAAAAAACATCTATCACGATTTTAACGCACTAAAAAAGGAGCGAATGAGTCGCTCCTTTTATCGTTTTTCTATTTTTTCCAACGCTTTTTGCGGAATTGATTCTTTCGGGATTTCAGCCCATCCTTTTCCTTGCATACCCTTTGCATAAATTTTTATAAACGCCCCCGTATGCAATTCACGGTTCATCATTCTTTTCACAACTTGTAGCTTTCCGTCCTCTGTATACCCTTTAAATGTATACAAGTATTCACCGTCTTTTTTCTCACCTTTATCTATAACCGCATAATAATCTTGTATTTCTTTATTTGAAAAGAAGTTGTCTACAAAAGCATGTACACCTTCTGTTTTTGTGTTCAAATAATACGCTGTTCCACCTAAAATGATGGCGAATACAGCTAAAACTTTCATTACCAATTTCATACATGAACCTCCTGTTTGCACTTCTTTCTCTCTAGTCATATATCTATACTTGTATTATACGAAAAATGAAATACTATACTCTATCTAAATGCCTTACACTTTCCTTACATTATTGTAAGGCATTTTCACCTTATAGTAATTTCCCAATAAAAAAATTTTCCGTTTCATGAACTTTTATATTATTATTGAATGATACAAATTTTTATTACAAAAATCAAAGGAGACAGTTTTCAAATGGCTATCTTGCAAGGTTTAGCACTATTACTTGTTGTACTTTGTCTATTTACACTTTTTAGTTACCGTGCTCCTTACGGTATGAAAGCGATGGGTGCTTTAGCTAATGCAGCAATCGCAAGTTTTCTTATTGAAGCATTTCACCGTTATATCGGTGGAGAAATGTTTCATAACGACTTTTTACAATCAGTAGGGGAATCTTCTGGTAGTATGAGCGGTGTCGCAGCGGCGATTTTAGTCGCTCTAGCAATAGGTGTTTCACCCGTATATGCTGTTTTAATCGGTATCGCTACTAGCGGATTCGGTATTTTACCAGGATTTTTCGCTGGATACGTTTGCGCTTTCGTCGTGAAATTTCTCGAAAAAAAATTACCGGCTGGCGTAGAGTTTTTAGCAATTTTATTTATCGCTGCGCCAATCTCACGCGGAATGGCAATGCTTATGGATCCGCTCGTGAACGCAACGCTCGGTAAAATCGGTTCTATGATTTCAGTTGCAACTACAGAAAATCCTATTATTATGGGTATTATGCTTGGTGGATTAATAACAGTTATTTCTACCTCTCCACTGAGTTCTATGGCACTCACTGCAATGCTTGGATTAACAGGTTTACCAATGGCAATTGGTAGTCTTGCCGTAGCAGCCTCAGCCCCAATGAACTTTATTTTCTTTAAACGACTAAAGATTTGTTCAAAGAAAGATACAATTGCTGTAGCAATCGAACCTTTAACACAAGCCGATGTTGTTTCAGCAAATCCAATTCCAATTTATGCGACGAACTTCGTTGGCGGTGCACTTGCTGGTATTATTACATCTCTGTTCCAGCTCGTTAATAATGCGCCAGGAACAGCATCACCAATCCCAGGACTTCTTGTCTTATTCGGATTTAATGACGTTGTAAAAGTAACAATTGCTGCTGTATTATGTGGAATCGTTACCACGATTGTTGGATATATCGGATCAATCGTGTTCCGTAAATATCCAATTCGCTCTGCTGATGAAATTCGTGGCATTACTTCGGAAGAAAAGGTTGCATAAGAAAAAGAGCTATTCTCATCGTTTGAGAATAGCTCTTTTTTATGTCGCGTGACGGTAAATAAAATTATATCGGCGATTTTTTAAATATATCGACAAAACAAGAGTCCCCTATTCATATAGGGGGCTCTTATTTTATCTAGCTACAGCGGCTAGAATGATCGGTGCCTCGCTTCTTCCCCCTCACATTCTGAACGAGCCGCTTCCACTTTTACTTTATCCAGTTACGCCTCCTAGACCCTTGCGTCTAAGAACCTTCCCTGCCAAAAGGTAAAAAGCACCTTTTGCAGGAAAGAACCTTAGTCACCGGGTCTAAACAGTCGGCTTCACTTTTATTTTACCCAACCGAGCAGCATTTCCCGCACGAATTTGCTTGCTGCGACTGGTGTTTGATCACTATGGTCGTAGACAGGAGCTACTTCTACTAAGTCTGCTCCAACTACATTTATATTTGAATTTGCAATTGCCACGATGGAATCTAATAATTCTTTAGATGTGATACCTCCAGCTTCTAACGTTCCTGTTCCAGGAGCGTGAGCTGGGTCTAATACGTCAATGTCAATTGTGACATAGACTGGGCGTCCTGCCAGTTTCGGTAATACTTCTTTTAACGGTTCTAATACGTCAAATTTATATAAGTTCATACCTACTTCTTTTGCCCATTCGAATTCTTCCTTCATTCCAGAACGAATACCGAAAGAATATACGTTTTCCGGACCAATTAAATCGCACACCTTACGAATAGGTGTAGAGTGGGATAAAGGCTCCCCTTCATACGACTCACGTAAATCAGTATGAGCATCCATATGGATGATTGCTAAATCCGGATATTTTTTTGCCATTGCCTTAAAAATTGGCCAAGACACTAAGTGCTCACCACCGAGACCTAGTGGAAACTTATCGGCATCTAAAAGTTTTGATACATACTCTTCAATCATGTCTAAACTGCGTTGTGCGTTTCCGAATGGTAATGGGATATCACCCGCATCAAAATATTTTACCTCTTCTAGTTCACGATCTAGATATGGGCTATATTCTTCAAGACCGATTGATACTTCACGAATACGTGCAGGGCCAAAGCGAGAACCTGGACGGTAACTTACTGTCCAATCCATAGGCATCCCGTAAATAACTACCTTTGACTCTTCAAAACTTGGATGACTTTTAATAAATACTTTACCTGAATAAGCTTCATCAAAACGCATATTCTTTTCCTCCTTATGTGGAACTTAAGGTATCCCAACCTTTCATTATTTCTCAAATTTGGAGCGCATTGCTCCTCTTTCTCGATTTACCGGGTCTTCTGTTTCATAACAAGAAGACAATTTTCTTTACAGGAGTGTAAGTAGCTAGCATGTTCAAGTCTTCTGGACAAACACCTTAAATGAGCTACTTATACTTTATTTATTCGATACGATTTTCTTACTTAATTAAATCACCAACAAATTTCGGTAATGCGAATGCTGCATTGTGTAATTCTTTTGTGTAGTATTTCGTTTCGATTTCGTGGAAACGCTCTTCACTTACTTGTAATGGATCATGTTTTTTAGATCCAATTGTGAACGTCCAAAGACCACTTGGGTAAGTTGGAATGTTCGCTGTGTATAAACGAGTAATAGGGAAGATCTCTTTTACGTCTTTAAACACAGTTGTAATTAATTCTGGTGTAAACCAAGGGTTGTCCGTTTGTGCAACGAAAATACCGTCTTCTTTTAACGCTTTAGAGATTCCAGCGTAGAAACCTTTCGTAAATAAGTTTACTGCTGGTCCTACTGGCTCAGTAGAATCTACCATAATTACGTCATATTCATTTTCGCTCTCTGCGATGTGTAGGAAGCCATCTCCTACTTTTACTTCTACACGCTCATTATCTAATGCGCCTGCAATTGATGGTAAGTATTGTTTAGAGTACTCAATTACCTTTCCATCGATTTCAACAAGAGTTGCTTTCTTTACACTTGGGTGTTTTAATACTTCACGAATAACACCGCCATCACCGCCGCCAACAACTAATACGTTTTCAGGGTTTGGATGTGTAAATAAAGGTACGTGCGCTACCATTTCATGATAAACGAACTCATCTTTTTCTGTTGTCATAACCATGCCATCTAAAATAAGCATGTTTCCGAACTCTTCCGTTTCAACCATATCTAGTTTTTGGAATTCTGTTTGCTCCGTATGTAATGTGCGGTTAATACGCGCCGTAATCCCAAAATGTTTTGTTTGTTTTTCAGTGAACCATAGTTCCATCGTACAATCACGCCTTTCAATGCAAATTTATAATAGGGACATCATTAATGTCCCCTAACAAAAATAAAACAAAACATCCAAAAAGTATAGTTAAAAGTAAAAAAATAACGAAAATATATTTTAGTCAGAGGGTTCCAATATCTATGCATAAAAAAAACCCTTTCTTAAGAAAGGGCTTTTGTCTCTACTTCTACCGGTTTTCGAATCGGAATTAAAAGCATTACGCAACCAACTAACACAACAATTCCACCGACTAAAAACGGACTTTGCGGTGAAACAGTATGACCGATGATCCCTGATAAGATTGGCGCAATTGCGCCACCTAACCAACGAACGAAGTTATAAACGCCTGATGTAACAGATCTTTCATAAGGTGAAATATCCATTACATAACTTGTAAATAATGCATTATTTAATCCAGATGCTAATCCTGATAGAACAATTAATACAATTTGTAACCACATAACTTTCACAAAGAATAGTGCGATTAAGAAAAGCGCAAATACGAGTAAACTACCTTTCAACAATGCTTTTGGCTCATATTTACCTTCTAGCTTATGGGCTAAAATTGCAGAACCGTAAGCTAGCGCTAATCCCCATCCACAAAATACAAATCCTAATTGAATAGCAGATAAATGCATAATAAGTGGTGAATATGCTAACACAACGAAAAATCCGTAGTAGTATAACATTCCTGAAATCGCACCTTGCATAAACGGTTTATACTTCACCAGGTTAAGTAATTCCCCTACGCCTGCTGCTTTACGCTTCACTTTTCGCTCCGGTTCTTTTACAAAAAAGAAAACTAAAATAAATGCTAAGAAAATTAAAATACTCGTCGCAAAAAATGGGTAACGCCAAGAATGTCCACCTAATATCCCGCCTAATAACGGTCCGCCTGCCATCCCTAAACCGATAGCTGCTTCATACAATCCTACTGCTTCATGAACTTCTTTACTTAATGCAATCAATAATGTCATCGCCGTTGCGAAGAACATCGCATTTCCTAATCCCCATCCTGCGCGGAAAAGAGATAATTGAGCAATTGTTTGCGATATACCGCATATAAACGCAAATACAGTCACGATCGCAAGACCAATCGTCATCATTCGTTTATCACCAAATCTCGATGCGAATACTCCAGCTGGTAACATCATAATTGCCATCGTTAAAATATATGCTGTAAATAACATCTCTACTTGCCAATGGGATGCACCAATTTGCTCAGCAATGCTTGGTAAAATTGGGTCGACTACCCCTATACCCGAAAAGGCAAGGAAGGTAGCCACCACTGTAATCAATCTCCCTAGTTTTTGTTTGCTCTCCATTTTGATCATTCTCCTTTTGTGCTCTCTAAAAATGTCACGGCACGATGTAAGCTATCTTCAAGTTCTGCCTTTACACGTTGCATTTGCTCCATTTTTCCGTCTAGCGTTTGCACTTGTTGTTCAAGCATCTCTTTAATTTCTTGAATCACTTCACGGTCACGAGGATTTTCACTACTTCTTCTTTGCTCCATTCTTTCTTTTAACGATAAGAAATGCTGCATCTCTTGAAGCGTAATTCCTAACACTTCTTTCGCTTCCACAATTTTTTTAATTCTGGCGATATCCTCGTCTGTATACAGGCGAATGTTCCCCTCACTACGTTCAGGGGGATGAATTAAACCAATTTCCTCATAATAACGAAGTGTACGTTTTGTTAAACCAACTTGCTTTGTGACTTCATCAATTTTATACATGTTTATTCCTCCCTTCACTCGATTATTACATTTTACGTTAACGTTAACTTTTGTGCAACTGTTAGACTTTTGTAAATGTTTATCCTATTCAATTGTATTTTTCCAAAAGCAGTTTCATAATGAAAGAAAAGAAACAATAAGGAGATTTCCGTATGAATAAACCACTTATTTTCGCCCATCGCGGGGTAAAAGGAACACATCCAGAAAATACGATGATTGCCTTCCAAGAAGCTGAACGCATTGGCGCCCATGGAATTGAACTTGATGTCCACCTATCAAAAGATGGTAAACTTGTCGTGATTCACGATGAAACGGTAGATCGCACAACGAATGGCATAGGCCACGTTTCTGAAAAAACAGTAGTGGAATTACAAGCTTTAGATGCTGGTAGCTATAAAGACCCTTCTTTCCATGAAGCAAAAATTCCGACGTTACGCGAAGTATTCATTTGGTTATCTACAACAAAGTTACAGCTCAACATTGAGTTAAAAACAGATGTTATCCACTATCCAAATATTGAAGACAAAGTTGTCGCTCTCGTCCGAGAATACCATCTGTCTAATCAAATTATATTCTCTTCATTTAACCACGACTCTGTTTCATTATTAGCAGAAATAGCTCCTGAAATTCCAAGGGCAATTTTATATGATACACCACTTGCTGATCCTATCGCCGAAGCAAAAGCTAGAGAAGCAACTGGTTTACATCCAAATTTTCAACTACTTACAAAGGAATTTGTTCAACTAGCACAAAAACAAGGGTACGTTTTCCGCCCTTATACAATTAACGAATACAAAGATTTACAAACTATGATTGATTATGGTGTAGATGTCATTATTACCGATTGGCCAGCACGTGCCTTTGAGCTCCTTTCTTAATTGAAGGAGCTTTTTGTTTTCAAAATTTCATTGTTTAAAATAACCAAAAACCCTCAATACTAATACAATAATGTTTGTATGATGAGGGGCTGAAAAAGATGAATCAAACTATGAATCCAAAACTTAAAAAATATAAACGTCTTTTCTTCACCGTAATGTTTTCTTCTGTTCTTTTTTTCGTTTTTTCCTTTTTTGTTATTATTATAGTTGCAAAAATTATGGGACCTCCTCCTGTTGCTGTCCCGCAAACAAGTGTCTTTTACGCTAATGATGATACTGTTATAGGACAAAGTAATGAAATGCAAAAACGTTACAATGTATCTCTCAATGAAATTTCTCCTTATGTAAAAGAGGCGACACTATCTATCGAAGATCAACGATTCTACAAACATCATGGCTTTGATATGAAGCGTATTGCTGGTGCCATTGTTGCCGATTTAAAAGCGATGGCAAAAGTCCAAGGTGCTAGTACGATTACACAACAGTATGCTCGTAACCTATACTTAGATCATGATAAAACGTGGAAACGTAAACTATTAGAAGCAATGTACACAATTCGCCTTGAGGTAAATTATAATAAAAATCATATTTTAGAAGGATATTTAAATACAATTTATTACGGACATGGTGCTTACGGAATCGAAGCTGCGTCCCGTTTATATTTCGATAAAACTGCAAAAGAATTAACGTTAGCAGAAGCTAGCATGCTCGCAGGTATCCCGAAAGGACCTAGTGTCTATTCTCCCTTTTTAAAAGAAGATCGTGCGAAAGGAAGACATTCTCTCATATTAGATGAAATGGTAGAGCAAGGTTATATTACGAAGAAACAAGCAACTTCAGCGAAGAAAGAGCCATTAACTTTCGCCTCATTAGATACGAAAAAGGTGGCAGAGGTTGCGCCTTATTTCCAAGATGCTGTACAAGCTTCCCTTCTTCGTGATATCGGATTAGATGAACAAGCCTTACAAAAAGGAGGCTTGCGTATTTATACAACGCTCGACCCTAAATTACAATCGGTTGCAGAGCAAGCTGTAAAAGATCATATACCTGACACAACAAACATACAAACTGCGCTCGTCTCTATGAACCCAAAAACAGGGGAAGTGGCTGCACTTGTTGGCGGGACTGACTATAATACGAGCCAATTTAACAGGGCTACACAGGCCGCTCGCCAGCCTGGATCTACGTTTAAGCCATTTCTATATTATGCGGCATTAGAACGAGGATTTACCCCTGCTACGCGCTTAAAAAGTGAATACACTGTGTTCACTTTAGGTGACGGTGTTTCAAAGTATAAACCGAAAAACTATAAAGACTATTATGCAGACGATTTTGTAACAATGGCGCAGGCTCTTGCGGTCTCTGATAACGTATATGCCGTGAAGACAAATTTATTTTTAGGCGAAGACATCCTTACAAAAACGGCGAAACAGTTCGGAATTAAGAGCGCATTAAAAGACGTCCCTTCTCTTGCTCTCGGTACATCTCCTGTAAAACCGATTGAAATGGTTAACGCTTATAGCATGTTCGCAAATGGTGGAAAAGAAGTAAAACCGATTTTCATTCGCCGCATTATGGATCATGAAGGAAATATGCTATACGATGCTCATTTGGAGAGTAAACAAATTCTCGATAAGAGCAAAGCGTTTGTGATGGAAGAAATGATGACGGGCATGTTTAATAAAAAACTAAGCAGTTATGCTGCTGTAACTGGTCAATCGATGTTATCTAAACTATCAAGAACATATGCTGGAAAATCTGGTTCCACTGAAACAGATAGTTGGATGATTGGGTTTACCCCGCAAATCGTAACTGGGGTATGGGTTGGATATGATCAACCTAAATCGATTTCAAACGTAGCAGAGCAAGGATATGCGAAAAGAATATGGACCGATACGATGGAGAAAGGCTTAGATGGACAACCTAAAAAAGAGTTTAAACAGCCAAGTGACGTCGTTGCAGTCAATATTAACCCTGAAAACGGAAAAATCGCTACAAAAAATTGTCCAATTTCAGTGAAAATGTATTTTGCAAAAGGTACAGAACCAACTGAATATTGTATGGATCACGTCGATGATAAAGAGGAATTTGAAAAGACAACTGAAGAAAAGAAAAAAACAAGTTGGTGGAAAAAATATCTTCCTTGGTAAAAAAATAGCTGACGGGCATCCGTCAGCTATTTTTTATTCACTTAATAATGCACGGCGCAATTCTTCGCTAGATTCGTTCCAAATCGCTTCATTATATTCTTTCAAGAATGTACCCAGTACTTTTTTAGATGATTCGTCCATATGTTCAACCATAATGTGACGCTTCAATGATTTATCCATTTTATTTACGTGCTCTGGAAGTGATTTATATCCGCGACGAATTTCACGGTCAACTGTCATTTCACAAGCTGTTACACCTGCATAATATGCACCTGTCGCAGTTCTTTCAATTGTTACCCACACAAGCCAAAATGGTTTTCCGTTTGGAACTTCATCTTTATTTGTTAAAAACTTAATACCTTTTTCTACTGTACTACGCGCATGCATCGCACCGATATCAACAAATGCTGTTTTCTCTAGTACATCGACAAATACAGGTGAAATATTTTCTAGACTTAATGCCCCAACGCCAAAACCACCATGTCCATCTGTTGAATCATTTTTCACGATATTAAAACCGATTTTTTTCTTTTTCTCTGTCATATGTAAGTTCCTCCTCGTTTAAAGGCCGAAAATAGGCGCAATGATATTCTGTAAAAATATTAATACATATGGAATAACAACATTAAAAATAGGCTGGATTGTGTAATTGCTAAGCGGTGTAATAACAAGAATTAATAACGCTATCGCTCCATACTTTTCATACTGTGTCATTTTCGCACGAATATTTGTTGGTGCTAGATCCTCCACTACGCGATATCCATCAAGTGGTGGGATTGGCAATAAGTTAAAGACAAGTAAAACGATATTCAACATAATAAAAATCTGGAAAAATTGAGCTAACGTATCTGCTACTGCAGATGGAATTGAGTATAGTACACCAAATTTTAATAAGCTATACCAAATAATTAAACCCATTGCGCTTAAAATTAGGTTACTAATCGGTCCCGCAATAGAAACTAATATTCCTGCAAGGCGCGGTCTTTTAAAATTATACGGATTAACTGGTACTGGTCTTGCCCAACCAAAACCAAGAATTAACACTGCAATCATCCCAATAGGATCTAAGTGTGCCATCGGTGATAAAGTCAAACGGCCTTGTCTCTTTGCTGTATCGTCTCCAAATTTATATGCTACATATGCATGCGCAAATTCATGCACTGATAATGCGATAATAATGGCCATTGCTACCAAAGGAATTTGGTGCAACGGGTATCTAAATAACTGATCCATAATTCATCTCCTCTTCAATATATCAAAAAAGAAATTATTTATTTTTTCGATTGTTCTTCCTCATAATCCGCTATAATAAGAGTGTAACTTACATAAAAGGAGCGATTATATATGCCATACGTAACAGTGAAAATGCTAGAAGGACGCACAGAGGAACAAAAGAAAGCTCTTGCTGAGAAAGTAACAGCAGCAGTAAGCGAAACAACTGGTGCTCCTGAAGAAAACATCGTTGTTTTCATCGAAGAAATGTCTAAAAACCATTATGCAGTTGGCGGAAAACGCTTAAGTGACAAATAATTTCAAGTTCTTTCATAAGAAGCAGCTCCTAGCTGCTTCTTATTTTTTTCCTTCTAGTAACTCGATGATTCTCTCTTTATATTTTCCTTTTCTTCCATCTTCATAGATTAAATCATGCGGATAGAATAATTTTTGATCTCTTCTCTTCTTACCAGTAATTGCCTCAACAATATCCGATTCACGTGATAGCTCCCTAAGTTCTCCATTCGGCATAAGAAGTAAGATCGGCAGACGTTCCTCTTCTTCACCAGCACGGTAAAAGTCGTACGGTAAATCTGATGTTGAATCAACTACTAAATAGTATTCTGGATCAAGTCCAATCTTTTTAAATAAGCTACTTAATTCCATCCAATTATCTAAACCGTGCTTATCTGTAAACTCTACATATTTAAATAAGTTTCGATTCATAAAACGACGGCATAAATCACTTAAAATTGGATCTTCTTCATCCTGCCATACTTGGAAGTAGTAATACATAACGTTCTCGTCTAACTTTAAATAATCCTCTACTGTCACTTCTTCTTCAAATAAAGAATAGAAATGAACAGGATGATTTTTAAATGTATAATACTTCTCATGCAATGATTTTGCACGGTGTAAAATCTTCGTTAAAATAACTTCAGCACTGCGCGTTACCGGATGGAAATATACTTGCCAATACATTTGATAACGACTCATAATATAATGCTCAACAGCATGCATACCACTATTTTTAATGACTACTTGATTCCCGTACGGACGCATGACACGCAGTATACGTTCCATATCAAAGTTTCCATACTTTACGCCAGTGAAATACGCATCTCTTAATAAATAATCCATGCGATCTGCATCAATTTGACTGGAAATCATGCTAATCGCTAATTTATTAGTAGATGTTTTCGCAATTACATCGGCTACCTTTTGGGGGAAATCTTTATCCACACGACTTAATACGCGATTAATTTCCGTATCTCCAACGATAATCTTTTGCGTAAATTTCTCATGATCTAATGAAAATACTTTTTCAAACGAATGAGAAAACGGGCCGTGACCGACATCATGAAGTAATGCCGCACATAAACATAACAATCTATCTTCAGCATTCCAGTTTGGTCTGCCATCAAACACATCATCAATCATACGACGAATAATTTCATATACACCTAACGAATGAGTAAAGCGACTATGCTCTGCACCGTGAAATGTAAAAAATGTCGTTCCAAGCTGTTTAATACGGCGCAAGCGTTGAAATTCTTTCGTTCCGATTAAATCCCAAATAACACGATCACGCACGTGCACATATTTATGTACCGGGTCTTTAAACACTTTTGTTTCGCTGAGTTTGTCGTTTAAATATACCACCTTCCGACATCCTCCTTTCTTTACTGCATTCTTACCATATATTATAAACGAAATAGGAAACAGAAAGAAATGAAAGACTATATTAATTGTCCTTATATAAAGAAAAAATCACTTTTACTTCGGTAAAAGTGATTTTTTCTTTATACATTATTTACCTAAAACGAATTCAGCAACTTCATCTAAGATCATTTCTTTACCTAGAGGAAAGTATCCTTTGTTTAAGTCTTCGTTTTTAATTGTAAATACGTGGTTATTTTTAACAGCGTTCATATTTTTCCAAATTGATTCTTCTTGGAATTCTTTTAGACGCTGAGAACCGTCACCAGTTGTAAATACGAATAAGTAATCTGGATTGTAATCAATTAAAGCTTCTTTTTGTACTTGTACTAAAGGTTTATCAGTTGGTGTACCTTTAACTGCTGGTAATTTTAAATCGTTAAAGATTACGCTACCGTAACCGTAGTCACCGTATACGCGGAAAGCGTTTGGATATGCAGCCATTTTCATAAATTTAGCATCGCCAGTTTTCGCTACGATTTTATCATGTAATTTGCTTGCTTTTTCATCATACTGTTTGAACCATTCTTTTGTTTCTTTCTCTTTACCGAAGATTTGACCTACTTCTTCGAATTTCGGACGCCATTGGTCTAATGGAGTTTTTAACATAACTGTTGGTGCAATTTTAGATAATTGATCATAAATCTTTTCTTGACGATTGTTTACAAGAATTAAGTCTGGTTTTGCAGCAGCTACTGCTTCGATGTTAATTTTATCGCCCCAAGCAGAACCAACTGGTTTTACGTCTTTTAATTTCTTTTCAATATGTGCATCAATTTTTTCTTGAGATGTATTAGCAGTAATGATTGGTTTCATACCAAAGATTAATAATTCTTCTGTTGAACCACTAAGGTCAGCAATTTTCTTTGGATTTGCAGGGATTTTAATTTCCCCTTTTGCATGTTGTACAGTGCGCTCTTCAGTCTTCGCATCTGCTTTCTTCTCTTCTTTGTTAGAACAAGCTGCAAATAGTACAGAAGTAACGACTAGTACCATTGCTAATAACGCCATTTTAAAATTCTTCATGTTCCCACTCCTTCTAGCTGTATTTCTCTTATAAGTTACAGTGAACTATAAGAAACAAGGTTAACAATTAATAAATATATACTGATTAATTGTTGCTTATGCCCCGTTCTAACGGGTGTTCAACTTCCTATTTACTAATAAGAAGCTCAACGTCCATTAGAAGCCCCCCTCTTTACGAGGGGGATTCTACTTATGCTTTTTTACGCAATTGATTACTAATCATCGCTAAATCATATGTTAAACAAATTGGTTTACAGTTTACTGGACACGGAACGATTTGAGCTTCAATCTCAAATACACTGCGAAGTGTTTCACTCGTCATCACTTCGTCTGGCGTTCCTTGCTTCATTAACTTACCTGCTTTTAATGCAATCATATGATCTGAGAAACGAGAAGCATGGTTTAAGTCATGGATAACCATAACAATCGTTCTACCTTCTTCTTCGTTTAATTTTTTCAATAAGTTTAATACTTCTAATTGATGAGCCATATCTAAGTACGTTGTCGGTTCATCTAATACGAGTAATTCTGTCCCTTGTGCAAGAGCCATCGCAATCCATACGCGTTGACGTTGCCCGCCTGATAACGCCTCTGCTGGACGATTTGCGAATTCTGTCATTCCCGTCACTTCAAGTGCCCAATGAATGTAGCGATAATCCTCTTCTTTCAATGTTCCAAACCCTTTTTGATGAGGAAAGCGTCCATATGAAACGAGTTCAAACACAGTAAGGCCAGTTGGCACTTCTGCAGTCTGTGGTAAAATTGCCATTTTCTTTGCGATTTCTTTCGTTGGCTGTTTCTCAATTGCTTTTCCGTCAAGATAAACAGTACCCTTTTTCGCCTTCAAAATACGAGAAGCCGTTTTTAATAATGTGGACTTCCCACAACCATTTGGTCCAATAATTGTTGTAATTTTCCCTTCCGGAATTTCAACTGTTAATCCATCAATAATTAACCCTTCATTATAGCCAACAGATACCGCATCAACTGCTAAAGTTGCCATACAAAAAGCCTCCCTTTATTTTGTCCTCATAAGTAAGTATATGAAATATGGTGCACCAATTACAGAAATAACAAGACCGACCGGTATTTCTGAAGTTGTTAACACACTTCTTGAAATTACGTCTGCGAATAAAAGTAAAAACGTCCCTATTAGTGCAGCGGTAGGCAGCATAATTTGGTGTTTACCACCAACAAGGCGCCTCGCTAAATGCGGAGCCATTAAACCGATAAAACCAATTCCTCCGGCAACAGCAACAGATGCACCAGCTAAACAAACTGCAATAAATAATAATTTACGTCTTTCTTTTTCTACATTTACACCAAGGCCAACTGCTGTGGAGTCGCCTAGGTTCATTACGTTTAATATGTGAGCCTTGCTAATAGCAAGTGGCAAGAAAATAACCATCCATGGAAGTACACTTAATACAAACTTCCAATCTGTGCCCCATAGACTTCCTGCTAACCAAATCGTAGCAAAACGGAAATCGTTAGATGTCATCTTCATAGAAAAAATTAAACTAACAGCACCAAACCCGGCTGCAACAGCGATACCGACAAGTATTAATCTCGTTGATGAAACGCCGTCTTTCCATGCTAGTAAATAAATAATAACCGCTGCTAATATCGCACCAACTAACGCAAAGAAAGGAAGAATAAATACAGATAAAAATGTACCAGTTCCAACTTTCCCGAAGAAAAAGTAAACGAAGATAACGACTGTTAATCCCGCTCCAGCGTTAATACCAATAATACCTGGATCAGCAAGTGGATTACGTGATAACCCTTGCAAAATCGCACCTGACATCGCTAAAGCAGATCCAACTAATATAGCAATGACCATACGTGGCATACGGAATTCAAATAAAATAACAGACTGATCTTCAGCCCCGAGTCCAACCAATGACTTTAATACGTCCATCGGTGGTATTTTAAATGTCCCTGTATTTAAACTTACTAAAAATACAGTAACGATTAATCCTACTAAAATTGTTAAAACCGAAACGTTCTTTTTTGTTAAGACACTTGTCCTCACATTTTCCCTCTCCCTTCGTTACGTGCTAAGTAGAGGAAGAATGGAACCCCAATTAGCGCTGTAATTGCTCCAATTGGCGTTTCAAATGGCGGGTTAATAACGCGAGATAACATATCTGCACATTCAATTAACAGCCCGCCTAAGACCGCAGAACATGGAATAACCCATCTATAGTCCGAGCCTACAAGGAAACGAGTCATATGCGGGATTACAAGACCAACAAACCCTACTGATCCTGCCATGGAAACTGCGGAACCCGTTAAAATAAGAACAAGTACTGTTCCGATAAATTTAATTAATGTCGTATTTTGACCAAGTCCAATTGCAATTTCTTCACCAAAGCTCAAAATTGTAATATATCTCGACATCATAATCGCGATAAAAAGACAAACAAGGCCAATTGGCACTAACATATTAATACTTTGCCATTTCACTCCAGCAACTCCGCCTGCATTCCACATGCTCACCTCTTGGGCAAGATTAAAATACAATGCGATTCCAGATGAAATTGCCCCTAATAAAGCACTAATAGCTGCACCTGCTAAAGCTAATTTCACAGGTGTTAATCCACCTGGTGAAGAAGACCCAATTCCATATACAATGCTTGCACCAAACGCAGCTCCAATAAAAGATGCGATAACAAACATTAAATAAGGTGAATTAGGGAAAAATGCATACATAATTGCAATTCCAAATACAGCCCCATCTGTAATTCCCATTAACGATGGTGAAGCAAGTGGATTTCGCGTCATGCCTTGCATAATTGCTCCTGATACCGCTAAAAAGGCACCTGCAACTACGCCCCCTATTGCTCTAGGCATGCGAAGCTCTTGAATTACGTTATGATGTGTAATAGATCCATCAAACTGAAATACAGCTTGCCATACAGTCTTTAAACTAATATCTGCAGCCCCAAAAGAAATAGAAACTGCCATGCTTAAAGCTAACAAAACTGTACCCGCTACTAAAATAATAGAAGCGATGAGCGGTCTGCTCTTAATCTCTTTAACATTCTCTTCTTGCTGTTCTATACTGCTTGCGCTCGCTTCCATCCCTCAACCATCCTAACCAACAACATATATTTATTAAAATGAAATTTATTCTCAAATAGTAATAAAAAAAATAAAATGAATCGTTCTTTTCCTGATAATGATTCTCAGAATCAGACACCTTCTATTCTACCTATCGCTTCCAAAGACTGTCAACTATTATTTTGAAATACAAATTCATATAGGTTGAGACCTTAATAAATAGATAATGCCTATCTGTCATTATCTATTATCATCACCAATTAAGCTTCCACAGAATAAATCCTTTCCTTTATGGGCATAAAAAAAGAAGAGTAATCTGTTCACTCTTCTTTTCCTTACTTATTTAACTTTGCTTCAATTTTTACAATTAGTTCGTCTTCTGTCGGTGCCGCAACTGGACGGTTATTTACAAATGCGAATGATTTTTTACGACCAGGACCACAGTAAGACTGACATCCAACTTCAATCGTTGCACATGAATCTACTTTTTTTAGCTTTGGAATCAACGTTTTAACGTTCGTTGCCTGACAATCATCACACACACGAAATTCGTTTCCCATTATATAACACTTCCTCTATTTTAAACTTTTCTCAAGTACATTTAAAAATAAACACTAAATGGTATTTTACCGCTCTTTGAAGCTCGTTGCAAGTTTCCTTGTGACGCTCTTTCCTCATATAATGCTACATATTTATATGTTCTCCTACAGAAGCTTCCGTCATTCTTGGCAAAATTTATCCCGCTTTAATGGGCAGTAAGACCTCCATCTCAAAATTCAGCGAAAGCAAAGAATCTAGGTGGGAGGCGGGCTGCCCATTAAAGTCCGATTGGTGAGGGCTAATAATCAGTGGGAGACGAAGAAAACCCCCACTGATTAAAGTTTCACTTTATACCTTTCATCGAAATCTACCATATTTTTAAAAGCTTTGTATAAAAGCTCATTTTTTTGCCCATTATAAAAATAGGAAGTTCATAAAAAGAAAGGGAGTTGAATCTATGAAAGTAAGACAAGATGCTTGGACGGATGAGGATGATTTATTACTTGCTGAAACTGTACTTCGTCACGTTCGAGAAGGAAGTACGCAATTAAATGCATTTGAAGAAGTAGGAGACAGGTTGAATCGTACATCGGCTGCCTGTGGTTTCCGTTGGAATGCTGTTGTTCGCTATAGCTATGAACAAGCTCTTCAACTAGCAAAAAAACATCGTAAAGATAAAATGCGCGCTGCAAGCGGTGAACAAGCGAAAAAACGTTTACTTTATACACCACCAGCTTCAGATTCGATAACTGATTATGAAGAATTTGTACAAGAGGAATCGATTGTACAATACAAAGAAGCTATTCCATATAAAGAAACTACCGTCCCTGCTGCAAAAGGCTCTATGACAATGCAAGATGTTATTTATTTTTTACAAACAGTCGGATCTTCCAATATAAAAGTGACAGCTCTTGAAAATGAGAATACGAGATTGAAACAAGAAATTAAATCACAAATCCTTCGAAATGAAGAACTAGAAAAGAAACTAGAAAAATTAGAAAAGCAATCTCATACTGTACAAGAAGATTACGAAACACTTATGAATATTATGAACCGCGCTCGTAAGTTGGCAGTCATGGATGACGAGGAACGTTCTCAAACATCTTTCCGAATGGATCGAAACGGTAATTTAGAAAAAATTGCAGAATAAAAAGGATGCATATAATGCATCCTTTTTTAGTCTTTCACCTTTAAATTTTCCCTTTATATGTGAGAAAACCCCATTCTTCATTTTTTGCTATAATAGAGATTGTCATTTTAAAGATAAGGGGTTAGTTATATGAGCAATTCCCGTTCCATTTTATCTCAGCCAGAGTGGCGTATTGTAGATCAGTCTAGTTTGGGACCAACATTCCATGCATTGCAGTCCTTCGCCATGGATGACACATTATGCACAAGCATTGGAAATGGTCAATCAGCTGCAACAATGCGTTCTTGGGTTCATCACAATACAATTGTTCTTGGCATTCAAGATTCACGCCTACCGCACTTGGAAGAAGGTATTTCTTTTCTAAAAGAAAACAACTTCAATGTTATCGTTCGGAATTCTGGCGGACTTGCAGTCGTACTTGATGAAGATGTTTTAAATGTATCACTGTTATTCCAAGAAACAGAAAAGGGTATCGATATTGATCTTGGATACGATACAATGTGGCATTTAATTCAAGAAATGTTAAAGGATTACGATGTTACAATCGAGGCAAAAGAAATCGTTGGTTCTTACTGCCCTGGTAGCTACGATTTAAGTATTCGCGATCAAAAATTTGCTGGTATTTCACAGCGCCGTATTCGCGGCGGTGTCGCCGTCCAAATTTATCTATGTGCTACAGGAAGTGGTTCTGAACGTGCCACACTCGTTCGTGATTTCTACAACCTAGCCATTCAAGGAGAAGAAACACGCTTTACGTATCCTGAAATTGTACCGAGTACGATGGCCTCACTTTCAGAATTACTTGGCGAAACCATTACAGTACAAGATTTAATGATGCGCCTTTTAAAAACATTACAGCAATTCGCTCCAAAATTAACACCATCTCAATTAACAATAGATGAAATACCTTTATATGAGACGAATTTACAGCGTATTATTGATCGTAATAATAAAGCACTTGGCTTAGAAAAATAAAGACCGTCGCTATTATAGCGACGGTCTTTATTTCAATTCATTATAGAATTAAAGTGCTTGAGCTGCTGTAATTAAAGCTAACTTGTACACTTCTTCTTCGTTACATCCACGAGATAGGTCGTTTACAGGCATGTTTAAACCTTGTAAGATTGGTCCTACTGCTTCGAAGTTACCTAAACGTTGAGCGATTTTGTAGCCAATATTACCAGCTTCTAAGCTTGGGAATACGAATATATTAGCATCACCTTTAATTGTAGAACCTGGAGCTTTTTTCTCAGCTACAGATGGTACGAATGCAGCATCGAATTGGAATTCTCCATCTAAAGCTAATTCAGGAGCCATTTCTTTTGCAATGCGAGTTGCTTCTACAACTTTTTCTGTTTCTGGAGATTTCGCAGAACCTTTTGTAGAGAAGCTTAACATAGCAACGCGTGGATCAATACCGAATAGTTCAGCAGTTTTCGCACTCTCGATACCAATTTCAGCTAAATCTTGGCTGTTTGGTGCAATGTTAATTGCACAATCAGCGAATACATATTTCTCTTCTTCACGTACCATGATGAATACGCCAGAAGTTTTTGTAACGCCTGGTTTTGTCTTGATGATTTGAAGTGCTGGACGAACTGTATCAGCTGTAGAGTGAGCTGCACCACTTACTAAACCGTGTGCTTTGCCCATGTATACAAGCATTGTACCGAAGTAGTTTTCGTCTTTAAGGATTTTGCGAGCGTCTTCTTCAGTTGCTTTACCTTTGCGGCGTTCAACGAAAGATGCTACCATTGCATCCATTTCTTCGTATGTAGCTGGGTCGTAAATATCAACGCCTGCTAATGTTAAATTCATGCTAGCAGCTTTTGCGCTAATTTCTTCTTTATTACCAACTAAGATTGGTTTTACTAACTCTTCTTTTGCTAAACGCTCTGCAGCGCCTAAAATTCTTTCATCAGTTCCTTCAGGAAGTACGATAGAAATGCCTTTTCCTTGAACTTTTTCTTTTACTGTTGTAAATAAGTTGCTCACGAATAAACCCTCCTACATATGTTAAAAAAACTCTATCTTTAAGAATACTGCTTTTCTTCTATATTTTAAACTTATAGCTCCCAAAAAATAGATAAAATAAAAATGATTATATTTTCATAAAATTCAGCATAGAAATAAATCCCCTTTAGGCCTTATCTCTTCCTATTTTCAAGTAAATTTAAATGTGACAATTTTATGCGCCAAGGCTTTATATAGATGATTTTAAAACTATATATGCTATAGTTAACGTGTAAAACTATCATTAACTGAGGTGAATGGAATGAGTGAAGCAACAACAACGTTAGATGGCTGGTATTGTTTACATGATTTACGTTCTATTGATTGGGCTGCATGGAAAACATTATCTAGCGACGAACGCGGACAAGCTGTGTCTGAATTTTTAAATGTCGTTGAAAAATGGAATGAAGTAGCTAGTGCGAAAAAAGGCAGTCATGCGATGTATACAGTTGTTGGCCAAAAAGCTGATATTATGCTTATGATTTTGCGTCCAACAATGGAAGAGTTAAATGAAATTGAGACAGAATTGAATAAAACAACATTAGCTGAATATATGGTTCCTGCATACTCTTACGTATCTGTTGTTGAACTAAGCAACTACCTTCCAGCTGATGAAGATCCATACCAAAACCCACAAATCTTAGCCCGCTTATATCCTGAGTTACCAAAAGCAAATCACATTTGCTTCTATCCAATGGACAAGCGTCGCCAAGGTGATGACAACTGGTACATGCTTCCTATGGAAGAACGTAAAAAAATGATGTACAGTCATAGTAAAATCGGTCGCCAGTACGCAGGTAAGGTGCGCCAAGTTATTTCAGGATCTGTTGGATTCGACGATTTTGAGTGGGGCGTAACATTATTCGCTGACGATGTTCTTCAATTTAAAAAACTTATATATGAAATGCGCTTCGATGAAGTAAGTGCTCGTTATGGTGAATTCGGAACATTTTTCGTTGGAAACATTTTACCAGACGAAAAAGTAGAGAAATTTTTACACATATAAAATCGTAAAAAAGGAACGAAATTCGTTCCTTTTTTTATTACCTTCTATATTTCTCTTCAAAAAACTTCTTTTCTCCACAAATTTGAACAAAAATCGACAAATACCTTTCAAATTCCTTACAAAATTGTAACCTTTCTATATCCAAATTTATGCTAAAATGGTACGAGCTATATGCTAATAACGATGCGAAGGTGATAATCTATATGAAGAAAATCTTATCTGTTTTACTAATGCTTTTATTGTCAATTTCTTCCTTATCAGTAACAACATCCCATGCCGAAGGAAAAATACACATTGAGGCAGCTGCTGCACTTCTATTTGATGCAGATACAGGAAAAATACTGCATGAACAAAATCCAGATGAATTACTAGCTATCGCTAGTATGTCAAAATTAATTGTTGTTTATGCCGTGTTAGAAGCAATTAAAGAAGGAAAAATCACTTGGGATACAAAGGTAAACATTTCTGATTACGCTTATGAAGTTTCACGTAATAATGAATTCTCTAACGTTCCCTTCGAAAAGGGACGTCAATATACTGTAAGAGAACTATATCATTCTATCGTTATCTTCTCTGCAAACGGATCTAGTATTGCCTTAGCAGAACTTCTTGCAGGCAGTGAGAAAAACTTCTTAAATCTTGCAAATGATCATGCAAAAAAACTAGGGTTAAAGAAATATAAGTTTGTAAACGCTACTGGGTTAAATAACGCTGACTTAAAAGGAAAACATCCTGAAGGAACTGATTCGAATGGAGAAAATTCCATGTCAGCTCGCGATATGGGTATGCTTTCAAAAGCAATGATTACAAAGTATCCAGAAATGCTAGAGGATACAAAACAAAGATTTAGAAACTTCCCAGATAATCATCCGAAACCAATCCGTATGGAAAACTGGAACTGGATGTTACCAGGTGCCGCCTTCTCTTATGAAGGAACAGATGGTTTAAAAACCGGTAGTTCTGATACTGCTGGATACGGATTCACTATTACAGCAAAACGTGGTGACTTACGCCTCATTTCAGTAATTATAAAAACAAAATCAATGGACGAGCGTTTCACTGAATCCCGTGAATTAATTGAATACGGATTTAATAATTTCGAAAAACAAAAACTAAAAGTGGATGAAAACAATACAATCTCTGTAGTAAAAGGGAAAGAAGACCAAGTCACTGTTACACCGGAAAAAGAAATAACAGTAATTGCGAAGAAAGGTAGTAAAGATTCTTATAAAATTGGGACTGAGGTAGATAAATCCCTCGCTGAGGATGGACATTTAGTTGCCCCTGTTAAGAAAGATGCCAAGGTAGGATCGATTACTTTAGAATCAACTGATAAATATGGTTTCTTAGACGGTAGTAAAAGTATGAAGGTTACCGCAAAAACGACAGAAGAAGTTGAAAAAGCAAACTGGTTTATGTTATCAATGCGCTCTATCGGAGATTTCTTCTCAAACTTATGGTCTAAAGTATTTTAATGATGAAAAGCTAGCTTTTTTTATTTTCTTCCCTCAATTTAAAACTTCGTTTGGTTGTCATATCTGAGTCCTTTTTCTCATACGTATGAACTAGTAATTGTTACACACTTCATCTAGAGATAAACCTCTTTCCACAAGGGATTCCAAAAAGAGAGGTGACACATAATGGGCGTTATCGCGTATAACGAAGAAGATGTAAAGTTATTAGCTAGACTGATGCGTGCTGAAGCTGAAGGAGAAGGTCAACAGGGAATGTTGATGGTCGGAAACGTTGGAGTAAATCGTGTCCGCGGAAATTGTTTAGATTTTAAAAAAATACGTAATTTACGTCAAATGGTATATCAAAATCCTGGTGGTTTTGAGGCAACGCAAAAAGGATATTTTTATCAACGTGCAAGGGAACAAGATATTGCCTTAGCAAGACGAACGATTCAAGGACAACGCTTTTGGCCTGCAAATTTTGCCTTATGGTTTTTTAGACCTGAAGGTGCATGTCCACCAACTTGGTATAACCAGCAAAACTCTGGTCGCTTTAAAAAGCACTGCTTCTTTCAGCCATCTGGCGCGGATTGTCCTAGCGTATTTTAAGGATTGATAATGAGGAGGGATTTTTGAATGGCACAGCAACAAAATCCGTATTACGGAACTGGATTTTATCAACCATCTGGAACTTACGTACAGCCGCAACAAATGACCCAACAGCAACAACAGCAAGCAATGCAACAACAAGCAGCTCAAGCTGCGCAAGCTCAATATGCAATTTCTCAAGGCATGTTGCCTCTAGAACAATCCTATATTGAAAATATCCTTCGCTTGAACAAGGGCAAGCAAGCTACAGTTGTAATGACTTATGAGCGCGGTAGCTCACTCGGTACACAATCGTATACAGGTATTATTGAGGCTGCTGGTCGTGATCATATTGTAATTAGTGAGCCACAATCAGGGAAACGTTATTTACTATTAATGATTTATTTAGATTATGTAGAATTCCCAGAAGAAATTACGTATTTACCTAGTCAACAAGCAACTTATGCTCCAAGACCATAAAAAAAGCTGGCATATGCCAGCTTTTGTTCTTTATAATCCTTTTACAACTGCAGTTCCGACTAAGATCCATGCCACGATAAACGCTACACCACCAAGAGGTGTAATTGGACCAAAAAACTTAATCCCTGTTGTGCTTAACGCATACAGACTACCTGAGAACATAATAATCCCAGCTACCATAAGCCAACCAGCAGTAGTTAAAAGTGATGATTGAATTTTATCCATCAATAAAGCAACTACGAATAGCCCACCTGCATGTAACATTTGATATGTAACACCTGTTTTCCAAACTTCTAACATTTTTGCAGAAATTTTATTTTCTAAACCGTGTGCTCCAAATGCCCCTAACGCAACAGATAGCCCCGCTGCAATACAACCTAGTAAAAAGAAAATTTTCATCTTAATTCCCCTTTTTTACCTTTATCATAAGCAATTTTTTCATATAAGCCAAACGATTTATCTTCTAAAAATCAAATAAAGAATTACCGTTTGCATCACTTTCTTTTATATATACTGGCTCATCAGAAATTGGTGTGATTGGTTGCATCGTTATTGGTTGTGATCCGATGATTTGTGATTGAATTTGTGGCTCTCTATACGTAGAAGATTCAACCTGTTCATCTAATAGTAAATCACATAAAGCACGCACAACTAATACATGCTCTTTTGACTTTTGTCCTTCACTACTTTTTGCTTTTGCAATTTCATTCGCCATTTTATTTAAAATTTTATCACTCGATATTTGCATTCCTTGTCACCTCTTACTTTGTAGTTCTTTCTCAAATTGTCCCAGCTTCTCTACTGAACCAAATACTATTATCATATCATGTTCTTGTAGTTTTTCCTGCCCCGTTGGATTATGTATAACATTCCCATTTCTCAAAATCGCTAAAATTGTTACGTCAAATTGATTTCTCACATCACTCTCGAGTAATGATTTACTAGCTAAAATAGAGCCCTCGCCGACTGCAATCTCTTCAATTACAAATGACTGCTCCACGCCATACAGTACTGTATCAATATAATGAACTGTTAGCGGATTCGCAATACCTTTTGCAATATGAATCCCTGCCATGCTAGATGGATTAATCACTTTATTTGCGCCAGCTCTCTTTAATTTGTCTTCAGTTTCTGGTTTTTCTGCTCTTGCCACAATTTTAATTGCATCGTTTAATCCTCTAGCTGTTAATGTAATAAATACATTTTCAGCATCATTTGCAACGATAGCAACTAAACCCGCTGCCTTTGAAATTCCGGCATGATGTAGCACTTGGTCTTCCGTTGCATCTCCATGTACATACAAAAGTTTTTCCTTCTCTAATATGCTTTCATCTTTATCCACGACGACAAATGGGATTTTCTTTTCTTGTAATTCATGTACAACTTGAAGCCCGACTCTACCACAACCACATACGATAATATGATTTTGTAACTGCGCTATTTGTTTATCCATCTTCTTCCTCCGCACTGCATGAAAGAAATTCCCTTCAATAATCATAGCTGCCACTACACCAATTGCATATGTAACGATACCGACGCCAACAGGTATAATAAGAAGTGCAAAAACTTTTCCTGCATGTGTTACAGGAACGGCATCTCCGTATCCAACGGTTAATACAGTAATCATCGTCATCCAAAATGCTTGAAACAAACTAATCTCTTCAATCGTCATAAATCCTAACGTTCCTAGAATTACAACAAAAGTCATACATATAACTGCTATCCATAATTGCTTACGTGCATTCATATCGTGTTTCAACTCTTTTCTCTATCTACAATCTTTGCCAGTGGAAATGAAATACATATATACTAGATACGGAATCTATGAAAGAGGTTGATATAATGAAAACATTTCTTTCCGCCTTACAATGGGCGCTCTTTATTTTAGCTGGGAGCCTTATCGTACCAATTAGCGTCGCAACTAGTTATGGTCTCGATGGTGCTGAAGCTATTGCATTCGTACAAAGAACATTATTTGTTCTTGGTTTTGCTGGCCTACTGCAAGCTATATTTGGGCATAAACTTCCTATTCAAGAAGGCCCTGCAGGGCTTTGGTGGGGGATTTTCTCCCTTTATGCAAGTTTAGGTGTCGTATTATTTGGATCAAGCAATGAAACACTTAAGGTCCTTCAGTACGCTTTCCTATTAAGCGGAATCATTTGTATTATTCTTAGCGTTTTTGGACTTATCGATAAACTAGTTCGCTATTTTACACCGACAGTCATTGGAACATATTTATTTCTTCTTGTCGCACAACTGAGTGGGTCCTTCTTAAAGGGAATGTTTGGCCTTGACGGACAACATACAGAAGTACAAGCTGACGTATTTATTCTATCACTGATTGTTATTTTACTATCCTTCTTCATCATGAAGCTACCTATTATCGGACAATACTCTGTTCTTTTCAGTATCGTCTGCGGTTGGATTTTATTTGCATGTTTCGGATTATCCAATCCAGTAACGCCTGTGACAGATATAATCCGTTTTCCGTCTCTATTTGTTTTCGGGATGCCTCGTATTGAGTGGAACATGGCCATTACGGTCGTTTTCGTTACACTATTACTTCTAACAAATATGTTAGCAAGCATTCGTGTTGTGCAAAAGGTTGTTTCTAAATATGAGGAGAATACTGCACCAGATCGTTTCAAACAAGCCGGCATTATAACGGGAATAAATCAATTGCTAGGAGGTCTTTTTTCAGCGATTGGTCCTGTCGCTATTTCTGGATCAGCAGGCTTTATTGCAACGACTAATATTTATAAACGACTCCCATTTATGTTAGGATCAAGCTTTATTATTCTCGTTAGTATATTCCCAAAGATTACTTCATTCTTTGCGGCGATACCTGTCGCAGTTGGATACGCTGCCATTTATCCTGTATTTGCAAGCATGATCGGTCTTGCCTTCCGCGAATACGAAACGGTGCAGAATAAAGAACGATTATTTAAAGTAGCGGGGCTTTCAATCTTTACAGGCGTCGGCGTTATGTTCGTTCCAGCAGGAGCATTTTCTACACTCCCACCATTTCTAGCATCATTTTTAAGTAACGGTCTCGTTCTTGGATCTGTAATGGCAATTTTGCTCGAAATACTATTTTCTCGTTCAACAGAAAAACAACGATCGTAAATTGGAAAACTTCCATTATTGCACTCTACCTATAGAGTTGTTACGATAATAATAAATTGAAAGCTAATCAGGAGTTAACAGTATAAATTATCATGGGCAACACACTCATGGTAATTTATACTAACAATATAGAACTTCTCCTAACTTCACATAAAGTGAAACTTTAATCAGTGGGGGTTTTGTTCATCCTCCACTGATTATTAGTTGAACCAATCGGACTTTTACGGGCAGTTAATGTGGAATGAAGAGGTTCGATGTCTTACTATATATTCCCTAATATCTTCATAAAACTTTATTTCTATTTCAACAAAGAGAGGAATTTTCAATATGACTTATAAAATGATTGTTTTAGATTTAGATGATACTTTATTACGTGATGATCATACTATTTCACCTCGTACGAAAGAGGCTCTAATGACTGCACAAGAGCAAGGTGTAAAAGTTGTACTTGCTTCTGGTCGTCCAACGTTTGGTATGCGCAATGTAGCGAAAGAACTTCGTTTAGAAGAATACGGTAGTTTCATTCTATCTTTTAATGGTGCAAAAATTATTAACTGTAAAACAAACGAAGAAATCTTTAGTAGTACGCTATCTCCTGAAATCGTTCACAACCTATTTGAAATTAGTAAAGCTGAAGATGTATGGATTCATACTTATATGGGCGATGATATCGTAACGGAAGAAAATAATCCTTATACTGAAATTGAGGGCGATATTACTGGTATGCCAATTGTTGTAGTAGATGACTTTAAAGCCGCAGTTAAAGAGCCTGTAGTCAAAGTATTAATGAATAAGGAAGCTGAACGCCTTGTTGTAGTAGAAAAGAAACTACAACAACAACTAGAAGGCCAATTAAGCGTTATGCGTTCTAAACCATTCTTCTTAGAATTTACTGAAGCCGGTGTTACAAAAGGAACAAGCTTAAACAAACTGATCCAAAAGCTTGGCATTAAGCGTGAAGAAGTGATCGCAATGGGCGATAGCTATAACGACCAAGCGATGATCGAATTTGCTGGTCTTGGCGTTGCAATGGGCAATGCACCTGATGATATTAAAGAAATTGCAAACTACGTAACAGATACAAATATGAACGATGGCGTTGCAAAAGTTGTAGAGAAGTTCGTACTAAAAAAAGAAGCGCTTGTTTAATATTTTCACCCATAAAACCTATTTGAAGTCAAATACTTCAAATAGGTTTTTATTTAAATTACCACTCTTTTGTGACTATATTTTGAACTTTGCACTATTCTCGTAGTGTAAACTTTCTTTTTGTATATAATGAAACAAAATAGACTATTTTATTTTGAAAAAGAATACAAATTTACTATATACAAGCATACGTTAAAGGAGGTTGCTTTATGTTATCTACACCAATCGGACGATTAAGAGCAATTGGACTAGTTGAGGGTATTTCTTTCCTATTACTATTATTTGTAGCAATGCCATTGAAATATTTCGCAGGATTTGCAACGGCTGTTAAAATTACAGGCATGGCTCATGGTGTTCTATTTATTCTATTCATCTTTGCAGTAATTCAAGTAACAATCGCACACCGTAAATCAATTTTATGGGCACTTGGAGCATTCGTTTCATCAGTTATCCCATTTGGTACTTTTGTACTAGATGCTAAATTAAAGAACGAACAACAATAATAAAAAGGTAGTTAACGACTGTTAACTACCTTTTTTATTTACAAATTTGGAATTTCCCAATCAATTTCACTCTCGCCCATATTAGCTAAAATCGTATTCACTTTAGAATATGGTTTACTCCCAAAGAAACCACGTCTTGCTGATAGTGGACTTGGATGTACAGATTCGATAATATGGTGCTTCGTATTCGTAATTAACTTTTTCTTCGCCTGTGCATGACGTCCCCACAATATGAAAATAACTGGCTTTTCACGTTCGTTTAATAGCTCAATTACGCGATCCGTGAAGTGCTCCCATCCTTTCCCTTTATGAGAATTTGCTTCACCTTGTCGAACTGTTAATACAGTATTTAATAATAAAACTCCTTGCTCTGCCCACTTTACTAAATAACCGTTATTCGGAATTTCATAACCATATTCATCTCGAAGTTCTTTATACATATTTAACAATGATGGTGGCGTTTTAATACCTGGTTGTACCGAAAAGCTTAAACCATGTGCTTGATCCGGTCCGTGATATGGGTCTTGTCCTAAAATAACGACCTTTGTATTTTCATAACTTGTATATTCTAGAGCGTTAAAAATATCTTCTACTTTCGGATACACTACATGTGTGCTGTACTCTTCTCTCAAAAAATTAGCTAAAGTAAGATAGTATTCTTTCTCGAATTCCGGTGCCAATAATGGCCCCCAATCATTTTTTAAAACATTTTTCATACTTTCACTTCCCGTCCAATTAATTCACCATATCCTGCTTTGTAAATACTACAAACGAAATAATTAGGGACACAACGGCCCATACAGTTAAATTCATCAAAGAAAATCCCATCGATAAACCTTGTAATGCAGGTAATTTTCCTGATAAATAATCCGTTAATGATAAATTCACACTAAAAATATATTTTGCGCCTTCCCAAGATGTTGCGAACGAACTTAAAATACCGCCTGCAATTAATGCAGCTAGCATAACGCCCATACCAGCTGGTGTATTACGAATTAAAACAGAGACCATAAATGATATAGTTCCAACAACGATAGCAACAAACCAGGCTAGTCCATACGCCATTAAGATGTATTGCCACTGCGGAATAAGGTGCACAAAGTTCGTATTTAACGTTTCCTTATCAATGACGAACCCTGTTAAAACAGGTAAATTCCATCCCGAGTACCCAAATACAAGCCCTGATAGTATGTAAGCAAACAAACCTACAAGAAACAGTATGAGCGAAATGAAAAATAACATCGTCACGTATTTACTAAGGAGTATTTTCCAGCGCCGAATTGGCCGCGTAAGTAACATCTTCATCGTCCCATCACTTCGTTCTCCTGAAACGATATCAATGGCGACAATCATTACGAGAAGCGGAATAAATAACGTAATTCCTTGTTCAATAAATGCTCTGACAAAAGTCGGTGCACCCGGTGCCATCGGGTTAATATCATGATCTAAATAATATTGTTGTTGCTCAACTCTTACCTTTAACCAATCACGCCATTCTTCTGGCAACCTAGAATTGTTCAATCGATTTTGAGAATCAACAATTTGCTGTTGTAATGAAACCTTCCAATCAGTTGTACCGAGTCTTTTTTGTGTCGTTTCTATTTCACGATACTGCGCGTACACAAAAAGCGGGATCAAGATTGCTAAAATAAGCATGACAACAAAAATACGTTTCTTGCGGTAAATCTTTTCTGATTCATTTAAAACTAGATTCGCAAATTCATGCATGCTGCTCACCCCTTGTGAGTTCAATAAATAAATCTTCTAGCGTAAATACAAGTTCCTTAACGCTATGTACATCTATCCCGTTTTCTACAAAATGTTTATTCCAATTACTTATAGATGCGATATTCATGCGGCATAGTAATCGATTACCTTCTATACTCACTTCTCTTACTTCCTCAACATCTTCTAGCATATCTTTTGCCTTAAGAATTGGTGTAACAATCCATTCTACGCGATCACTTGCTGTTTGAATTAATTCTTCAACCTTGGCAACTGTTATCATTTTTCCTTTATGAATAATAGCAACGCGATCACATATCATTTGCACTTCACTTAGCAAATGACTTGAAATAAACACACTCATATTTTCTTCTTTCACAAGCTTATGTATAAATTCCCTAAGTTCTCTAATCCCAGCTGGGTCTAAACCGTTTGTCGGCTCATCTAATATGAGCAATTTGGGATTTCCAAGAAGCGCTTGCGCAATACCAAGACGCTGTTTCATACCGAGTGAGTATGTTTTTACCTTATCGTGAATTCTTTCATCCAAATGAACCATTTGAGCAATTTCAATAATACGTTCATCTGATATACCACCTAACATACGGGCAAATTGTTTTAAATTTTCCCATCCCGTTAAATAGGTATACAGTTCTGGGTTTTCAACGATACTCCCAATTTGACGCATCGCTTCTCTGAAATTTTCCTTAATAGAATAACCGCCGATAGAAATCGTGCCTTCTGTTTCCTTAATCAATCCAACTAACATTCGAATGGTAGTCGTTTTTCCGGCACCATTCGGCCCTAGGAAGCCAAACACTTCTCCTTGTTTTACATCAAAGGAAATATTCTCTACAATCGTCTTCTTTCCAATTACCTTCTTCACGTCTCGTACGGAAAGTATCGTCGTCATTTTACCCCTCCTTGTTCTAGTTTTAATTTACTCGCAACATTTTGAACTAATCGGTCCGCCATATATGTATATCCTATTTCATTCGGATGGAAATGATCGGAGTATAATAAATCTTTCCCACGGTTTTGGAATAAATCAAATGTCGGTGTAATATACACATTTTTATTATTTATCGCCAATTTTTCTAAAGATGCATTCCAGTCTACAACAATGTTTGAAGACCCTTTTAAATCTTCTACATTTTCAAAAGGATTATATAAACCTAGCCAAAAAATTGGGCTATCTGTATTTAACTTACGAATTTCTTCTATAATTTTCTTCGCTTCATTCTGGAATGTTTCTGTATCAGGACGGTATGTTTCTAAATCTATCTTTCCAAGCGAGTCCCAACCTGGAAATAAATCATTTCCTCCAATCGTTAAAACGATTACATCTGCTTGCTTAATTGAATATTGAGCGCCACTACTCTCAATTTGTTTTAATAAGTCAGGCATTTTCGCACCACTAACCGCTAAGTTAGTTAAAGCAACCTTTTGCTTATAATCTTTTTGTAAATCTTCTTTCATCCGTCCAACATAGCCAATTCCTTCTTTATCACCAACACCGCGTGTTAATGAATCACCTAAACTAACGATTTGTAACGTTCCCGTTTTCTTTTTCTCTTTTGCCACTACATCGGTCTTTTTAATTAAATTTGAAGCTTTCGGATTTAATACATCATTTACACCTGAAACAAAGCCATATGCAAATAAACAGAAAGATGCAATTGTAATGAGTAGAATTACTTTTACTACTTTTGATCTCATATCAAAACCCCTTTTAGCCCTCATAGATTGTCCATAATTATACCAAACGCAATTTTGAAAAGCGATTTTCAAACCTTATCTATTATGTTGTTTCCCTATGTACTAATTCTGGCAATAACTCTACGTGCTTTATATCGATTTGCTCATCATTAATCTTTTCATATAATAATTCAAATGCCTTCACACCAACATTTTTACTACAATACGAAATCGTCGTAATGCCTAAAATATCTGCCACATCTTGATCATCACAACTGATAATCGTAATATCTTCCGGAATACGAATGCCTTGTTTTTTCGCTTCCGTTACTATCCCCGCGGCAATATGGTTGCAAGATACAAGAAACGCTGTTGGTTTTACTGACATACGTGTCCATTCCCTAATCACATTACGCCCATCTTCCACTGTAAAACAGCCTTTAAACTTCCAAGCCTCTATCGGTGTTACAGCAATCTGTTGAAGGGAATCTTCATATGCTTGTTTTCTTCTCTGACTATTAATGCTATTACTTCTTCCAATGCAATACCCAATACTTGTATGGCCCGCATCTATTAAGCTTTTCATTCCGCGCGAAAACACTTTATAGTAATCAATATGCACACTCGAAATGAAATTCGAGTCGATTTCTTCGCACATAACAATAGGGCCGAATTTTGTATATTCTTCAAGCTTTTCCTTACTATTTGCCCGCGAACATATAATAACCCCATCAAGTTTTTTCATTTTTAACATATTTAAAATTTCTAATTCCCTTTTCTCACTATAATTCGTCTGACAAAGCATCATATTATAATTATTCTTTGCTGTTTCCTTTGATATCCCCTCGATAATAGCGCTATAATATTGATCATTTACGTGCGGTAATAACACGCCAATTACATTCGTTTTTCCTTTCACTAAATGAATTGCATTCACATTTTGCGTATAATTTAATTCTTCTATAATTGCTAAAATTTCTTTTCGTTTCTGTTCATTCACATATGGATGATTATTTAGTACACGTGAAACAGTTGAAACAGATACCCCAGCAAGCTCAGCAATCTTCCTTATATTCGTCATCTCATTTTCCCCTTCCCTGTAAAAATTCTCCCTTGACCTGGTAAGCTTTCCACAATATATCCTTTCCTAGCAAATACTTTTTGAAAGGATATACAACTATGCTTCGACTCAAATTAGAATATATATTTTTCATTGGCGGTCTACTCATTCTCGCCATCGGCATTAATATGATGACGACAATTACTTCCTTTGGACTTAGCCCTTATGATTCCTTCTTTATTGCACTATATCAAAATTTCGGGATAAGTATTGGTTTTTGGATTTTCATGATTAACTTTGCTTTTACCCTTATCGTACTCTTTTGGAATAAAAAACAAATTACAATTGGTACAATTGTAACAATGGTTCTTATTTCTCTTTTTGTTGATTGGATTGGTTCCATTACAACTATTATGGACGCTATCCGTTCTCTTCCAAAATATATAACACTTGTTTGTGGAAATCTATTCATTGGAGCCGGTATTGGCCTTTACGTCTCTACAAATCTTTGCGCAGCACCTCAAGAAGCTTTCGTTTTAACAGTTGCTGAGAAAAAGAAATGGACATTTAGAAGAACGGAAATTTCGTTAGCATTCTTATTTTTAACATTAAGCTTCTTATTAGATGGACCTATCTATTTTGGAACAATCATTTTATCCTTTACAACAGGCTGGATTATCCAAGCATTTATTCAAGTTGGTACGAAGATTTTAAATAGAAAAGGGCCTATTAAGCAAGCTGCTTAATAGGCCCTTTCTGTTTTATGATACGAGATGCTACTTAGCATCCCCTTCAATTCGATAGTTTGCTTTCAAACAATCTATTTCTTCATACGATTGCAATGTATGTAGAATATAATCATAATCAGCAAGAGACGCACGATGCGTTACAATTACAATTTCAGCCTTTCCTTTCTCTTCAAGTGGCATTTGAATAATCTTTTCAAAGCTAACGCCACGCTCAGAGAATAACGAAGTAATTTTTGCAAATACACCAATTTCATCTTTCACATGAAGTCTTAAAAATTTCTTCACAACAATTTCGTCTGGCTCTTTTAATACTTTTTGATATTGCGGGACTACAGCACTATTTCCTGTTACCCCTAATCTAATATTTTGCATTACAGCTACTAAATCGGAAACAACAGCTGTTGCTGTTGGTAAACTTCCTGCACCTGGTCCATAAAACATCGTTTCTCCGACCGCTTCCCCATACACATATACAGCGTTATATTCGTTTTGTACGGCCGCAAGAGGATGTGTATTTGGAAGTAGTGTCGGTTCAACTGTAACCTCTAATTTTTCACCATCTCGCTTCGCAAGGCCGATTAATTTAATCGTGTATCCTAAACTCTTACTGTATTCAATATCTTCTTCTGTAATAGAAGTAATTCCTTTTACCTTCACATCTCCAAGCTCTACATTTGTAGAGAAACCAAGGGTAGCCAAAATCGTCATTTTTCTTGCTGCGTCTAAACCTTCTACATCTGATGTTGGATCTGCTTCTGCAAATCCAAGTTGCTGGGCTTCTTTTAACACGTCGTTATATGCTCTCCCTTCATCTGACATTTTCGTCAAAATAAAATTTGTCGTTCCATTTACAATTCCCATTACTTTCGTAATAAGATCTGAAGAAAGTCCCTCTACGATACTTCGTAAAATCGGAATTCCTCCGGCTACACTTGCTTCATAAAACAAATCTGCTTTATTATCTTTTGCTACCGCTAAGAGTTCCGCTCCATGTAACGCCATTAAATCTTTATTGGCAGTCACAACATGCTTCCCGCTTTGTAAAGCTTGTAAAATATATGATTTTGCATCATCAATGCCACCCATCACTTCGATGACAACATCAATATTTGGATTATCTAAAATTTCATTTGCATTTTGCGTTAATAGAGTAGAAGGTACCTCTACTTCTCTCTCTTTTTCAATATTTTGTACTAGTACTTTCTTTACTTTTACAGGACAACCTACTTGGTGTATGAGTCGCTCTTGATGATCTGTAATGATACGAACTACACCGCTACCAACTGTCCCAAGACCTAATAAACCAACTTGAATTTCTTTCATAATACTGTCCACCCCTCAAAAATTGTGTTTAGATGAAATTATATGAGTAAAAAATCTGAAAAACAATGTTTTTAGAACATTCGGAAAAATATAAGTTAACCATTGCAAAGAAAACGTTGCCACGTGTTACACAATCTTTTTTTATAATACATAAGGGGTTTCTTGATACACGTAATAATTTAGCCAATTAGAGAATAATAGATTTCCATGGCTTCTCCACCTTACAAGCGGTTTCTCATTTGGATTATCATGCTTAAAATAATTTTTCGGCACATCAATATTTAACCCTTTGTCACGATCTCGTTCGTATTCTTGCTTTAACGTATCACAACTATATTCACTATGACCGAGCGCAAACACTTGTCTTCCTTCTTGCCCAATAACAAGATGAACACCCGCTTCCTCAGAGTTTGCTAATAACGTTAACTCTTTCACTTCTCCAATGTCACTCTCTCGTACTTCCGTATGACGAGAATGCGGGGCAAAAAATAACTCATCAAACCCTTGTAACAATTTCACATGTTGCTCACGAACTTCATGTTCAAATACACCAAACATTTTCTCCTCAAGAGGATACTTTGGAACACCATAATGATGATACAAACCAGCCTGTGCCCCCCAGCAAATATGAAGCGTAGATGTTACGTTCTTTTTTGAATACTCCATAATACGTTTAAGCTCTTCCCAATAATCTACCTCTTCAAAAGAAAGGGTTTCAACTGGTGCTCCTGTAATAATCAGTCCATCAAATTTCTCATTCTCAATATCACGGAATGTCTTATAAAAACTCGTTAAATGTTCCTGTGCTACATTACGGGATAAATGTGATTCCATATGAAGTAAATGAACATCTAATTGCAACGGTGTATTGCCAATTAAACGAAGTAATTGCGCTTCTGTTTCTTGCTTTGTAGGCATTAAATTTAATATAGCAATTTTCAAGGCCCGTATATCTTGTGTCTCTGCTCGCTCCTTCGTCATTACAAAAATATTTTCCTCCTGCAACACTTTGCGAGCCGGTAAATCTTTATCAATTATGATCGGCATGTTGTTTGCCTCCGACTAACGCTGCTTCTAAATCGGCAATAATATCCGAAACATCTTCTATACCAACCGATAAACGAATTAAATCTGATGTAACGCCAGCTAAACGTTGATCTTCAGCACTTAATTGTCTATGCGTTGTACTAGCGGGATGTATAACGCAAGTTCGCGCATCAGCTACATGCGTTACGAGAGTTGCTAGTTTTACATTTGCGATAAATTCTTTCGCTGCTTCTAATCCTCCCTTAATGCCGAATGTTAAAACCCCACTAGCACCTTTCTTCAAATACTTTTGTGCTAACGAATAATTTTCATTACTATCTAACCCTGGATAATTCACCCATTCAATACGATCATGGTTAGCAAGCCACTTAGCAACTGCAAGAGCATTTTCACTATGACGCTCCATTCGTAAATGCAGTGTTTCTAAACCGATATTGCTAATATAGGCATTGAATGGGCTCATACAGTTTCCGTAGTCTCTTAATAATTGAACACGTGCCTTCACAATATAAGCTGCTGCACCAAAATTTTGAACGTAACTTACGCCGTGATAACTTGGATCCGGTTCAACTAGTTCAGGATATTTCCCATTTTTCCAATCGAAGTTCCCTCCGTCAATGACAATGCCGCCTAACGAACTCGCATGACCATCAATATATTTCGTCGTAGAATGAACGATAATATTTGCTCCATGTTCAAATGCTTGGCATAAATAAGGAGTTGCTAATGTATTATCCACGATAAAAGGCACTTCCAACTCTTTCGCTGCATCTGAAAGTTCTTTGAAATTTAAAACGTTCATCGCTGGATTTCCTAGCGATTCTGCATAAACGAGTTTCGTCTTATCATTAGCAAGGGCCACAATTTCATCAGCAGTTAAATTCGGATTAAAGAATGTAACATCAATACCAAGCTTACGCAAACTCACTCCAAATAAATTAAATGTCCCGCCATAAACTGTGGAAGAACAAAGCAAGTGGTCTCCGCTACTACAAATATTTAAAACAGCAAGCATAATAGCAGCCTGCCCAGAAGCCGTTGCAACAGCTCCTACACCACCCTCTAAATCCGCTAGCTTTTGCTCAAATGCAGCTAAAGTAGGGTTTCCAATACGCGTATATATATACCCTTCCGCCTCTAAGTTAAATAAGGCTGCTAAATCATCCGAAGTATCGTATTTATACGTTGTACTTTGATAAAGCGGTAAAACACGCGGTTCACCATTCTTTGGCGTATAGCCACCTTGCACACAAATTGTCCCTTTTCCCCATGATTCTCCCATCTCTCATTCTCCTTTCTTTTTATACAAAATAAAAAACTGCTCCTTTCCTGAAAACAAGAAAGGAGCAGTTTGAAAACACGCTCTAAAGGCTCTTTCTTATCTTTCAGGATTATTACCTGCAGGATTTGGCACAATTCCGTTATACGGCTGTTGCCAAGGTTTCATCGGGCCTGTCCCTCCACCTTTTCTTGATAAGACTATGCAATTACCGTTGATTTTATAGCAATAATTTCCTAATGTCAATCAGTTTGTCTGAATGTTCTAAATTAATTACGAAGAATTTAACATGCATAACAAAAGAAATATATTCCATATCTATGTGAAAAAGACCTTTCAAAACCCCTGATTACTATATAGAATTAAATAAGTAGTTTAACGTATACATTTCAAATTCTCACGAGACCTCAATATATTGAATAAGTCACCCTCTCAAAAAAATACTATACATATTCATTTAAAAGTAGCATATTTAATCCTTTTAACATTACAACTTACATAACGGAGGTATAACATGACAAACACAAAGGACATGCACTATATACTCGTCCTATACGGCACTCTTTTAGGCTCTATAGTAGGAGCAACAGTCTGGTTATTTTTAGTTACAATAAATATCGGCATTCACTTTATTTGGGAGTACTTACCTACTATTTTCGCTTCTCCCCCTTACTACACTATTTGCGTCACAACTATCGGTGGTATTCTCGTTGGTTTAACTCAAAAGTATTTCGGCACATATCCACGTCTTATGCCAGAAGTGATGGGTGAATACAAAGAAACAGGTAGAATTGAATACCGCTTTGTACATAAAGCTACTTTAACTGCGATTATCGTTTTAATCTTTGGAGCTAGCTTAGGTCCTGAAGCAGCACTTGTTGGCATTATTGGTGGACTTTGTACATGGGTAGGGGATCGTTTTACATTCGCCTTAAAGGGAATGAATGAACTAACAGAGGTTGGAATTGGTGCTACTTTAAGTGTAATTTTTAATGCGCCGCTATTCGGTTATTTAGCTCCAAATGAAAATGAGGGTGACCAAATTAATGAATTTTCTAAAGGACAAAAAGCAATTGTATATTTAGCTACTACTTTCGCTGGTTTTTCCATTTATTTATTACTTAGTAAATTCGATAATCGCGGATCCTTTATCGTTGATTTCGGAGAAGGTTCTCTTTCTCTTAACGAATGGATTGCCTTTCTACCACTTGCTAGTATCGGTGCTATAGTTGGATTCTTTTATTTCAAATTAGAATTCACATTAGAGAAATTAATCCATCCCTTAAAAGAATATAAACTAGCACTTGGAATTATTGGTGGTATTTTATTAGGAATTACAGGAACGTTTCTCCCGTACACGTTATTTTCAGGAGAACATCAATTAAAAGATTTAGTCGTGGAATGGAGCCATTTATCCTTCTGGGTACTACTTCTTTCAGGTGTTTTAAAATTATGTATTACTGCCGTTTGTTTAAATACAGGTTGGCGCGGCGGGCATATTTTCCCCATTATATTTGCTGGATCTAGTATTGGATATGCGATAGCGTCCATTATCCCGATAGATCCAATCGCTTCGGTAGCCATCGTCACGACAGCAATTTCAAGCTATGCATTAAGAAAACCAATTGCTATAACCTTACTACTACTCATGTTTTTCCCGCTCAATTTACTATTACCAATGCTTGGAGCGGCAGCGATTGGTAATACATTTCCACTTCCTAAAAACAGCGAAGCTACAAACGCATAAAAATAGGCAGTAGGGACAAAAGTTCCACTGCCTATTTTTATTACACATGCTGCTTCAACAGTGCATATAATTCTTCAAAATTTTGCACTTCATATGTTGGCATAATCTCGCTATGATTTGATTTCTTTTCTGGATTAAACCAACAAGTATCAATTCCCGCTACATATCCACCTTTAATATCAGCGCTTAACGAATCCCCAATAATGAGCCCTTCTTCAGGAGAAAAATTAGGAATTCGCTCAAAAACATAATCAAAATACTCCTTCATTGGCTTTTGATAACCTGTATCTTCAGAAACAAAAATATCTTTAAACATTGAATGTAATCCTGCATTACGCAAACGTTTATCTTGCGTTTTAGAAACACCGTTTGTCACTATATATAAATCATACTCTCCTTGAATTTGATTTATAAATTCAAATGCACCTTGTATGAGGTGATTCCCTTCCTCTAAGTAGTTGCGATAATTATATTCGAATAATATCCCATCTACTTCTTCCCCGTATTCTTTAAACAAAATCGAAAATCGTGTATTTACGACTTCATCACGATTTATTTCACCTTCTTCAAAAGCGGTCCAAAGACTTTTATTAATTTTTTTATATTGCGCTTCAATCTCGCTAGTTAGAGACATCCCTTTCTCTTCAAAAAGCATACGTAACGCCGTTTTTTCCGCCTTTTGAAAATCTAACAATGTATCATCTACATCAAATAATAGTGTTTTGTATTTTTTCATAAACCCCTCACACTCTCTTTTCTACAAAAACAAATTTAAGTAAATCGTATCATTCTTTCTTGTAAAAATAATAGGAGATATCTCATACTAAGTATGAGGTGAAAATATGAAAGTCAGCAAAAATAGCGAAGAAATCTCTCATTACATACAAACTTACAACTTCCATACTCTCTTTTCTTTTGACATCTTACCGTATGCTGAACTACATTCCTTTCAGGAGAGAGAAAAGATATGTAATGAAGGGGTTCATGTTCCTTATCTTTATTACTTAATTTCCGGGAAAGCAAAAATATATATGAGTCACAAAAACGGAAAGATCTCCTTAATTAACTTTATTCAAGCACCTTCGTTCATTGGGGAATTAGGATTAATTGGCGTGGAATCCGTCACGAAAACGGTGGAAGTAATCGAAGATTGTATATGCTTAGCGCTTCCTCTTAAAGATTGTCAGCATCTTTTGTTACAAGATGCTACCTTTCTACAGAAACTATGCAAATTTATCGGTAAAAAAACAATTACCCGAACAGAAAGTTATGCTAAAAATAATAGTTATCCATTCGAAAGCCGTTTAGCGGCATTTATTCTATTAACAGAACAAAATAACAGTTATACAGAAAAACATACCGAGGTCTCGGAATATTTAAATGTCAGCTACCGCCATCTTTTATATGTATTAAACCAATTTTGCCAACAACACTATTTAAAAAAAGACGGAAGAACCTATTACATACAAGATCGAATGCAATTGGAAAAACTGGCTGACGAACTTAAAATATAAAAAAGTAGCATTAACGCAGATCTGTTAATGCTACTTTTTTCGAGTGACGATTCTATTTTCAATTAAAATTTGCTTGCTACTTTAGCTGCTTCTTCAAGACCAGCTGCAATGATTTCTTCTGCTTTATCTGGGAATTGATTATGTCCTTCAATAACTACTGTTTCCATGTTTGTTGCGCCGAAGAAGCCCATCATGCTTGCTACATATTTAACAGCCATTTCTACTTCAGCTGCCGGGCCTTCAGAATATACGCCGCCGCGTGCGTTTAATAATGCAATCTTCTTATCTCCAATTAGACCAACTGGGCCTTCTGGCGTATATTTAAACGTTTTACCAGCTCGGTTTAAATAATCAATATATGTGTGTAGCACTGCTGGAATTGTTAAGTTCCATAACGGGAAACCGAAAACGACTTTATCAGCTTCTAGAAATTGATTTAAATACTTATCAGCAACTGCTACTGCTTTTGCTTCCTCTTCCGTTAAGTCAAATCCTTTACCTGCTTTGAATGTACCGTTAATCATATCGGCGCCTACATATGGTAGTTCTTCTTTATATAAATCTAGCTCTACTACTGTATCGTTTGGATGTGCTTCTTTATAGTTTGCTAAAAATGCCTCGTATAATTTCACACTAACTGCTTGTTCCGCTGGGCGGTTGTTTGCTTTTACAAATAAAACTGTTGCCATTATTTCTTCCTCCTACTACTCACTCGTATGTTGTTATATGCTTTCAAAAAAGGTATCCCTTGTAATTGTTGTTTTGTTGCTTACAAACATATTTTATCTTTATACCAAGATAATTTCGTCCTCACATAGACGTATTTTTCCATAAAAAAAGTCCACCTTCTAAAGGCGAACTAGGTCTTACGACTTTTGTCTTATACGACTCCATTTTTCACTGCATATAACGCCGCTTGCGTACGATCAGATAAATTCAACTTACTCAAAATACTACTGACGTGAGCTTTTACCGTTTTTTCTGTAATAACTAAAACAGAAGCGATTTCTTTATTACTCATCCCCTTCGCTAATAGTTGCAACACTTCATTTTCTCTTGCTGTTAGCACATCTACTTGAATAGAAGGTTCTTCTTCTTTTTCTACCACAGGTAATGTTTGAGAGAGAAGGGCATTTGCTATATCGGGATGTAATTGAATATTACCTTTATATGCGCTTCGAATCGCTTCAACAAGCTGATCTGGTTCTACATCTTTTAAAATATAGCCACTTGCTCCCGCCCTTAATGCTGGTAAAACATGCGCCTGATCAGAAAAGCTAGTTAATACAATTACTTTCACATTTGGATATTCTTTTTTAATACACGCTGTCGCCTCAACACCATCCATTTCGGGCATGTATAAATCCATTAGTACAACATCAGGATTTGTCTCCCCTACTTTCACTAATGCCTCTTTCCCATTACTTGCTTCTCCAACTAACTCTAAATCTTCCTGCGTACTTAAAAAAAATGCCAATCCTTTTAAAACAACTGTATGATCATCGACTAACAATACTTTTATTTTCACGAACTTCCCTCATTTTCACATCATAATGGTACGCTTATTTTTACACTGGTCCTTTTCTTACCACTTACAATTTTAATTGTTCCACCGACTAATTCTACTCTTTCTCGCATCGTAGTCATGCCAAGTGATTTCTTCTCTTTTATATCCTTTTCTACAAAGCCGTTTCCTTGATCGACTATTTCCAATGATACATTCTTCTCCGTCACTTTGAAATAAATCGTCGCTTCTCTAACATTCGCATGTTTGCTTACGTTATTTAAAGCTTCTTGTCCAATTCTCCATAGCGCTTCCTCTACTACGCGTGGCAAATCACGGACACCTGTAACTTGTTCCCTAATTTTCAGCCCCAAGTTTTCACCGTACTGCTTTAAAGCTGGTAGTAATCCTTTCTCTAAACCAGCTGGACGTAATTGCCAAATTAACGTCCTCATTTCCTTTAAAGCTCCTTGCGCTAATTCACGCATCTCATGTAAAGATTGGTCTACCTTTTCATTTTGACCTTTTAAAACTGCCTCAGCACCTTTTGTCATAAAGGTTAATGAAAATAATTTTTGTGAAACAGAATCATGTAAATCCCTTGCTAATCGGTTTCTTTCTTCCATTCGTACAAGTTCACGTCGTTGCTCATTTAATCTTATATTTTCTATCACAAAAGAAATATGATTTGTTATTGCTTGAAGTACATCTATCGTATTCACATCAAATTCACCATTATTTGAACTAACACATAAAACACCAAATATATGACTTTGAATCTGTATTGGTGTAGCAATAACCGTTCTATTAGAGGCTACCTTATGATGGGTTTGATGATTTAATAAAATAGGTTCACTTTTTTCTAACGCTTCTTTCGCTGCTTCTTTTATATCTTCTTGTAATTCTTCCAGGCAATAAGATGCCCGCAAGGATAATTCTTTTTCTTCCCTAATAAAGAATGCGATTTGATTCCACTGAAACACTTCACCTAATTGATTTACAACTTTTTCAGGCAATATATTAATTTGATGAATCGTTCTTAAAACTTGAATGAACCGTTCTAATTTCACATAATAATGCGCTCTTCGCTTCTCATTTTCATATAACTTTGCTCGTTTTAAAGCCGTTCCAATTTGAAAAGCAACTGATTGGAGCAACACTAGCTCTTCTTCTGAAAAATGTGTTTTACCTGGGCTCGCCACATTTAACAAACCAAATTTTTCTCCTCCAGCCTTTAAAGGAACGGTTGCATGATGAAGAATCCCTTCCGTATCTCCCCAATTATATTCAATTGCGTTATTAATTCTTTTACATTCAATAATATTAACAGCCCGCTCTAATTTTCCATCCACAAAGCCTCGTAAACACCAACATTCCCCTTCACACATCGGGCGTTTGTTTTCATATGTAAGTGCCTCTGGTAACTGGTAATCAATTAATTTCGTATATCTCCCATTTTCATCCGCCAGAAAAATCCATCCTGTCGTTAAACCTGTTACACTAAGTAATTTTTCTAGTACTGCTTGCAATACATGATATGTATCATTTGATGTATTTAGTGTTTCTGCAATTTCTTTTAATATAACTAATTCATTTGTACGATTCTCTTGAAACATAATTCGTCTCCTACATACAAGATTTTACATAGCCTCTAACATAAATCATCTACTTTTCACTTTGTACTTATTCGTAACATTGATATAATGGTGAAAACATAGTTTTCATTATATCACCTGAGGGGGCTTTCATAATGACATTAAATAAAGCACTTACTATCGCTGGTTCTGACACAAGTGGCGGTGCTGGTATACAAGCAGATTTAAAAACATTCCAAGAACTTGGTGTATACGGAATGACATCTCTTACGACAATCGTAACGATGGATCCACATAACGGTTGGGCACATAACGTATTCCCAATCCCAGCTTCTACATTAAAACCACAATTAGAAACGACAATTGAAGGTGTTGGAGTAGATGCTTTAAAAACAGGTATGCTCGGATCAGTAGAAATTATTGAAATGGTTGCAGAAACAATCGAAAAACATAATTTCAAAAATGTAGTAGTGGACCCTGTTATGGTATGTAAAGGTGCTGATGAAGCATTACATCCTGAAACGAATGATTGCTTACGTGACGTTCTAGTTCCAAAAGCATTAGTTGTAACACCAAACTTATTTGAAGCTTACCAATTAAGTGGTGTAAAAATTAATTCTCTTGAAGACATGAAAGAAGCAGCGAAAAAAATCCACGCTTTAGGTGCGAAATACGTCCTAATTAAAGGCGGTAGCAAGCTTGGTACAGAAACTGCTATCGACGTCCTATATGACGGAGAAACATTCGATCTTCTAGAATCAGAAAAGATTGATACGACAAATACACACGGCGCAGGTTGTACATATTCTGCTGCAATTACAGCAGAACTTGCAAAAGGAAAACCTGTGAAAGAAGCAGTAAAAACTGCTAAAGAATTTATCACAGCTGCTATCCGTTATTCATTCAAGATTAACGAATACGTAGGCCCAACACATCACGGTGCATATCGTAAATTCGTTGTATCAAAAGAACTTGTCTAACCTGTAAATGAAAACACCCACAGAGTGAATATATTCCTTCTCTGTGGGTGTTTTTTTATAAGCTCTTCGGGTCATCTTACCTTTAGGAGGCAGAACTAACCTGATTTCTACCATTTCTTTTGGAATAATATAATGCATCATCAGCTGCTTGAATAAATTGCTCTGGAGATTCTTCATACACTGAAATGCCTACTGAAACTGTAATATTTATTTTTGTCCCATTTAACAACTGAAATGAATGGTTTTCAACAGCTGTACGAACTTGTTCTCCCGTACGCATTCCATAAGCTATTCCCTTTTTTGGTATCAAAAGCGCGAACTCCTCTCCACCTTTTCGAAAGGCCAAATTTGGGAACGGTGAAACTTCTCTTAAAATATAACCTATTTGTTTTAACACTTCATCTCCTGCCGGATGCCCATACGTATCATTTACATACTTAAAATGATCAATATCTATAAGTAGTAAACAAAGTGAATCATTTGTCATACGCTTATTACCAATATGACGATTCATCTCTAAATCAAATTGTCTTACGTTTCCTAAACCTGTCAATGCATCTATCGTTGCATATTGCTTCATCGTTTGAAATAACTCATTGGATTGCAATACATAATTTGCACTTATAAATGTGATATATGCTGCAACACTACTACAAACTAAATATAGTGCTACTATAGACATATCCTTAAATAAAATAGAAAGTGGCACTGCTAAAATAAATAAACTATATACATTAAACCAGATCCACTTTGTAAATATAGAAGCTTTCATCCGCCAAATGAAAGTAATCCCAATACCTATCAATATAATCGTATAACAAGCCAATTCAGAGGCTAAAGAATACTCAGTTAAAAATAATCGGGTGATCAAAATAATAGTAACTGTTATACTACTAGCTATCGGACCTCCGATTATAATTGCCAAAATAACCGCTAAATAACGTAGATCCAACATAATATTTTCAATATGTACACCAAAGTACATCAACAATACACTTAACATTCCAGTAATAATACCTACTACACATTTCTGCCAAAAAGAGAGCCCTTCTTTTAACGGTTTATCTCTTAAAATCTGACCTCCAACAAAAATAAAGGAAAGAATAATCGTTGTATTTACAAATAAGTCCTTTAACATAAAATAATCTCCCTACTTTTCTATCTATCCCTTTCCTTATTTTATTGTATACGAAATACCTATAATTCCCAAAGCTTTTTATTTATTTTTTGCTGTTCCACGTGAAACAGCAAAAATAAAAAAGGACGAAAATTCGTCCTTTTCATTAACAACAGCGTGATATCTTTCCGCCCTTTGCATTAAATCTAGCTTCTTGCGCTTCTGCAAAAAACTGTTTTTGACATACAACCTCTTCTTCTGGATGATGCCTTTTCATATGCTCTACATATTTTTCATAACTTGGTACCCCAACGAGCAAACTAATAAAGTGTTTTCTTTGTCCCCATACTTGTCGTAGTCTTTTAAGCATAGTTCCTCGACTCACTTTCATCTCTAGGTATATATGGTGCCTCTTTTAGCGGCATTAGCTTATTTCTTAATACTTGAATCCAAATTCTAATTGCAGAAATTAATACAGCAATTACAACGATCATAAAAATTCCGCAAAGTGCTGCATCGATATAATCGTTGAAGATGATTTGCTTCATTTGAGCGACATTTTTAGCTGGTGCTAACACTTTCCCCTCATCTAATGCTCCCTGAAACACCTTTGCATGAGATAGAAATCCTATTTTAGGATTTTCATGAAATAGCTTTTGATAACCCGCCGTCATTGTTACAATAAGCAATCCGACAGTTGGAATAAGTGTCACCCAAACATATGCCTTTTTCCCCATTTTGAACAAAATTGTCGTTCCAAGTAATAATGCAATACCTGCTAACATTTGGTTTGCAATGCCGAAAAGTGGCCATAATGTATTAATTCCACCAAGCGGATCAACTACCCCTTGATATAAGAAATAGCCCCATCCTAATACACATAACGTTGTAGCTATTACATTTGCTAATGTAGAATCCGTTTTCCCAAACGGCTTATATACATGCCCTAAAATATCTTGAATCATAAATCGGCCTACGCGCGTTCCAGCATCAATTGTTGTTAAAATGAATAAAGCTTCAAAGAGGATTGCAAAATGATACCAAAAGGCCATCATGGCCGTTCCGCCTATTACTTGCGAGAAAATATATGCCATACCTATAGCTAACGTTGGCGCACCACCTGTACGTGATAAAATCGTTTGCTCTCCAACATTCACAGCAAGATCTTTTAATTCATTTGGTGTAATAGCAAATCCCCATGAAGAAATAACTTGAGCTGCTTGAGAGACATCCGTACCGATAAGTGCTGCTGGACTATTGATTGCAAAGTAAGTTCCTGGTGTTAATACACAAGCTGCAATCATCGCCATCGCCGCTACAAACGACTCCATTAACATTGCTCCGTAACCGATTGGTTGTGCGTGTCCCTCTTGCTCAATCATCTTCGGCGTCGTACCTGACGAAACGAGAGCATGGAATCCAGACACTGCACCACAAGCAATTGTAATAAATAAGAATGGGAATAAGTTTCCGGAGAACACAGGACCAGTTCCATCAATAAATTTTGAAACTGCCGGCATTTGTAAATCGGGTGCTACAATTAAAATACCGATTGCTAACCCTACAATTGTTCCAACTTTTAAAAATGTGCTTAAATAGTCACGTGGTGCTAAAAGCATCCACACTGGTAAGGCCGATGCGATAAATCCATATACAATAAGCATAATAGCAATCGTTTCACCGCTAAACGTGAACATACTTGCAAGCATTGGATTTTCGGCTACATACTGCCCTCCAATAAGGGACAGTATAAGTAGGATAATTCCGATTGCTGATCCTTCACCAACCCGTCCAGGCCTAATGTAGCGCATGTACACTCCCATTAAAATAGCGATAGGAATCGTCGCTGCTATTGTAAACATTCCCCAAGGACTTCCGACAAGCGCCTTTACTACTACTAATGCTAATACCGCTAATAAAATAATCATAATGCCTAAAATGCCAATCATTGCAATGAGCCCTGTAACAGGACCGATTTCATCTTTAATCATTTCTCCTAAAGATTTACCATTACGTCTCATCGAAGCAAATAAAATTACAAAATCTTGTACAGCTCCAGCGACAACTACCCCAACAATAATCCATATTGTCCCTGGTAAATAACCCATTTGCGCTGCCAAAATCGGTCCTACTAACGGTCCTGCCCCAGCAATCGCTGCAAAATGATGCCCAAATAATACCCATTTATTCGTCGGAACATAGTCCTTTCCATCGTTTAATGTATGGGCTGGTGTTTGCCGATTATTATCTAAACCGAATACCTTTCTCGCTATAAATCTACTATAAAATCGATAAGCAACTGCATATACACATACCGCAGCTACTAAGAGCCACACGGCATTAATAGTTTCACCTTGCGATAAAGCTATTACACCAAAAGCACCCGCTCCTACTGCTGCAATAACTCCCCAAAGCAAAATCGACTTCAATGTTCTCACATACAATCCCCCCAATACTATTTCTTAGTGGGATTGTACTAAATTTTCTGAATATTTAACTTAAATCCTCCTTATCATGAAGGATTTTTAGTTTATCATGTTAAAAAGTTTGCATTATCTACTATAATTCAATTTTATTTCGGAGTTTTTTCACATAATTACGACTAACTGGAATCGGTTGCTCATCATATTTATCCAAATACAAATTATATGTGCCATTATAGTAAGGTTTTAGCTCTTGTACATATGACATGTTAATTAAATAACTTTTATGCACACGTAAAAAATCATATACATTTAGCTTATTTTCCAGCTCCTGAAGTGTATATGTTGAAATATACTGATTATTTGTTGTATAAATTGAAACCGTTTTGTTTTCCTTATTTTTGCTTACATATACAATATCTTCAGGGAAAATATACCGAATCCCCTCTTGACCTTCTATCGGTAATTTTCGTAAATAACTCTTTGCTTTCTCGCCTTGCTCTTTCCCCATTCTATATAAAAGGAATTGCAAATCTTCTTCGCGAAATGGGCGTAGTAAATAATAAAATGCTTGAAAACGAAATGCTGTAATCGACTCTTCTATATCTCCACCCATAAAAATAAATTTTGTATAACAATTTACTTCACGTAATAAACTTGCATATTCAAAACCTGTTCCATCTAGTAATTTCGAATTCAAAAAAACAAAATCTGGTGTATGCTTTTTCATGATAAATAACGATTCTGTTCCTGTGTTTGCTTCAAAACATTCTACATTCCTTATATTTTCAGTGAATTTTTCAGCTAAACTTCTTCGCTCTTCTGCTTCTTCCATGATCAGTAAAATTTTCATTTCTTCAACCACCTAATTCTTTTGTCCGTATGTCCTGTTGTATACATTCGCTTTTATAAAGAACATTCCCTTTTTCTTACTATACCATTATTTATCTAAAAAAACAGAAAAAAGGAAACCTTCACGGTTCCCCTTCCTTTTTATCCTGCTATTGGTAAATACCAATAATCAGCGCGGGAATAAATCCCTCACTGATTAAAATCTCACCTTATACTAATTCTCGTTGTTTCGTTTCTTGTCCAAGTACAATTACAGCAAATACGCCAATTAAAATCGATCCACAGAAAATCGTAAATATTAGTGATAGTGAGGCCTGTGAAGCAACCAAATATCCTACTAATAACGGACCAAGAATACCGCCAATACGACCAAATGCTGCAGCCATCCCTGCACCTGTACCACGAATAACTGTCGGATACTGTTCAGGTGTATAAGCATACAATGCACCCCAAGCACCTAAATTAAAGAAGGATAATAACATGCCTGCTACGATTAATACCGTTAATGACTCTGCCACTCCAAACAAGTAAGCACTGCACGCTGTACCGATTAAATACGTAACTAAAACAAATTTACGACCAAGACGTTCAATAAACCAAGCAGCTGTGAAATACCCTGGCAATTGAGCTAACGTCATAATCAGTACGTATTGGAAACTTTTTATTAAGCTAAATCCTTTTAATACCATAACACTAGGTAACCAAAGGAACATCCCATAATAGGAAAAGACAACAGAAAACCATAGAATCCATAACATAATTGTTGCCTTACGGTATTCCCCAGACCAAACTGATTTTATATTTTCAATAACCGACGGTCTTTTTTCAACCTTTTGGAATCTCGGAGAATCCGGTAAATTCCATCTTAAATATAAAGCATATAGTGCTGGAACCGCACTCAATACCATTGCAACTTCCCAACCATATTTCGGAATAACAAAATAAGAGATAAGAGCTGCAATTAGCCATCCACCTGCCCAAAAACTTTCTAATAGCACAACTATTTTGCCACGTTCATGTGCTTCAACGCTCTCCGATACTAATGTAGAAGCAACTGGAAGTTCTCCGCCAAGCCCCATACCAATTAAAAATCGTAAAACAAGGAACATCGCAAGTGTTGTCGTTAAAGCAGTTAAACCACTACCGATAGAAAATAGTAATAATGTAATAATAAAGACTGATTTCCGTCCTATTTTATCTGATAATATTCCAAAAACGAGCGCTCCAACTGCCATACCAATTGAATTAATGCTTCCTATCCAGCCCATTTCTTGCGTACTTAATCCCCAATCTTTTTGCAGCGCTACCATTACGAATGAAAGCATTCCAACATCCATTGCGTCAAATAACCATCCAAGCCCTGCTATACCAAGTAGCTTTCGCTTCGAAATTTCTTTCACCTTACCCACAAGAAGTCCTCCTTACACAGCTGTCTTTACACATCATTTTACATGTGTGAATTGTATAAGTAAAATACTTTCGTGTAAAAAATTCTCCTTCATCATTCCCAAAAAATAAAATACTTATCCCACTATTTGAGCGCCCAGTAAGACCCTTGCCTCAAAATTCAGCTGGAGCAATGAATGATAGATGATAAAAACCTTACTTTATCAAAAATGGCCAAATAAAAAAGTAGCGATAGGACGCTACTTTTTCGAACGCATGACTTCTTTTAAAAATTCCGCTAATACTAACTGACGACGCCAGCGCGTTGGATTACTACACAATCTATAAAACCACTCTAAATGGATTGCTTGAATCCATTTTGGTGCGCGTTTTACTTCTCCAGCCCATACGTCTAAACTTCCGCCCACTCCTACAGCCATTTTTGTTTCTAAACGATGCTTATTCGTTTGGATAAAGTTCTCTTGTCTTGGGAAACCAAGTGCGACAAGTAATAAATCCGGCTTTGCTTCTTGAATACGAGAAACGATATTCTCTTCTTCTTCTTGTTTAAAATACCCATCTTGTATACCAACAACAGATACAGCTGGATATGTCTTCGTTAGATGATCTGCTGCAGCTTGTACAACATGTGGTTTTGCACCAAGTAAGAAAACAGATACCGGTCTATTCTCTTCTGATAGCTTCGCAAATAAATTACACATTAAATCAAAACCTGCTACACGTTCCTTTACAGGTGTACCTAACATACCACTTGCTTTTACCACTCCAATACCATCAGGTGTAATTAAATCTGCATTTAATAATGTTTGATGGAATGCTTCATCCTTTTTTGCACACATAACAATTTCAGGATTTGCTGTTACTACCTGAAAAGTATGTGTTCGCTCCACTTCTAGTTGTTCTTTTAAATATTGGACCGTTTCATCCATTGTCATTGTAGAAAAAGGAACGCCTAGAATATCAACTGTTTGTACTGCCATAGTTAACTATCCTCTCTATCATTACAAGTTTTTCGCTATTAATTGCTTATATGTTTCCTTTGTATCTTCATATAGTTTTTGAAGTGAGAAGTTCATAGTAGCATGCTCATAAATATGTTTCCCCATTGCTGCTAATTCTCCAGTTTTCCACTTATCATACGCTTCTTCTAAAGCTAATGCTAATGCTTTTCCATCACCTGTTGGCACAATCCATCCGTACGTTTCATCTACAATTAATGGTTCAATTTCTCCAGCCCTAGTCACAATTGATGGTACGCGTTGATTTGCCGCTTCTAATAAAACTAGTGGGAACCCTTCACTATGGGAGGTTAATAAATTTACATGTGAAGACGCAAATAATTGTTTTACATCTTGACGATGCCCTAAAAACTCAACTTTATTATTAATCCCTTTTTCAGTAGCCAATGACTTTAGATTTTCTTCTAACGGGCCATCGCCAACTAACAATACTTTAATTTTCTCTAATTTTGTTTGTTGTAACGCATCGAATAAAACTTCATGTCCTTTGACAGGATGTAATCGTGCTACTTGGATTGCCGTAAATACATCTTCATCAATATTGAACATTTCCTTTTTATTATAGCTTTCTGCTTTTTCCTTATCGTATTCAATTCCATTATAAATAACATGCATCTTTTCATTTGAAATACCTAATGCTGCCAGGCTTTTTTTCAATCTATTTGTTACAACGAAAAATAAGTCTATATTTTTTAAGGCTTTCAAATTTAATTTCGTAAAAATCCAACCTTTTAAGCCTTGTTTAGTAAAGTCTTGAAATGGATCACTATGAATAGTCGTTACCCATTTTGCCTTTATTCTCTTTTTCATTAAAGAAACATAGAAATTAGCTCTAGGACCATGCGTATGAACTACATCAAATTTTTCTTTATTAATAAATTCACTTATATTCTTTAAAATGGATAAATCATAGCGCGATTTTTGTGAAAACACATGGACTTTTATCCCTAACTCTCTTGCATCTTTCGCAACAATTCCATCTTCAAATACCGCTAATTCTACTTCACCAGTTGGAAACTGATCGAGAAGTGAAATAATATGTGTTTTCCCTCCCCCATCTTCTGCTCCTGCATTCATATGCAATATCCTCATATTTTTTCCTCCTTTAAATCCTCGCTACATTTCCATCTATCTTTATTTTACTGTACTAAAAAATAAAAGCTAACAAAAGTTAGCTTTTATTTTGATCATTCAATTTCTAAGTCTACAATTAGATAAGCTAACACCACTACAAAGTAAATCCCAACTCCTGGTGCTGTTAAAATATGTCCTGCAATATAAGCAATACCTAATGCTAACAATAAGCTTGCTGCAATCATTCCATATTTTATATTAAATATCTCTTTAAACCTTGTAATAAATACTAGTAGGATTCTTAAGCCGTAATAAATAAATGGAATCATTAGTAATGCAAAACCAATAATCCCAAAGTCATAAAACCAATCGTGGAAGTCCATTTCAATTAGCTTTGGATCTGGCTGCTTTTGTTCATTGTATTTAAAGTTACCTGCATAACCCATTCCTAATAACTTTTGTGACACTGGTGCTTCTTTAAAGAACTGCTTATGTCTTTCTTCATATACTTGACGTCCACTGAAAATAAGATTTTCTTGATTTTCTTTCTTTTGCTCTTTCTCAAGCTCTTTCTTAACTTCCTCTTCTATCTTCGCCTTTTCTTCTGGCTTTTCACCTTTATGATGCTTTTCTTCTTTTGCTTTAAGTTCTTGTTCTTTTTTCAGCTTCTCTTTAATTTCTTTTTCTTTTTGACCTTGCTGTGCCACATTTTGCTCTGATAAATAATTATTGTGAATACCCATATTTTGTGCTAATGGCGTTTGTCTAAACGTTCCAACTACACCAGCTAATAGGACAATAGCAATTACTGCATTAAGTGCAAGGGATTTTTTGTTCGGATTTTTTCTATCAAATAATAATTGTAGTAAAATAATCCCGATTGCTGCCGCTAACGTAGCACCAATTGAGCCCATCCCTACTTTTGTACCAACTTGAATTAGCGAATAAATCATTAAAAGTGATGGAATCCAATATAAAATGTGTTTCCAGCTCTTTGTTTTTTGAATAGAATATAGTACCACAATAGGGAAAATAATAGCTAAGATTGAACCTAGTTCATTCCCTGCATAGAACCAACCTCGAGAACCCACCTTCATCCATTCATAACTACCAAAGTCAGTAGATGTTGAAATAGAAATAACCATAATTGCGTTAATGATTAATGTAGAATATACAATACTATTTCGAACCTTATCACTAATATTAACTTTCTTTTTCAATGATTTTAAAGCTAAAATGTATGATCCCAGCATGATATATATATATAATGCTTTCGCAACGAATTTAACTTCTTCACTAAGTACAATAGGATCCTTAACTAGTTTGTTATTAATAAATCCTACCCCTAAAACTCCGGCTAATAATATAAGATAAATTAAAAACTTTCTATTTCCCTTCTCTTTTGCCTGAATTAAAATATAAATACCACCAACAGCCATAATAAGGAATCTTACTAAAATTCCAACGGTAGCACTTGACTTTAATAAAGTGATGCTAAGAGACGTTAATAAATCTAAAACAGGCTGTAAAATAATAAAAAAGAGCAAAAAACGCTCAAATCTAACCCTAGCTTGATTTGCTAACATTCCAAGACCTCCATACAAAATCTTAACATTATCTTTTAATCATAATTTTTTATCATCCAAACACACCTAGCAATTATAACATAACTCATATTCAAATCGAGAACTATTTTTTTGGCTAAAACTAGCCAGGACAAGTATTAATCAGTAATAGAAATTACTGTCCTTTAGCTATACTCCCTATTTTTACAAAAGCTATCTAACAACCATCCCCTTATTTTTGTCAGTATATACATATTTTTTTATTATTTTATACAGATGTAAACAACATATCTAATATTGTAACATTTTACCAACTAGGCAACGCCAAAAAAATGTAAAATTAATCTTTTCATATCTTTTTCAAATTACTTTATAGCTATTTTCCAAACATTTTCAAACGCTTTCTTTATGTATTTTATCCGTTTTTCTACATGTAGCGAAAAGTAATTGTTATTTCCAATACTTTAGTGTATATTTTTTCTCTGGAACATCTTTAGGAGGAAGGGATTACAGCAATGTTATTAATCGACATATTTACGTTTCTTGGCATTATCGCCGCTGCTATTTCCGGTACATTAGTTGGTTTAAAAAAAGATTTAGATTTATTCGGTGTCCTTTGTTTAGCTGTAGCTACTGCGCTCGGCGGCGGTATTATTCGTGATATTATGATCGGTAACCTGCCTCCCGTCGCATTTGTTAAACCCATTTACTTTTTCGTAAGCGTATTATCAGCATTATTTACTTGTATGTTTTTTGAGCGTATCAATAAACTGCAAGTCGTTATTATGCTTTCTGATGCTGTTGGCTTAGGCGTTTTTACAGCTATTGGTGCAAATGCGGCAATGTCACATCATGTTGACGCCTCATTTTTAGTTGTTTCAATGGGAGTCATTACAGGTATTGGAGGCGGTATTTTGCGTGACATTTGCGCTCAAGATATCCCCTACGTATTCCGAAAAGAAATTTACGCCATCGCTTCTATTTTAGGGGCAATTAGTTTCCTAATCACATATGCAATGGGGGCACACGTATTGGCTTTCTATGTTTGTTTACTAGTAACATTCATTATTCGTGTTGTCACTGTCATATATAATGTACATTTCCCAGTTTTCTTTAAAACACATGCTAAAATTAATAAAGGCCATTAAGAGAATTCTATATAGAATTCTCTTAATTTATATACTATTCTACACACTAATATAGAGTAATTGCATATAAAAATATATAATTATATTAGAACTAAAAATGAAAACGCTTTACAAACAGGGGGAAGAACGATGCTTGGGGTTTTTAAAAAACATAACAATAAAACAAACGTCAGTATACTTGAATTAAGTAAGAATCAACAAATCACTTTTAACGTTCCTACTAATTCTGAACTGAAAATTCAAATGGATATGCTACATATTTCAAAAGAAGATTTACAAATCGTAAAGGTACTACAGCCCTTTATTTATGAAGAAATTGATTGGATTACTGAAAAATTCTATTCCAATATTACAAAACAACCTAATTTAATTACGATTATCGAGCGTTATAGCTCTATTCCAAAACTAAAGCAAACTTTAAAAACACATATAAAAGAATTATTTAGTGGAAATATGCATGAAGACTTTATTGAACAACGTGTTAGAATTGCCAAAAGACATGTACAAATTGGGTTACATAGAAAATGGTATACTGCCGCTTATCAAGAATTATTCCGCTCTATCATGAAGATTTTAAAAACGAAAATTACAACAATTGACGATTTTTCTTATTCTATAAACGTAATAAATAAATTATTTACTCTTGAACAAGAACTCGTTATTGCGGCTTATGAATCTGAATATGAAAGAATGCAAAAAGAACTTGAAAAAGAAAAAGAAATAACAGCTATGACCATTACGCATATTGCAACAGAGCTAGCATCTGTATCTGAAAAAACAAGCGCTTCTATTCAGCAGTTAACCGCTAAATCTGAAACGATTGTAGAAATTGCTAAAACAGGTACGTCATTAGCTACAACATCAGAAGAAAAAGCAAATAAAGGTAAAGAACAATTAAATGAGCAAAATAAACGAATGGAATACATTCAAACGAACATGGAAACGATTATTACAGATACGCATGAACTTCTCGATATTTCTAACAAAATTAACGAAATTATAGATATTGTAAAATCAATTGCCGAGCAAACAAATTTACTCGCACTAAATGCTGCAATTGAATCTGCGCGTGCTGGGGAATTTGGCAAAGGCTTTTCTGTTGTAGCTGGAGAAATTAGAAAGTTATCAGAGCAAACGAAAGAATCTATATTTAACGTTACAAAGCTCGTTGAAAAAACAAATGAACAGATTATTCGTGTCTCTTCTTCCGTGAAACAAATTAGCTCTCTCGTATCTGAAGGAACTGATAGTATGTCTGCAACGGATCAATACTTCCAAGAAATCGTAAAAGACATGTCTAACTCGAAAGAACAGAATAAAAAAATTGAAAATGAGTTAGAAACCATTTCACAAGTAATGAAAGGAATTCAAGACGATTCCTCAAAAATGGCTCTAACAGCCGATAATTTGCAACTAGAACTAAATCGATAAGATAAAGTAAAACTTTAATCAGTGGGGGTTTTGTTTATTCCCCATTGATTATTAGCCCTCACCAATCAGGCTTTTACGGATAGCAGCGCCCCCACCTAATTTCTTTGCTTTCACTGAATTTTGAGGTGGGGGTCTTACTGTCCGGAAAATAGTGGGATAAAATTCAGGTCAGTTATACTTTTCGTCTGCACTGACTACTAAATTTCATCTTCCATCAAAAAAGAATCCAGAATGGATTCTTTTTATTTTCTGAAAAATATTTTTTGACAATACACATAACTCATATAAACACCAAAGCTCTGCAAAATAAACAATGCTGGCATAATTACATTGTAATATGCCATATTTACTTGGAAGAGCTTTAACAATACGTAGCCACTAGTTAAAAATAAGAACAACATATATCCCTCATTTTGTTGTTTCTTAATAAGGAAGTGTAATAGAGCTATAGTCATAAACAATGTTACGGCTATATATATCAGTTTTTCACATTTGAAAAGAATAGAATTTATTCCCTCATCTGAAAACTGATTTATCATCGGTTCTAAAAGTTTAAATCTTTCTCCCTCAATCTCTTTTAACTTTTGACCAATATGCTCTGTTACACTTTGATTTTTCGATACTTTTTCCTCACGTTGCGTTTTCCCAATTAAGACAGATTGAACATACGTCTCATTCGTAATCGTATATTGTGACAGTCCCATTGTCTTAATTCCATAATTCACACTAAAATGAGCACTATAAAATAGAATAAGTATCCCTATTGTCTTTAGTAACACTTTTTGTTTCGTTGCTGATTGAAACACTTCAATTAATAATACATATATCGTGATAAAAATAGGAAGAAATAATCCCATTGGGAAAATCATATTACTAAATGCAAATAAAATCGCTGAAAACACCCACATATAAGGATGATCTAATCCTTTATATAAAAGTATGTAACAAGCAAAATAAAATAAAAATATTGCAAGTGACTCAGGAGTTAATACGGAACTCATGAATATATTTGGAATATACAGAGCATAAAATATGGAAGCAATACGACCGCATTCTTCTCCAAAAACCATTGCCGCAATACGATAAATAAAAAATGCAGTTCCTGCGCAAAATAACACATTAAATAGTTGTAAAGCGAATATTGTATCACCAAATATACGGATAATTACTGACTCATATATAATAAAAGGCAAATAAGTGACAGTCCCTATATTATTACCAATTGCAATCTGCTTTGCAGACTCATACATCACTTTCATATCACCAATTATTGGAGCGTCTACAAATAACAGCATGCTAAGCCTCACAACTATAGATATACTTATAAGAAAAATAAGAAATTGTTTATCTGTAAAACGATATTGTAGAATTGATGCCACTAACAAAATGAGTATGACAAAAATTGCTAATATAATTGTTACACTTGTTGTACTTCCTCCAAAAAATTGCTTACTTGTCTCAAAAGCTGTCCAACAACTATAAACAAAAAATGCGAGCATTGCACCGATTGTAGTTTTATTGAAGAAAGATGAAAAATTTGTTTGTATATGATTCATATGTCCATTGCACCTCTATTTCCATTCATAACAAAATGATTCTATCATGAATGGATACACGGCTGATAGAGAATTTCTATGACAAATACATAGTCATTACTTTTTTCTTGCAATGTAAGCGAATCCTCTTTTACACTACATTTTAGATAAAATAAATTTTCTTTCAGTTACATGAATACAAATACAGAAGTTTAAATACTCCTCTTTTGGAATACACTTTACTTCATATTAAATATCTAATATGAGTACTCCGCTTACACATATTATTCTGATTGAAAACAGACTATAGGGGCTGAATATATGGAAAAGAAATTCATGCGAGAATCTAAAGCAATTAAGACAACACGTGTTTTTCCTAACGATTTAAATAATCACCAAACACTTTTTGGAGGGAAATTATTAGCAGAAATTGATAGTATTGCTTCAATTGCGGCTGCAAGACATAGTCGTAAACATTGCGTAACAGCATCTATTGATTCAGTCGATTTTTTAACTCCAATTCACCAAGCTGATTCTGTTTGTTATGAAGCATTTGTATGTTATACAGGGAAATCTTCAATGGAAGTTTTCGTAAAAGTAATCGCAGAAAATTTATTAGCAGGCGAGCGTAGAATTGCCGCTACTTGCTTCATTACATTTGTGGCAATAAAAGATGGAAAACCTTCGTCCGTACCACAAGTACTTCCTGAAACTGAGGAAGAACATTGGTTACACACAACCGGTTCAGAACGCGCGGAAAATAGAAAAAAAGGACGTTTAAAAAGCAAAGAAATGGCTGAGGTTTTAACTTTAAATAAACCTTGGAATATTTAATACAATACTCTTCTATATACATGCATGGGTTTTTTCTTCCTTGCATGTATTTTTTTATATAAAATACCACCTATCACCATTTTATTCTCGATCTGTTCTCCAAAATCATGCACCAGCTTTTCCTTTATTTTGTTATACTATTAATGGTATATTAAATAAAGTTCGTTTTAAAATAACCATAATATGATTAAGTATATAAGGGATGGTGCGGTAATGACTATTGAAGTACCAATTTCAATACCACAAACGTTAATTATTATTCCAGCGTATAACGAGGAAGAAGCAATTGCAGATACATTAACAAGATTATTAAAACTAAAACAGCATTTTACAGGATTAAGCATTTGCGTTATTAATGATGGATCACACGATAAAACAGCTCAAATCGTAAAAGATTTTCCTGTTCACCTTGTGAATTTACCATATAACCTAGGTATTGGCTCAGCTGTACAAACTGGATATAAATACGCATATGAGAACGGATATGATATTGCGATTCAGTTCGATGCTGATGGACAACATAATCCAGATGATTTATATAAAATTATAAAGCCGATTGCTGAAGATGAATGCGATATGGTGCTAGGGTCACGTTTTACAGAAAAAACAGCATATAAAGGTAGTATTTCCAGAAGGATCGGTATTTTTTATTTTACTGCCCTATTGAAAATACTAACAAAACAGACATTTATGGATCCAACTTCTGGATATCGTGCTATCAATCGAGAAGTAATTACAATTTTTGCACACAACTATCCAAAAGATTATCCAGAACCAGAAGTTCTTATTCATTTAAAAAAGAAAAAACTTCGCATTAATGAAATATCTGTAAATATGCAAGAGCGACAAGGTGGACAATCTTCCATTACACCTTTTAAATCTGCATATTACATGATTAAGGTAAGTCTTGCTATATTGATGCAAAAAATCGTGAAAGGTTGATAATAAATGCCTATAATTACCTTTTCATTCATCTTTATTTTATTATTATTATTATTAATTATTAATTCCATTCGCCGTGGAACTTTAGAAACAAAATATGCTGTTTTATGGATTTTCGTTTGTATTGCAATGGCTATTTTAAGTTCTACCGATAAAATTATAAACTGGATTGGAAAACTATTAAAAGTAGAATATCCTCCTTCCATTTTATTCTTATTTGGACTATTATTCTGTTTCATCTTAATTTTTGACCTAACAAGAAAAATTTCTAAACAACATCATCAACTTGTAACATTAACGCAAGATTATGCGTTACTAAAGCAAAAATTAAATGCAACTGAGCCAGATAAAGACTAACCTAATATTTTAAAGCTAATATAAAAAACCTCTTAATTTATTTCAAAAAATTAAGAGGTTTTTTATTCTCAATAATAATTTATTCGCCTTCACAATCCTTACAATAAATATATCCTACTTACTAATAAGTTAAAATGGTATGAATAAGAATTTATATGCACTAGACATGTTAAAACTGTTTAAAATACGAGAATTAACCATAAGAATCTCATTTCCCGCCACCTTTTTAATAGAAAGTTGATTTACAAAGTTTATATGCGTTAAACTTATACAGATGTTCTTGTAATCTTCTTCCTTTCAAAAGGCTTGTATATATGATGCAAGACATAAAAAACTTGAGGAGATAAAAATTCTATGATGGAACAAAAGCAACTTGTTTCTGTTGTCATACCTCTGTATAACACAGAAAAATATATTGAAGAAACGATGCAGTCAATACTAGATCAAACATATAAAAACATCGAAATTGTAATTGTAGATGATGGAAGTAAAGATCAGTCACCTTCTATCGTAAAAAATCTTGCTGAAAAATACCCAGGGCAAGTAAAATACGTTCATCAAAAAAACCAAGGCGTTTCGGTAGCTCGTAATACAGGAATTGAAAACGCTAGTGGAGAATATATTGCTTTCCTTGATAGTGATGACTTATGGCATCCAACTAAAATTGAGAAGCAAGTCGAAAGTATACATAAAAACAACATAGACGCGTGCTATTGTGGTTATATGAATTTCTACGAAGAAACAGGCGAGAAAGTTGAACATACAACAAACTTTATTAAAGGTGATATGGCAAGAGCATTCCTAACACATCAAGTTGTTGCTCAAACAAGTACTTGGATTTTCAAACGATCCATCGTAATGGATCATAACATTCGTTTTACACCAGGATGTAGTTGGGGCGAAGATTTGGAGTTTTTATTTAAACTTATGAGTGTAACAAATGTATGTTATGTTGATGAATACTTAACTTATTATAGAATCTTATCAGAAGGAAATCTTTCTTCAAAATATAAAGATTATGAATTAAAAACGACAAAAGAGCTAGAAATATTCAATCGTATGAAGGACTGGGTACATAATAAATCTCAAGATTTCATTACAAAAGACCCTCAGTCACTTATTGAGATTCTTGAGACTTATTTATTCCCTTATACAGTCATCAATAACGCTTGTATATATATTAAGGGAAACTCTCAATTAGATAAATCACAAGTTCAATTAATCAAAAAAGATATCAAGAAATATTGCCGTAAAATCTATTCAAAGAATGGAAAGCGTAGTAAAAAACTATATGCAATGCTTTGGTTTGTACGAATTAAATTTCTGTTTTCTTAAACCAAAAATTTAATTCTACTCTCTCTTTCTGTAAACAGATCAAATTACAAATAGGACGAACTAACGAGATCCTAAAGAATAGAAAGGTCTTTTCTCATGAAAACAAATAAAATTTTAAAAAACGCATCCTACCTCTTTGTAGGAAACATTACTGTCCGTTTTGTACTGGCTATTGCAACAATTTTCTTTGCAAGATATGTTTCTCCAAGTGATTACGGTATGTTTACAACTGCGTTAGCAGTTTCAGCTGTTATTTGTTACTTTACAGATGCAGGTTTGACACATACGTTTATGCGTGAAGGAACGAGAAGCGATGCTAATATTAGCGTGCTAATAAGTAGTTATTTACGTATTCGTTTAATATTAGCTATCGTAATTTCTGTACTTTTCGCTATTTTTGCCCAGTTCTTCTATCCCGATGCTTACTTACGTGCGATGGTATATTGGGTTGTTCTACCAACAATGTTCGGAGCAACCTTACAAGGTGTTGGAATGGCTTACTTCCAAGTAACAGAACGCATGCAATTTACAGCTATTATTTCTGTACTACAAGGTGTAACAGCTGCTGCTGCCCTATTACTAGGGATGTCTTTCCAATGGTCACTTATGATGGTTGCTGCCATGTACGGGGTATCTAGTCTTGTAACAGGTGTTATCGCCTTTATAATGACAGTACGTTATACGAAAGTCCATAAGGGTTGGGACAAAGGCATTTTAGATCAACTACTTATTTTCACAATCAATGGAATCATCATTATGCTCTTACCACAATTGGGCCCTATTATATTAGAAAAGGTTTCAACGTATAATCAAGTTGGATTCTTTGGTGCTGCATCTAAAATACCTGCTGTACTATATCAAATACCTGGGGTAATTGCAGCTGCCTTTTATCCAAGGCTTTTTGCTTTTGGTAATGAGAAAAATATTGAAGAACATAGAAAATTATCAAGTTTTGAATTAAAACTTATGTCTTTTTTAGGAATGGGAATTTCTATCCCCTTTATTGCTGATCCAAGTTTCTGGATTGTTAGTTTATTAGGAGAAGAATACGCTCCCGCCGGTGACGCTCTTGCTATTCTAGCGTTTATGGTTATTTTACAATCAATTAACTATCCACTAGCCGATAATTTAACAACGATTGGCCAGCAATGGAAACGTGCAACAACAATGACTATTGGATTAGTTGTTGCCATCATAGGTTATATTGTATTAGGTAGTAAATATGGAATGATGGGGGCAGCTGTCGCAGCTATTCTTACCGAAATTACACTATTAATCGGATTTACCCTCTTTATTCGTAAAGGCATGCAATTATTAGTTAAAGGAATTATATTTAATTCCTTAGCCTTTATTATTAGTTACGGTATATACCGAATTGCATTAATCAACTTACCACCATTAGTTGCTTTAACTCTTACTGGTATACTATACGGTATAATCGGAATTGTAATTGATCCTCAAATACGTGGATTCGTTTTAGGGTTTATAAAACAAAAATTAGGTAAAAAGGTAATATAAAATTAAGTTCCTTTTCAAAATCATGAAAAGGAACTTAACTTCTTTATTTACATCTTTTTTGCATATACCTAATTGTTTCTTTTAACCCATCATAATAAGAAGTTTTTGGTAACTCTCCAATACATTTCTCTCCACTTAATATAACTGGTTTTTCCGTCAAATATAGCATTTCCACAAATTCTTTCATCTGCTTATCAAACAAACCAATGAACTGGATCATTCTTCTTTTTACAGTTATTACTCGTTTGGTATAACCCGTTAATTCCCGTATATGTTGAATCATTTCCTCACCTGTAATGACATCATAACCTGGTATGTTCCAAGTTTGTCCATAGGCCTCATCATGTAAAGCTAATTCAACCATGGCTTTTGCACCATCTGGTATAAAGATATATTCACGAGCAATCTTTTTATCTCCAACAAAGCTAGACATCTTATTTGCAAGTATTCCCTTTAATGTATGATGGACAAGTGTGCTTTCTGCATTTGGACCATAAAAATCTGGGAAATGAGCAATGAACATTTGTACATTAGCTTGTTTTGCCATCTCTTCAAGTTGTAAACGAATCTTCCCTTTCTTTGTGTGTGGTCTCTTTTTAGCATCTTCTTTTACAAGCCCTTCCCCTTGACTTCCATATGCATAAATATTATCAACTATTCCTAGTTTGATACCGTAATGTTTCGATACCTCTAATATGTTTATTAATAATTTCTCTTGCTGTTTCTCCCAATTTGAATATGGAATATTTACAGCATGAAATATAATATCAACACCTTTAGCAGCATTCATTATATCCTCTTGTATAAATACATCGCCTGCTACAAATTCTACATGTTTGTTCCCAGAAAATAATGCACCTAATCTCTCCTTATTTCTTGCAAAAGCAACTACATAAATACCTCGGCTACATAATTCGTTTACAATTGCATAACCCATTGAACCAGAAGCACCTAATACTAAAGCCTTTTTCATTATAAATCCCCTCCTAAATTAATTAACCACTGTTCAATTAATGTTAAAAAGAAAATCACTTACATAAGAAGCGATTTTGAAATAAACTCTACATGTATCTTAGCCAAACCTTGTAGTTCTTCAAACGTTTGGCCACTTCTGCAATAATGTGCTACAAATCCATGTAATGATAAAAAAATAGACCATATTATCGTCGCATTTACTTTTCCATCACATAAAGAAGAAATAACCTTCGCAAATTTTTCATAGCTAACATTAGGACTATTTGCCAAACACTCTTTTAATTCGGCATCTTTAATTAAAAACATAATTTCATAATGACTCTGATTTCTTAGGCCAAATTCAATAAAACCGAATAAAACTGCTCTTAGTTGCTCTTCTCTCAATAATTTTTGATTACAAATTTCATCTAACTTTTTATTTAATAATTGAAAATCCTGTTCCACCATTGCGTAAAATAGCTCTGCTTTGTTTTTAAAATAATAATAAATCGAACCATGGCTATATCCAAGTTCTGTTGCAATTTTGCGCATTGAAGTATATTGATATCCTTGTGCTATAAATAGCTCCCTAGCTACATTCATAATCATTTCTCTTGTTAGTTCTTGTTTAACTGCTTTCCTTGGCGACATATTTCATACCTCACACATTTAATTAACCACTGTTCAATTATATTATATATTTTCAGAAAATTAATACAACCCTCTTTTTGAAAAAATATACATTTTGAAATGATGGCATTACATGAAAGAATTTAGTATCATGATTCAAGGTACTATTTCAAGTTGGACGGAGGATACTATGAGCTTATTAACAGTTGAAAAATTAGGACATACATTTGGCGATCGTACATTATTTAAAGATGTATCTATGCGATTACTAGCAGGTGAGCACGTTGGATTAGTTGGTGCAAACGGTGTTGGTAAATCAACATTCATGAATATCATTACTGGTCAGCTTATTCATGACCAAGGTCGTGTAGAATGGACACCGGGCACACATTACGGTTACTTAGATCAGCATACAGTTTTAACGCCTGGACGTACAATTCGTGACGTACTAGCGGATGCATTTTTACCGCTATTTGAAAAGGAAAAAGCTTTAAATGAAGTTACAGAAAAAATGGGAACTGCTACACCAGAAGAACTAGAAGAACTTCTTGAGCAAATGGCAGAAATACAAGATGCACTTGAAGCGGGCGGTTTCTATTTACTAGATATGAAAATTGAAGAGGCTGCACGTGGTCTTGGAATTGATGCAATTGGTTTAGATCGTGATGTTTCAGCACTAAGTGGTGGACAACGTACAAAAGTATTGCTTGCAAAGCTATTACTTGAACAACCAGAAGTATTATTACTTGATGAACCTACCAACTATTTAGACGTTGAACATATTCATTGGTTAACAAATTATTTAAAAGAATACCCACATGCGTTCCTGTTGATTTCCCATGATACGGAATTTATGAATAAATGTGTTGATGTTATTTTCCATCTAGAATTTACAAAAATGACGCGTTATACAGCAACATATGAAAAATTCCTAGAGCTAGCAGAAATCAATAAAAATCAACATATAAACGCTTATGAAAAACAGCGCGAGTTTATCAAAAAGCAAGAAGACTTCATTGCAAAGAACAAAGCTCGTTATTCAACAACAGGTCGTGCAAAGAGTCGTCAAAAACAACTTGATCGTATGGAACTTATTGATCGCCCGGAAACAGCAATTAAACCTGAATTCTCATTTAAAGAAAGTCGCGCAAGTAGTCGCTTCGTCTTTGAAGGTGAAAATGTAGAAATCGGATATACACATCCGCTACTACCAAAGCTATCAATGACCATCGAACGTGGTGAAAAAATTGCTATTGTTGGATGTAACGGTGTTGGTAAATCAACATTACTAAAAACAATCTTAGGTAAAATTAAACCTTTAAGCGGTAAAACAAGCCTTGGTGACTTCTTAGAGCCTGCATACTTTGAGCAAGAAGTTAAAGCGGACAATATAACACCAATTGATGATGTATGGAATACATTCCCTGGCCTAGACCAGCATCAAATTCGTGCGATGTTAGCAAAATGCGGATTAAAAAATGAACATATTTCTCGCCCATTAAGTCAATTAAGTGGTGGAGAACAAGCAAAAGTTCGTTTATGTAAACTAATGGGTGAAGAAAGTAACTGGCTACTATTTGATGAGCCGACAAACCATCTTGATGTTACAGCGAAAGCGGAACTTAAGAAGGCTATGAAAGCATATAAAGGAACAATCCTCCTTGTATGTCACGAACCGGACTTCTATGAAGATTGGATTACAAAAGTTTGGAATGTAGAAGAATGGTCTCAAGATAAAAATTAATAGACATAAGATTTTTATCCATATTTTATGCTATACTATACTTTGCGTGACAACATCTTGTTCTGTTGTCACGTTTTTTATAGAGTAAGATTTTATTAATGCTGGGGGCCATATTATGCTTTTTAATTCTTTTGAATTTATGCTTTTATTCTTACCTATAGCAGTAATTGGATATTTCCTATTGCAAAAAGTTAACGAAAATTTCGCGAAACTTTTTTTAGTAGGTATGTCCCTATACTTTTATGCATATTTTGAGGTGAAATACTTATTACTAATAGGGGTTTCATTATTTACAAACGCATTTATAGGCCAACAAATTATACAAAAAATTAATCAAAAAACTCGAAAAGTATTTTTAATAGTTGTTTTAGTATTTAACATCTCATTATTGGGATACTTTAAATACTCTGATTTCTTCTTAGATAATATAAATACCCTATTTGGAACTGATGTACCTTTATTAAAGTTATTACTGCCTTTAGGCATTAGTTTTATTACCTTCCAAAAGATAGGTTTTTTAGTAGATTGTTATAAGAGGGAATTAACAAAGTTTAATTTTATTGATTTTTGCTTGTTCGTAACGTTTTTCCCGCAACTTATTGCAGGACCCATTGTCCATCATAGTAAGGTCCTCCCTCAATTTCAAGATGAATCTAAAAGAAGTCCGAGCATTGAAAATATTACAAAAGGACTTTACATATTCGGGATTGGTCTTACTAAAAAAGTAGTAATTGCTGATTCACTAGCACAATGGGCTGATTTTGGCTTTAGCAATGTAAATCAACTATCTACGACCGATGCATAGGTTTCATCACTTGCATATACATTACAACTGTATTTTGATTTTAGTGGATATTGTGATATGGCAATAGGTGCAGCGTTGTTATTCAACATTATACTACCAATTAACTTCTTTTCTCCTTATAAATCTTTAAGTATTCAAGATTTTTGGAGACGTTGGCATATGACATTAGGACGATTTTTCACTCAATATGTATATATTCCATTAGGTGGGAGTCGAAAAGGGCAAATTCGTACTTGTTTAAATTTATTTACAATTTTTCTTATAAGTGGAATTTGGCATGGCGCTGGATGGACGTTTGTTATTTGGGGCGTTTTACACGGATTAGCTATTGTAATACATCGATTATTTAAAAACTTGGGTGGAAAAATGCCTAAATTAATTGCTTGGATTTTAACAATGGGATTTGTACATGTAACATGGGTTTTCTTCAGAGCTACTTCTGTAGAAGATGCATTAACTATGTTAAATCGCATGTTCAACGTAAATTACTTACACATCCAAACAGCACTTATTCAATTCCGTCCAGAAACATTAACTGGTGTGTCTATAATGGATAATTTAATTTATTCCCGTTCCAAGTGACTGGTGATCATTTTAACTTCCAAACTATTTTATACCTAGCAATTGGAATCGCTATTGTATTATTTACAAAAAATTCTATAGAAAAATTAGAATCTTTCCATCCAAAACCGATTTATGCTCTTGCATTAGCTAGCATGTTTATACTTTCTTTGATGTATTTAAATCGTGTAAGTTCATTCTTATACTTTAATTTCTAATAACCGTAGGTGAAAAATATGTATAAACGTTTTATATGTTGGTTTATTATATTCCTTTTCATTTTATCTGGAATAGTTTGCTCTATTGTTTATAAGCTTGACCCATTGTATGTATATAAATTTAAGAAGAACGATTATTTTTATGCTACTGAACGCTATCAAATGCCTGGACTTATTAAACATATGGATTATGATACCTTATTTGTAGGGACTTCTATGGGAAGAAATTTCCTTGAACCTGACGCTAATAAATTACTTCATACTAACAGCTTTAATGGCTCTCTTCCAGGTTCAACAGCTAGGGAACAAAATATGACAGCCCAGTTAGCTACTCATTCAAAAACTGTTAAAAATGTTATTTGGGAGCTTAATTTATATTCATTCTCTGAAAAACCTGAATGGGTATCAGAAGGTGCTTCACCATTTCCAACTTACATGTATGATACAAATAAGTTGAATGATATCCAATATTTAATTAGCCCGTATTCTCGAAAAGTAGCATTACAGAATATGAAATTAAAATTAGATCCAACAAAATCTCCACAGGATCCCCATTGGCTATACAAATTTGGAGATGACGAGCCAAAATTCTCAGTAGATATAGCTAAAAGGGTTGTTGACGGAACACCTCATCAATCAATCAATCAGCGATGGTTGGTATCATGAACAAATGCTTAAATCTTTTGATTCTAATATTATTGAACTTGTCAAACAAAACCCAGAAGTACAGTTTATATTTTTCTATGCGCCATATCCAGTAACATATCACGTAGTTATGGATAAAAACGACCCAAAGCATACAAAGGAAAATATGTTATTTAAAAAAGAAGTATACACTAAATTAGCACAACTAAAAAATGTAAAACTCTATGATTTCCAAGATCAAAAAGAAGTTACGTATAATATTTCTAATTATATGTCTGATCAAACGCATTATTACAGATATATAAATGATTGGATTGTAAAACAATTAGCAACAACTGAACCGATTACTAATAAACAAGATTACGAACAAAGATTAACTAACTTCTCTAATGAAATACGGAATTTCGATACTTCTAAGCTAGTGAATTCAGATGAAAGACCTAAATAATAAAAAAGGTAACAATGAAAACTATCATTGTTACCTTTTTATATTGTAATAGCCCATAAGTCTCAAACGAAACTCTTTTAAAGCTGGATATGCCTCTAAATTAAACAACATCCCTTGGATAACTGGAATTCTTGGATTTTGCATTCTCATTTCTGCCTCCAAAACATCCAATGTAACAAGCAATTCCTCATCCTCTAATTGATCAGCTAAAGTTCGCTTAAATACAATAATCTCTTTTAAAAAATGTTCCTTAACCTGCTCCTTAATAAGTTCTGATTTACAAAGAAACTCCCCAAGCCTTTCTTCATGCAAAACAGGTTTCTCCGCAGATTCTACAAGCCCTCCTACTAAATGATCTATCCTTTTTAAAATAAAAGTTGAGACATACGATAAGTCAATTTCTGGCGCCTGTAAAATAATTAATTCCAAGTATCCGCGGCATATACCTTCTACCATAATTACTAAATCCAATAAATAGGGTATAACCTTTTCACCATAAATGGACAATAAACTATTTCGATAAAATGCATGAGACTCTAACTTCATCCGCATCATAAACTCTTCCACTTCTTTATTAAAAGGAATCGCATTTTCCCTCGCATGCATAATAATAAATTCTTTATGCTTTTGTATATCGTTAAACTGGCAATGCAATTGTTTTGCAAATTTTTCACGTGGTAATAATGATTCTTTATCAATATCCATCATTTTATTTTGAATCTTGTCATAGTAATATCGAAGTGTTGCTAATAAAAGCTCTTCTTTCGATTTAAAGTATAAATAAAAAGCTCCCTTAGATATGCCACAAGCGGTCACAATTTCCTGTACTGATGTCGCATTTACACCCTTAGTCGCAAATAACTTCATAGCCATCTCTATAATTAAACGCTCTTTTTCTTTCATATCATGTCTCTCCTAAATTTAATCTCGCATCTTATTATGAATGTATTATACCATCCCTTTTCATTGACGGCTGACCAATCAGTCAGTTATATTATGTATTAGACTGACCAGTTGGTCAATACAATACAAAGGGAGCGCAAACATGAACAAAATCATTAATTTCTCGTTAAAAAATAAGTTCGCAGTTTGGCTACTAACCATTATTGTTACCATTGCAGGTATTTATTCTGGGCTGAACATGAAGCTGGAAACAATTCCTGATATTACAACACCTGTTGTAACAGTAACCACGGTTTATCCTGGTGCTACACCAGAAGAAGTAGCGGATAAGGTTTCAAAACCGATGGAAGAGCAACTGCAAAATTTAAGTGGTGTAAACGTTGTTAGTTCATCATCTTTTCAAAATGCATCTTCTATGCAAGTAGAATATGATTTTGATAAAAACATGGAAAAGGCTGAAACAGAAATTAAAGAAGCACTCGCAAATGTAAAACTGCCAGAAGGCGTAAAGGATCCGAAAGTTTCACGTTTAAACTTCAATGCCTTTCCTGTTATTTCATTAAGCGTAGCAAGTAAAAATGAATCTTTAGCTACCTTAACTGAAAATGTCGAAAAAAATGTTGTTCCAGGATTAAAAGGACTTGATGGTGTTGCATCTGTTCAAATTTCAGGTCAACAAGTAGATGAAGTACAACTTGTCTTCAAGAAAGATAAGATGAAAGAATTAGGTTTAAGTGAAGATACTGTAAAAAATGTAATTAAAGGATCGGACGTATCTTTACCACTTGGTTTATATACATTTAAAGACACAGAAAAATCAGTTGTTGTAGATGGCAATATTACAACAATGAAAGCATTAAAAGAATTGAAAATCCCAGCTGTTCCTTCCTCACCGAGCGGTCAAAGTAGTCAAAACCCTGGGGCTGGTGCACAAACGTCGCAAATGAATCCAGCCGCTATGAACGGGATTCCCACAGTTACGTTAGACGAAATTGCTGACATTAAAGAAGTCGGAAAAGCTGAATCTATTTCTCGAACAAATGGAAAAGAAGCAATTGGAATTCAAATTGTAAAAGCTGCTGATGCGAATACAGTTGATGTTGTAAATGCAGTAAAAGATAAAGTCAAAGAGCTTGAGAAAAAATATAAAGACTTAGAGATTATTTCAACATTTGACCAAGGTGCACCGATTGAGAAATCAGTAGAAACAATGCTGAGCAAAGCTATTTTCGGCGCTATCTTTGCGATTGTTATTATTATGCTGTTCCTACGAAATATCCGAACAACATTAATCTCTGTCGTTTCCATACCACTTTCTTTATTAATTGCTGTATTAGTTATAAAGCAAATGGATATTACGCTTAACATTATGACACTCGGAGCAATGACAGTCGCTATCGGGCGCGTTGTGGATGACTCCATTGTTGTTATTGAAAATATTTACCGACGTATGTCATTATCAGAAGAGAAGCTGCGCGGAAAAGATTTAATTCGTGAAGCTACGAAAGAAATGTTTATCCCGATTATGTCTTCTACCATCGTAACAATTGCAGTATTTTTACCACTTGGACTAGTAAAAGGTATGATTGGTGAAATGTTCTTACCATTCGCCTTAACTATCGTTTTCGCTTTATTAGCATCGTTACTAGTGGCAGTTACAATCGTACCAATGCTAGCTCACTCTTTATTTAAAAAAGAGAGCATGAGGGAAAAAGAGGTACATCATGAAGAAAAACCAAGTAAATTAGCAAACATTTATAAACGCATACTTGCATGGGCTTTAAATCATAAAATTATTACATCAAGTATCGCTGTCCTTCTATTAGTTGGTAGTCTTGCGCTTGTTCCAGTTATCGGTGTAAGTTTCTTACCATCTGAAGAAGAAAAAATGATCATTACAACGTATAATCCTGAACCAGGTCAAACGTTAGAAGACGTTGAAAAAATTGCAACGAAAGCTGAGAAGCACTTCCAAGATAATAAAGACGTCAAAACAATTCAATTCTCATTAGGTGGCGAAAACCCAATGAGTCCTGGTCAATCAAACCAGGCAATGTTCTTCGTGCAATATGATAACGACACGAAAAACTTCGAAAAAGAGAAAGAACAGGTCGTTAAAGATTTACAGAAGATGTCTGGAAAAGGCGAATGGAAAAACCAAGATTTCGGAGCAAGTGGCGGTAGTAACGAAATTAAACTATACGTTTACGGAGATAGCTCGGAAGACATTAAGCCTGTCGTAAAAGATATTCAAAACATAATGAAGAAAAACAAAGACTTAAAAGATATAGACTCTAGTATTGCAAAAACATACGCAGAGTACACTTTAGTCGCAGATCAGGAAAAGCTGAGTAAAATGGGTCTAACGGCGGCGCAAATTGGAATGGGACTTTCTAATCAACATGATCGCCCTGTTCTGACAACAATTAAAAAAGACGGTAAAGACGTCAATGTATATGTAGAGGCTGAAAAACAAAATTATGAAACAATCGATGACTTAACAAATCGAAAACTTACAACACCACTTGGTAATGAAGTGGCTGTGAAAGATGTGATGACTGTAAAAGAAGGGGAAACTTCAAATACAGTGAAACACCGCGATGGCCGTGTTTATGCGGAAGTAAGTGCAAAACTTACATCTGATGACGTTTCAAAAGCATCTGCCGCTGTTCAAAAAGAAGTAGATAAAATGGAGCTTCCTTCTGGCGTAGATGTTTCTATGGGCGGCGTTACAAAAGATATTGAAGAATCATTTAAGCAACTTGGTTTAGCGATGTTAGCTGCGATTGCCATTGTATACTTCGTTCTTGTCGTTACATTTGGCGGTGCCCTTGCACCATTCGCAATTTTATTCTCGCTACCATTTACAATTATCGGAGCTCTTGTTGCCTTATTAATCTCTGGTGAAACGTTAAGTGTCTCTGCAATGATTGGTGCGCTTATGTTAATCGGTATCGTTGTAACAAACGCAATCGTGCTTATCGACCGAGTTATTCATAAAGAAAATGAAGGTCTATCAACACGCGAAGCTTTATTAGAAGCTGGTGCAACACGCCTTCGTCCGATTTTAATGACTGCAATTGCAACGATTGGGGCTCTTATCCCGCTTGCATTAGGGTTTGAAGGTAGCGGCTTAATTTCTAAAGGACTTGGTGTAACCGTAATTGGTGGATTAACAAGTTCAACGTTATTAACACTTCTTATTGTTCCAATCGTTTATGAAGTATTAAGCAAATTTAAAAAGAAAAAAGCAAAATAACAAAAAATAACCTCGCAGTTAGCGAGGTTATTTTTTATTTCCAAACAAGACTAGAAAATCACCATATCCTTCTTTCTCTAATTCCTCTTTTGGAATAAATCGAAGGGCTGCAGAATTAATACAGTAACGAAGTCCATTTGGTCCTGGACCGTCTGGAAATACATGCCCAAGATGTGAATCTCCTTCCTTACTTCTCACTTCTGTACGCGTCATATTATGACTCACATCCATTTTTTCTTTCACACTAGCTGACATAACTGGCTTCGTAAAACTAGGCCATCCACACCCACTATCAAACTTATCTAAAGAAGTAAATAACGGTTCTCCTGAAACAATGTCTACATAAAGACCCTCTTCTTTATGATTCCAATACTCATTTCGAAATGGTGGTTCTGTACCATTTTCCTGCGTTACATAAAACTGCATCTCATTTAGTTTTTCTTTTAAATGAGCATTATCCTTCGGCCAATGTTGCTTAATAAAAGCATCTCGTCCCGAGCCTTTACGGTATAACTCGTAGCGAAATGTATTTTTCTTATGATATCCTTGATGGTATTCCTCAGCCGGATAAAACGTAGTAGCTGGTAATATTTTTGTCGCAATTGGCTTTGAAAAGCGGCCACTCTTTGCAAGATCTGCTTTTGAGGCCTCTGCTTTTTTATGTTGCTCTTCATTATGATAAAAAATTACTGTTTCGTAAGACTGTCCGCGGTCGTGGAATTGTCCACCTACATCGGTCGGATCAATTTGTCTCCAATATATATTTAATAACTCCTCATACGGCATTTTATTTGCGTCAAATGTAATTTGTACTGCCTCATAATGTCCCGTCGTTTCTGAACATACTTCTTTATATGTTGGATTCTCTTTATGACCACCCGTATAGCCAGAAACAACTTTTATAATCCCTTCCATCTCTTCAAATGGCGAAACCATACACCAGAAGCATCCTCCAGCAAATGTAGCTAACTCTACCTTTTCATTTACAGCCATTCTTTCACCCCTATTCTATGTTCTTCTTACAGTATGGCATAAGGAACATCATGTTATAAAAGAAAAAGCACCGAACATCGATGCTTTTTCTTACTTCACTTTATTTTTTCCCGACTTCCTTCTCCATTTCATCACTTGTCACATCTAAGACATCTAATAAGAAAATGAAGATTGGAATACCGATAATTAATCCCCATACACCTAAGAAGTGTTCTGAGAAGATTAATACCATAAACGTATAGAAAATCGGTAAGTTTGTTTTTTGCGACATAAACTTCGGATTTAACACGTAACTTTCAAGCGCATGAATGACTGTTACGATAACTAAAATATAAACAACGTACATAATACCGCCGATATTGTAAGCAATCATACAAAGCGGGAATAACGAAATGATAACCCCAGCTACTGGAATTAAACCGAGTAAGAAGATCATTAACGCTAAACCTAATAATTGCGGGAATCCTAATATCCATAGTGCAATAACGGATAGAACACAGTTAACAACTGCAATTAAAAATTGTGCTTCGATTACTTTTCCGAATGAACGTGCAAATTTCTTACCGAAGTACTCAATTTCAGTATAGAAAATTGCAAGTCGGCTTTCTTTAAATTTTGCAGTAAATGCAACGATACGGGCTTTCTCCAATAAGAAAAATAGGCTTAAAATTAAAGAAAGTAACACTTGAAGGCCAAATTTTCCAACATTCGTAATCGATTTATACAAAATGTCTACGCCTTGTCCTACATACTTCGACAGTTCCATATGATTGACAGCATTAACTGCATACTTAATTAATTCACTATCTGGTGGATTTCTTAAAAATACGTTAAATTGATAAATTAATTGTGAAATTTGTATCGTTAATACTGGTAAATATTTAAATAGCGTAATAGCAATTCCGCCAATTAACATGACATATAGAAATGCTATAATGAGTTTTCGATTAATGGGCATGAAATGATCTAATTTGCGGGAAATAAACTTTTGAAATCGATCCATTAAATACGTAAGAATAAACGTAATTAAAATTAAATTCAACATACTTTGCAGCCCGTATAACACGAGAGCAAGTATTACTAATACGAGTAACCTCTGAAATCCTTTGCTTTGAAACAGGTTTTTTATTTGCATAATCGACGAGTACTCTCTCCTGTCCTATAAAGTAAAACGTTAATAAGTAGATTTTTTCTCTATTCTCTACCTTTAATTATTCATTCATATGAAGATTTTTATAAGCTTATTATATGTCTCCCTTAGCAGACCCTATAGTAGCTTACTTCTTATTTTACAATACAATGACCTAATTCAAAACGTATTCTACACAGTATTAATGAAGATTTAAGGAAACTTACATTTTGTTAAAATAGGTCTTACCACTACTGTAACATAAAAAGCAAGCTATCAGTAGAAATCTGTCCTACAAATAGCTTGCTTTTCTCATTTTTTCAAGTAAGTTTTACTAGCCAATGAATGGCATAAACATCGGTATGACAACGACTGTTACAACCCCAACTACTGTTACAGCAATACTTGCCATAGCTGCCTCTACTTCACCCATTTCAATTCCTACTGCCACTCCTAATGCGTGACCTGCTGTTCCAAGCGCTAAACCTTTTGCAATTGGATGTTTTACTCTAAATGTTTTTAAGAATAATGCTCCTAATGCGTATACAATAACTGCGTTAAAAATAACTGCAAATGATGTAATTGCTGGTATACCACCAATACTTTCAGAGATTGGTAATGCAATTGCTGTTGTTGCTGCTTGTGGTAACATTGAATTCATTACTGCTGTATCTAAACCAATTGCTTTTGCAACAATAAATACGACAATTACTGAACAAATAGATCCAACTACGATAGCCGATAAAATTTGCCACCAATATTTTTTTAACTTATCCACTTGTTTATATAATGGAATTGCAAACGCGATTGTTGCTGGCTCTAAGAAGAAACTAATCATTTTTCCGCCAGTATTATATTCTTCAAAAGTAAAATTACCTACTTTTAGAAAGACAATCCCTAATACCATCGCTACGAATAATGGTGTGAATAAGAAGAATCCTTTTGAATGCTTAAATAATAACGTTCCGATTCCGTATGCGATCAACGAAACGACAATTCCGAAATATGGAGTCATTGTGCTTGCCATGTTCATTCCCTCCAAACAATATATACTAAATTGGTTACGCAACTTTTCCGTGCTTGCGTCCTTTATTTACTACTTTCAATTCTTTCGTATCTTTTGTTTCTTTATCGTCTTTTCCTAAAATGAATTGTGCAAATAACCCTGTTACAGCGAGTAAAATAATTGTTGCTACAACAATTACAGTTAAAATTTGTACAAAATATTGTCCCATTACACCAAGAGAATTAATAACTGAAATACCTGATGGGACGAAAAGGAATCCGATAATACCCGTTAAAGCTGTTCCAAGTGATTCAACTTGCTCCAATTTAATAACCTTTAAACATAATAAGCTAAATAAAATGACTAATCCGATCACCGATGAAGGCATCGGAATTGGTAAATGTGTTGCAATAATATTAGAAACTAACATAATAGCTGAAAATATGAATGCTTGTGATAAGAAACTATATACTTTTTTCGTACTCATTTCGGCCACCTCTTTCGATTTGGTACCTTTATTGTATAAGATACAAACGAAACTGTAAGCGTTTACATATTAGAACGTCGAATATACAAAATTAGTTACAAAAATAGGAAGATGAAATGCAAAAAGCTACTTCTTAAATACGAAGCAGCTTTTTGAGTTCTTTTGCATATGTTCGGCTAACAGGTACTTTTGATCCTTCTTTCATAATTAAGTTATAAGTAGAGTTAAACCACGGTTGTATTTCTGCAATATGATTAATATTTGCAATAAAACTGCGATGGACACGCATAAAACTTGCTTGCGGCAACTTCTTTTCTAAAATTACAAGCGTATCGTGTGTTACATATGTTTCCCTCATCGTTTTTACTGTCACTTTTCCGTCCACAAGTCCTACATATATAATATCTTCAATATTTACAAGTACAATCGATTCCTCAATTGGTAATGCTAGTTTATGCATCTCCGTCGTTACATCTACACTCTTTACTTCTTGTTTTGTTTCTAATTTTATTTGTTTTTGCTTTTTATATTTCTTTAATGTCTGTACGATACGTTCTTCATCAAATGGCTTTAAAATGTAATCTAACGCATCTACTTCAAATGCTTGCAATGCGTATTGATCGTAGGCAGTCGCAAACACAATTGCAGGTGGATTTTTCATCTTCTTTAATATATTTGCGATCTCAAATCCGTTATCATCAGATAACTGAATGTCTAGGAAAACAATATCTGGTTTGTTTTGCATTAGCTCTTCTAATGCATCTTCTACACAATCAGCCTCACCAACTACTTCTACTTCTTTTGTTTGTTCTAATAAATATTTCAATTCATCACGTGCTAACATTTCATCGTCAACTACTAATACTTTTAACACTCCGTTTTTCCTCCCCTACTTTTTTCGGGATTACGAAGGAGATTTTTGTCCCTTGCTCTAATTCACTTTCAATTTGAAGCATTGTCTCTTTCCCAAATAACCCGATAAGTCGTTCATTAATATTATATAAAGCTGTTCCAGTCCCTTTTTTTGATGAAACTACCATTTTTCCTAATTGTCCTAAACGTTCACTCTCAATCCCTTGCCCATTATCTTGTACTTCAAAATGAACCATCTCCTCCCTTTCAAACACATGTACCTCAACTTGGCACACCGATTGCTTTTTCGGAAAAGCATGGCGCAATGCATTTTCAACTAATAACTGAAGTACAAATGGTGGTACTAAGGTCGTCTTTAACTCTTCCTCAATGTACATTTTCACTTCATACTTATTTGGAAACCTCGCTTGTTCTAAAGATAAATATGCATGTACATGATTTAACTCTTGTTCTAATGGAATAAGTAATTGGCGTGCCCCTTGCAAATTACAACGGAAATACACGCTAAGCTGTAATAATAACTTCCTTGCCTTCTCTACATCTGTTCGGCATAAAGCTGATACTGTATTAATTGCATTAAATAAAAAGTGTGGGTTAATTTGGGCTTGTAATGCTTTTATCTCAGCATCTTGCAATAATTTACTTTGCAACTCCGCTTCACCTAATTCAAGTTGTGTAGAGAATATTTTTGCTAACCCTTCTGCTAATTCCTCTTCTACACGACTTAACTGGTTAGAATTCTTAAAATACAGTTTTAATGTCCCAATTGTATTCCCATGTGAAGTTAGTGGAATAACAATCGCCGCTTGCAAAGGGCAGCCTTCATGTTGACAATTAATAACCTCACGCGACTTCGCTTTCATTATTTTTCCTGTGTTCAACACTTCCTTCGATAAACCCGTTATTAAACTATGTGAAGGAATATGATGATCTGATGCTAATCCAACGTGGGCTAATATTTTCTCTGTATCTGTTAAGGATACCGCATCTGTTCCCGTAAAGCGGTGAATAATTTGTGCCACATGTTTACAAGAATCTTCTGTTAATCCGCGGCGAAAATATGGTAATGTTTTGTCAGCAATTCGTAATACTTTATGCGTTTGCAGGGCTTTCGCATTTTCTTCCTGACGCAAAATAGCTTGTATCATAGAAAGTAAAATAAAACTCCCGAAACTATTTACAAGGATCATTGGTATCGCAATTGTTTTCACGATACTACTCCCATCCTCTACAATTAATAGGATCATAATCATTTCTAAAGAAACGATAAACACACTTAAAACCGCTGAAAATTTAGGCGTAATTACACGATTGTATTTTTTGAAAATATATCCAATATACCCCGTTATAACACCTGCTAAAATTGACGAAATTGCACAGCTTAGCGCTGTCGTCCCGCCAAGCATATAACGGTGAATACCTGCAATCGATCCTACTCCAATGCCGACGATAGGACCTCCAAGCAATCCACTAATTCCAACACCCATAATACGTGTATTCGCAATTGTACTAGATGACGAAACACCTTGTAGCCAATTTTCTTTCATAATTGTATTCCCAGCAATTTCAATTCCTGTGTAATTGCTTACAATTGTAAACACTGAAAAAATACAAATAAGCTTAAGCTTATCTACATATCCATCTTGCTTATGAAGAAGGCGCCTGAACGTTTTAATATGAGAAAGTAAAAATCCTAAAATAACAATAAGTCCGACACGTTCAATCATCATAAGTACTAAATTTAGCATCTTTGATTCATTCCTTTTTATATGAGTTAGTTTTATTATGGAAAAATAATGAAGTGTGCGTCAAGAAGAATGAAATATCTTTTGAAATATTTTACACATAACAATTCCCTCATTATTTGACAATGTAATAGAAGAGTGCTAAAAATAAAGTAATATAATACAGTCCTTTAACCCAACCCCGTGAGGTTGAGAAGGAAGTCGGAATATACTCTATACGTATGTCCTTTTTTAGGGATACGTATGAATTTTTGGCCTTCTCATCATATCAGGTGAGAAGGCCTTTTGTTATTCTTCCATAGCGACTGTAGAAAGAAAATGAGGAGGAGTAATGATGAATGTCACTACTGATGTACAATCAACAACAGAGGAGACGAAAGAGAAAAGATATAAAACATTATTTGGTTCTGCGCTAGGGTATGCAGCAGAAGGTTTAGATATGTTGCTCTTATCTTTCGTACTCGTCTACATTTTAAAAGAATTTCATTTAAGCCCTGTTGAAGGTGGAAACTTAACATTAGCTACCACAATAGGAATGCTAATCGGGTCTTATTTATTTGGATTTATTGCTGATTTATTTGGGCGTATCCGTACGATGGCCTTCACAATCTTACTATTTTCACTCGCGACAGCACTCATCTATTTCGCAACAGATTATTGGCAATTATTAATTCTTCGCTTTTTAGTTGGAATGGGAGTTGGTGGTGAATTCGGGATTGGAATGGCCATCGTAACTGAAACATGGTCGAAAGAAATGCGCGCAAAGGCAACATCCGTTGTGGCACTTGGATGGCAATTCGGTGTACTAGTCGCTTCACTCCTACCAGCATTTATCGTTCCACATTTTGGATGGAGAGCTGTTTTCTTATTTGGGCTCATTCCCGCTCTACTAGCTGTCTATGTCCGAAAAAGTTTAAGTGAACCGAAAATATGGGAACAAAAACAACGATACAAAAAAGAATTGTTACAAAAAGAAGCTGAAGGTAATTTAACAACTACTGAGGCAGAGCAACTAAAGCAAATGAAAAAGTTTCCACTTCGAAAGTTATTTGCAAATAAAAAAGTAACGATAACAACAATTGGTCTTATTATTATGTCATTCATCCAAAACTTCGGATATTATGGGATTTTCACATGGATGCCAACTATTTTAGCGAATAAATATAACTACACATTAGCAAAGGCGAGCGGCTGGATGTTCATCTCTACGATTGGTATGCTAATTGGTATTGCAATTTTTGGTATTCTAGCTGATAAAATTGGTCGCCGTAAAACTTTTACAATCTATTATGTCGGTGGTACTATATACTGTCTCATTTACTTCTTCTTATTCACAGACTCAACATTATTGTTATGGGGAAGTGCATTGCTTGGATTCTTTGCCAATGGCATGATGGGAGGATTCGGGGCAGTTTTAGCTGAAAACTATCCTGCTGAAGCTCGCTCTACAGCAGAAAACTTTATTTTCGGTACAGGACGTGGTTTAGCTGGATTTGGGCCTGTTATTATCGGCTTACTTGCTGCAGATGATAATTTAATGGGAGCATTATCTCTCATCTTCATTATCTATCCAATTGGTTTAGTTACGATGTTATTATGTGTTCCAGAGACGAAAGATAAAGTATTAGAATAGATTGAAACTGTATCCTTCAAGAAAAGTAGTTGGATAAATAGGAAAGAGGAAGCATCTCAAATAAGATGCTTCCTCCTTTTATATAAATACAATTATTTATTTTGATCTACTAGCTTTTTGGAACAAGAAGCTAGTTTTCTCTTCTTCTTTTACGATACCTTGCTTTAAGGCTAATTCTCCTGCAACTTTAGGCGCTAGCCATAGCATTGGGAATAACAGAATAGATACCGGGACAGCCGTTACTACGATGAATGATTGCAACGCATTAATACTGCCCTCACCCATGTATAAAAGAATCGCTGCAACTGTTCCCATAATAAGCGACCAAAACACGCGTAAGCTAATTCTAGGATCTCCATCTCCAGTCACTGCCATTGAAATCGAATACGCCATTGAATCTCCTGTTGTTACTACAAATAAAATTGTTAATAAAAGAAACGCGGGTCCAATAATATGAGAGAGTGGCAGTTGCTCTGTAATTGCAATCATAGCCGCTGGCATACCAGATTCACTTAATGCTGCCGATATAGAACCAGGGTTCATTAACTCATAAAACACACCTGATCCTCCCAAAATAGTAAACCAAAACGTTGTAATAATTGGTGCAATAATTCCAATTGCAACGATGATTTCTCGGATTGTTCTTCCTCTTGAAATACGGCTCACTAAAATTGCCATCATCGGTCCATACCCAATAAACCATCCCCAGAAAAAGATTGTCCACGATCCTAACCAAGTTGTATCACCACGATATGTGCTCATTGTAATAAATTCATTTATATAAAATCCAAACGAAGAAACAAATGAATCAATAATAAATCCACCTGGTCCAAACAGTAATACGAATAGCATTAATAAAACTGCTAACCTAACATTTAAATTACTTATAATTTGAATCCCTTTATCAATTCCTGTTACCGCAGATATAGTAGAGATAGCAACTACACAAACAATAATGGCTAATTGAATCGTAAACACATCCGGGATGTTAAACAATGCTTGTAAGCCATAACTTGCTTGTAGTCCTAAAAATCCGATTGGACCAATCGTCCCTGCTGCTACCGCAATAATGGCAAATACATCGATCATTGTTCCAAGCAAACTCTTTCGCAATCTTTCTCCAAAAATAGGATATAAAAGCGTTCGAGGTTTTAACGGCATACCTTTATGATAATGCCCATACATCATAACTACCGCACTAATTGTCCCTAAAATCGTCCAAGCCAGGAAACCCCAGTGCATATAACTTTGTGCTAAAGCAGGCATTACCGCTTCTTTCGTTCCAGCAGTTATACCTTCATGTATTGGTGGCACCGTCATTAAATGGTACATCGGCTCTGCCGCTGCCCAGAAAACACCACCTCCGGCCAGTAATGTAGACATTATAATAGCGAGCCATTTTGTCGTACTAATCTCAGGTTTTTCTAATCCCCCAAGTTTAACTCTTCCATACTTCGAGAACGCCATACACATTGCAACAACAAATGTACCAATTAATAGAATCTGCCAAAAAGCACCAAAGTATTTAATTGAAGCTGCAAAACTGCTATTAATGACTCTCTCTACGTAACTTTTATTTAAGAAAACCGCAATTACAAATAATAAAAGCGAGCCACCACTAATAAGAAATACAGGCCAATCCGTTTTTCGACTCTTCATCCTCATTTACACTTCCTCCTTCCTCAGCAATCTAAAAAAACAACTTTATTATGTTTTATCGTTTACACCTAAAACGAAATGATTATATAAGCATAATAATTCATCGATTTTCTACACACTTATGTTGTCCCTAAAAATATGCTAAATCCCTTATTTAAAAGAAAATTTCTATTCCTCTTACATAAAAAAGCAAAACAAAAGACCTTATATTTCTATAAGGTCTTCGAAACAGAAATTTGATTATAACATAAGGAACTCATTGGTTCAAAAAGCTCCTTCCAAAAATAACCGAGAGTAAAGGCTTCCATTTGCTACGTAACAGTAATGAAAAAAATTATATTTTTATAAAAAATGCCCTATGCTACAAACTATTTATGAAAGAAATTCGGCTTCAAAATTTCATTTGGATACGGTTTATGATAAATATGAGTGGTAGCTGGAGATAACGGTGGAATGAGCCACACCCAATTGCCCGTTACAACACGACCACAAGCAGCTTCTTGCTTCTCAAATTGCTGAAATTGTTGTGCAGCAGTATGATGATCAACAATACTAACCCCTTGTTTTTTAAAGGAATGTAAAACAGCCACGTTTAATTCAATTAATGCCTTGTCTTTCCATAACGTACCGTTTCTCGATGTATCTAGCTTCATCATCTCCGCAACTGCCGGAAGTAAATTATAACGATCATGATCCGCTAAATTACGGGCCCCAATTTCCGTACCCATGTACCATCCATTAAACGGAGCTGCTGTATAGGAAATACCACCAATTTCTAAGCGCATATCTGAAATCATCGGTACTCCATACCACTTGACTCCTAAAGATGAAATTGGGTACTCTGGATGTTCAATTGGTACTTCTTTCACTTCGTTTTTAGGAATTTCTTTATATACAGGTTCTTTTCCATCAACGGAAAACACCAGTGGCAATACATCGAAATTCGTGCCTTCTCCTTGCCAGCCAAGTTCCTGACAAAAATCCGTAAACGCAGTAGAATGAGAGTCACCAATCACTCCCATTTCTGTTTTATATCCTGCATATCGAATTAATTGATGATTATAAATTCGTATATTATTCTCTTCACCTTGATATTGCTTAAAAATCGTAATTGTCGGTTTCACTTTTCCATCGTTCGTTGCATATTTAATATGATGAATTAATGCATTATATACACCTTCCTCATCATTTACTTCACGTGCATCTAATATGTGCATCTTACTCCAAAATAGTCTTCCGATACATCGATTACTATTGCGCCATGCCATTCGCGATCCATGGACAAGTTCTTCAAATGTATGTTCATACGTCCCCGTCTTTTCTATTTCAACTTGAATTTCTTTCATGCGTTCTTCTATGAATTGTTCTTTATTAAGTTCTTTATAGCAAATCGTAATAAATTGACTTGCTTCCTCTATTAATTGTTTCGTTTTAGTCATAAACGATCTCCTTCTATTTCAACAAAACGTTCTACTTTACAGTATAAGCAAAAAGAATAAGAGTCACAAACGAAAGTCGAAGTGTTACTTTTATTGTAATATTTTTCAGAAAATTAAAGAGATTACTATTGACTTACATGAAAAATAGGTGTATTTTTGACTCAGGTAAATTTTTTTTACCTAGACCAACTTTTAAAGAGAAAGGAGGTTATGTTATGTCTTCATTTCAATTGCCAAAGCTTTCATATGACTATGATGAATTAGAGCCATATATCGATAGCGACACACTTTCTATTCATCACGGAAAACACCATGCGACATACGTAAAAAACTTGAATGCCGCTTTAGAAAACTATACGGAATTACATAATAAATCTTTAGAAGAGTTACTATGTAATTTAGAAACTTTACCAAAGGAAATTGTTACAGCTGTCAGAAATAACGGTGGTGGACATTATTGTCATAGTCTTTTTTGGGAAGTAATGAGCCCACGAGGTGGCGGCGAGCCTAATGGAGACGTTGCAAAAGTAATTGATTATTATTTCAATACCTTTGACAACTTAAAAAATCAACTGTCCAAAGCAGCAATTAGCCGTTTTGGAAGTGGCTATGGGTGGCTTGTCCTTGATGGTGAAGAACTTACTGTTATGAGTACACCTAATCAAGATACACCTCTGCAAGAAGGGAAGACTCCATTACTCGTCATCGATGTATGGGAACATGCCTATTATTTAAAGTATCAAAATCGGCGTCCAGAATTTGTTACCAATTGGTGGCATACAGTGAACTGGGACCAGGTAAATGAAAAGTATTTACAAGCAATTCAATCACAAACACATTAGTCGTGCGTATAAGGTAAGTTTGGTAATGTAAAATTAGTATTGTCGAAATCCTCCAGAATCCCCCGGATTGCCACCGGGGGATTTATGATCATTTCATTGCATGTATGTAATAACGTAATACTTGTTCTATCTCTACTTTCAACTCTCGGAACGGGAATCCTAATTCACTAGCTTTTCCATTATGTAATGTACAATTAATCACTTCATTATAAGGCGCTACATGATCTCCTACCTCTTGAACGAGTGCCTTTATTCCCGTATTTTCTTCTATGAAATGAATAACTTCGCTAGTAGAAACTACCCCATTGCTACAAGCATTAATTGGCCCTTCTATGTCCTTCATCCCGCACCAAGCTAAAAATTCTCCTGCTTCTTTCTCATGTATAAATGACAACTCTCCATCTAAATGCTTCACGGCGACAGGCTCTTGTTTCACAATATGTTCAACGTAAAATTGTAACCTTTTCGTATAATCGTTTTCTCCAATAACAACTGGAAAACGCACTGCAACAACCGGAAATGTTGCTTGTTGAAATACAGCAGCTTCAGCTAATCGCTTGCCTTCGCCATAAGTAAAATCCTTCCTATCCCCATACGTAATGGCATACTCATACGGATTAAAGTTCTCTTCTAACAAGCCAATTGCTGGCTCGTAAACAGCCATTGAAGATGTCATAACGTATTTCTTCGTTTTCCCTCGTAACACTTCACATATTATCTTCGCTGCATTCGAGCTATAGCATAAATTATCGTATACAATATCATAACTTTTATCTTCTAGACGCTCTGTTAGTTGTTTTTCATCTTCTCTATCTACAATAAGTCTTTTTACTGCACTTCCAAAAGAATCTTCCGTAATTCCCCTCGTCGCAATCGTTACATCGTGCCCATCTTGCAAAAGCGCTTCTACTAAATGTTTACCAAAAAATCTTGTTCCCCCTAGTACCAATACTTTTTTCAACTTCATCATCCCCATTTTAATAAATTGTAAAATACTACCTCTTTATTATAAGTGCTAACATATAAAAAGCATGGAATTCGTTTAACGATTCCATGCTTTTCTACAGAACATATATTAACGTACTCGATATTTATAAATACAATAACAGAAGTATAAAATAGAAATTACAGATACATAAACCCATAATTCATATACGAATCCCTCTCCCCATACTCCCATAAAATAAAAGAGTGAAGGTAACGTCAATGTTACCCATGATTGTACGAAAGCAATTCTTCCAAGATATTGATTGATGTTCTTTTTTTGTGTATTTAATACGAAGAACAAATACCAAAGCAATGCCCACATAAACCACGTTAATGCATTCACAACATCGTGGAATTGAACAAATGAAACAACCATATAGAATAAAGCAATAATTGCTACCCAAATACAAAACCAGCCTAGACCGCTACTATCCATTCCTTTTATAAAAGTAACACCTACATATAAATAGGTTAATCCAAATAAGAAAGTAGCTGCATATGAATACACTGTCCAATTGCTTTGGTCAGAAATCATGATCAAATAGAACGGAATAATAATTTGTAGTGCACCTACAAATAAATTAAAAACACCCGCACTTTTCATCTCTGCTTTTCCTAATATAACAAGACTATTTAAAAATAAAGCTGCACCCGAAAGTAATAATCCTACGTAACCCATATATATTCGTGTGAAAGTCTTTCCCTTTCACACTTTTAACCTCCCCACAATATAAAGTGATTCTTTATTATTTTTCTTCCTATTTAAAACTACATACATAATTTTTAATCTAAATAAGTCAGACTTCCTACCTTGAAGAATAACGAATTTAAAACGCTTTCAAACATAAATAACCCCATCAGAACATTAATAGGATTCCTTGATTATAAACGTACTCTAACCATGACACAAGTATTGATGTTATTTAAATATTACGTTTTTTATTTCTATAAAAATTAATAGGATAATGCATTTTTTCTATCTCACTCTACTAATTTCTAACATGAAATATTATAGAATGAGATAGTCAGTAATACATTCATCTTTATAAGATAATCGTATTACTGACCTAAACTTTCATAGTCAATATTGATAGTTTCTCATCCCTAATAATTGCTATTTATCATAAATATCATTCGGATTAATTGTAGGAATAAATCCATTTATAGAACTATATTTTTTAGATACGGTATTTGGAGTAACGGTAAACGTTACAATTTTATTGCTTTGTTGTTTAAAATAGCGCATCCAATTTTGACTCCATTCATCTTTCGTAATAACTTGTTTATTGAAGTCTTCCCACAATACACCATGTATAAAATTCAAGGATGTATTTTTGATTGTGTCAAATCCCCAATTCTGTATGAGAAGCAAATCAGAATCAACACTTTTTATTTCTTTTAATAAATTTACATATGCTTCGCGAAATTTCCCTTGTGTAACTGGCTGATCATAAAAATAGTCATCAATATCACCAGCCGTATCTAAAAACACACCGTCTATTCCTTTTCCACTAACTTGCTGTTTCACCTTATTTACAACAATCTGACGGTAATGTTCATCAGCTAAATTCATAATATATGTATCCCACTGCTCAATCTTCATTTTCTTACCGTCTCGATAATAATAGTCTGATTCAACTACTTGCGATTTATGCCACGATTCTAATTCTAAAACACTAACATACCCAAGGACTACTGTTCCTGATTTTTTTAATTGCTGAACTTGCCCTTTCGTAAATGCATATGGCTCTATAATAACCATGTCATACTTTGAAAGTCTCTCAATTACTTGCTCATTTGCTTCGCCATAATAAATTTTATAACTTCGTACATTTTTTAAAACTGGTTCCACGACATTTGCTTGTGCGGATGTACTTGAGGAAAAAATAAAAGAAAATATAGCTAAAAAGCATATGGAACGTTTCCACTCCATAATAATATTACCCCCTATAAAACTGTAATTTTCTATCGTTTTAAATATTAATACAAGTATAGTAATACAATAACATTTTACATTTTTTCAAACTCGATATTTAATAAAAATTCCAATAAATACAATAAATTAACAAAAAATAGAATTTATTTCACTTGAATTTACTATATCTCTGTTGATAAAATGATTTGGGCTTCATATATTATATATTTTAAAATAATTCTTTTAAATTATGTATTTTATTTCAGTGTACTATTCCTCAAAATTAAATTTGCAAACGAAAGAAGGGATTTTTTTATGCACTATAGACAATCTAATTTATTACAAAAAATGATTGAACCTACGATTCTCTTTACTGCTCTATTTTTTCTCTCAATACTAACTGATTTTCTAACACCAACGTATGAATACTTCCTACTCTTATTTATTACATTAATTATTTCTAGCCGGTATGGCATATCTATTGCCCTTTTCACCTTTCTAGAAGCAATGATTTATGTTTTTGTAAGCGGTATATATAAAGAAGATGATATATTACTGTACTTTTATTCATTAGATTACTGGATTAATTGGATTTTCTTACTTTTTATTAGTTTATGTTGTGGACTAATGAGTACTGCACAAAAAGAACGGTATGAAGATGTACATATGATAAATAATGAGCTAAAAGCCGAAAATAAAGAATTAAAATATGTTGTGAAACAATTGGATGAAACACGTATTACACTACGTTCTCGTGTACTTGAATCAAATAACCACTTATCTAAAATGTATCACATGTTTAAAGCTTTAAATCATACACATCCTGAAATTGTACTCGATGAAGGAATAAATGTATTAAAAATGTATTTCGGAGCAAAAAAAATTGGTATCTATCACGTCGATAACAATAAACAATCACTTCGTATTAAATTAAGAGCAGAAACTGGTAAAAATACATTACCTCAATCCATTTTTGTTAAAAATGCTTCGCTAGTCATCAAAAATGCTCTAGCGCATAATCGACCTTTTTTCCGTACAGAAGAGGATTTTCAAGACGCTCCACTTTTAGTTGGTCCCGTCCTATTCCAAGATGATGTACAATACGTCATTATATTAGATGAAATTGAATTTTCAAAAGTAACTTCTGAGCAATTCGAACTTTTCACATGGTATTTACGCTGGATGGGTGATCGTTTACAAAACGCGTCTAATCTTTGGCTATCAAGTCAAGAGGATCGTACCTTCCCTAAAACGAGCATTTATTATGAAGATGAATTTGAACATTTACTAAAAATAGAAAAGAAACGTTACGAAACATTATCTTATCCATATTCCTATTTTGAATTCACTGTTCCACAGGATTCCTTAGAAATGATAAATTCTATTTTAAAAGATCATTTGCGAGATATCGATATATTCGGTTATAGCACTACCAAGCAAAAAGTTATGATTCTATTACCTGGCACTGAAGAAAAGTTTTTATTACCAGTTCAAACTCGTATACAAAACGCTCTTTCTTCTAAAGGGGTGATATTCTAATGATTTTACTCCTTCTTTACTTTATTTATGCTACTTTGGTTTTTCTTTTATTTCGATTTACGAAAGGTTTGATTACTGAAGATAAGAAAGGAATTATTGAATTTTGCTTGATTATCTCTCTTCTTTTCCCGCTTGTCGGACTTATTGTATCAGCAATCATGTTATTACTTAATATAAGACGCTCCAAACCCGAGTGGTTACAGCAATATTCTGATTATGTTTCCTTTCAAGTTGATCATTATGAAGATATTTTGACATCGGCAAAACAAGATATGGATCTAATTTCATTTTCTTCTGGATTAGAACTAGATAAGCCTGAATTACATAAACAACTCATTGTACAGTTAAGCTCCTCCTCTATTTCCAATGAAGGAGGCTTATTGAAAGAAGCCATTCACCATAAAGATCCTGAAACTGTACATTACGCAGCAACTACTATTAATTTACTAAATGAACGGTACGAAAAACAGATCGAATACTTAAATAAGCAATTTCTACAAAATCCACAAAATGAAATTGCAAAAGAGTTGGTTTCTAACTATTTAAGATATATAGACAGTGGTCTTCTTTCTAATCAGCAAAAGGAAAAAATAATCGCTGAATTTATGAATTTTATTACACAAAGTGTAGAACTATTCCCTAGCGAACCTCTTTATCCTTTCCACCTTGGAAATCTGTTTCTACATACAAAACAATATGCAAAGTCTGAAGAACAATTTTTAAATCTTATTCATTTCTATCCTGAATCATATTACGGTTACGTTGGGTTACTTGAAATATATTATGAGCAAAAATTATGGGACGAGCTCTATAACTTAATCAATAATCTAGCAGCTGCAAAAAGAGTTCATATACTACCGCGTAAATATCAATTATTTGTAAGGCAGTTTGGAGGTGCACACATTGAAAAAGGGGATTAATATATATATCGGAATTGTTAGTATCATTTTATTTCTCTTAATTATATCTATCCTTATATATCGAACAGAAAATTTCTATCAAAAGTTTTCTGTTCCTAAAACTAAAGAAACAGATACTGTTAAAACACTCAAAGCAAAAGATGTAGCTCAAAATGGACAGAAAATGCAATTATACGTTTTAAAAACGGATAATACATTAGGGCAACAAGTCGAATTTAATACGAAAAAGGCAATGGATTACGCACACCTACACTATAAAGATATTACAGCTAATGAAATTAAGGGACTTACTCCCTCTCCCTATACAGGGATTATTATTACAGGTGAAATAATGGTGCAACTTCCACAAGCTGATATTCAAAATTTTGTACAAATGGGCGGAAGAATTATTATCGCAAACCGACTTGATTCAGATCCTTCCTGGAACACATTATTTGGTATTACAAAAAAAGAAGGCTTCAAAGATGCGAAAGGATTAACCTTTGAAGAAGTTTTATTCCCTGGTTATCCCGATCTCTCAAGTTCTTCTACATTGTTTACTCATAGCTCAATGAATATTACGCTAGATGAGAATACAACTAACACTTGGATTACGGCAGAAGATACTCCCATTCTTTGGACCAATGACTACGGTGAAGGAAAGGTCTTATATTGGAATACAACAGCATTGAACGATAAATTAGGTAGAGGTATGTTCGTTCAATCACTGGGTGCTATTTTTCCAACTTTCGCTACAGCACAACTTGGAGCGGAGATTATGTATATCGATGACTTTCCATCTCCAATTCCAAGTGGAAAACTAAAAAACTTAACAACAGAAAAAATTTCTGTTGAAGAATTTTATAAAAAACATTGGTGGAAAAATATGAAGGATATCTCTGAAGAGCTTGATATTAAATATACGGGGGTTGCAATTGGGACATACCAAAATAAAGTAACGCCACCTTTTGAAGATTTCACAGGTAAAAATAGAAATACCTATTTATTATTTGGGAGAGAATTATTAAGTCACGGTGGAGAAATCGGTATTCATGGCTATAACCATCAACCTTTATTATTACCACTAGATCCAGTAGATAAAGCACTTGAATATGTTCCATGGAATTCAAAAGAGGACATGGAGAGATCCTTAGATGCCTTACAAAAACTCGTGTATAACTTCTTTCCAAACGAAAAACTAAAAACCTATGTACCACCATCCAATATTATAAATACAACTGGATTAAGTGCATTAAACGACGCGGTTCCAACTATGGAAACAGTTGCTTCTCTATATGTGGGAAGTAAAAGTAACGGCAGTTTAATTCAAGAATTTGGACCAGATGAACATAACAAAAATATTTATCACTTCCCGCGTATTACGAGTGGCTATGCTATCCCGGATGAAGAACAATTTATTTTAGCTGATGTTACCGCAAATTTAGGGGTTATCTCACATTTCGTCCATCCAGATGATATCCTTGATGAAAAACGCTCGGGTAATTTAACATGGGAAGAATTATTTAAAGCTTATAAAATGACAATTAAAGAAATACGAGAAAGATATCCTTATATAAAAAGTATGACTCAAAGCGAAGCAACTGCTTCCATGAAGATTTATCAAACTGGTGATTTAGCTGTTTCTTATGAAGATGATGCTGTTCACATTGCATATAAAGGATTACCAAACCACACTGCAACCATTATACGTGTGGAAGAAGGGAAAAAATTGAAAACCGGTTCATTCCCATACGGCACAGTTACAAAGCTAGATTCACAAATTTATAGCGTTATATTAAAACAAGCTAACGCTACAATTCCAATTAAAGGGGCATAGCAGATGAGAATAGGTTTAGTTGTTGAAGGAAGTTATCCTTTTGTCAGTGGCGGAGTAGCAAGCTGGGTACAAATGATCATCCAGCAATTTAAAGAACATGAATTCACCATTTTTGCGATCGTACCGCAAGTGAAAACAGAAGAGGAATATCAATATGAAATTCCTAACAATGTAAAAGATATAATTATGATTCCCTTACAATCAGAAAGTGACCCAAAACATGTAAAAACCAATTTAACTACTGATGAAGTACAAATACTTCAAAAATGGTTTACATTCCAAGCTAACGACACAGAAGCATTACAAATATTAGGGAACAAGCAAAAGCTAGGAACACTACATTCCTTCTTCGAAAGCCGTGAATTTTATGAAATAGTGAAAGAAAGCTATTTGTATGAAGAAAGTAGTGGTTCTTTCTTAAATTACTTTTGGATGTGGAGATCTATGTTCACACCAATCATTCAAATTTTACAAATTGATTTTCCCGAATTAGATCTTATCCATTCTGTATCTACAGGCTATGGTGGGCTTCTTGGAGCTGCAATTGGTGCCAAGTCTGACATACCATTTATTCTAACAGAGCATGGTATTTATTCTCGGGAACGTGAAGAGGAAATACTCCAATCAACTTGGATACCAATCGAATACAAAAAAAGATGGGTTTCTTTCTTCCATCATTTATCTCACCAAGCATATGAACAAGCTACTGATGTGATTACGTTATTCGGTCGGAATAGTGCATATCAAAAAGAACTAGGTGCTCCGGCCCATAAACTAAAAATTGTTCCAAATGGCGTTACTTTATCTGACTATAAAGGGCTACGTAAGCCAAAACATAATTCAGATAAACTCATTATTTCTGCTGTCATACGGGTTGTGCCAATTAAAGACGTAAAAACAATGATTTATGCAGCTAAATTATTATTAGAAAAAGATATTCCTTTTATATTCTACTTATTAGGTCCTGATACGGAAGAACCAGAGTATGCCCAAGAATGTCGTGATTTAATTCAGCAACTTGGATTAAAAGAACATGTAATAATGACTGGCAGAGTAAACATTAAAGATTACTTAAAACAAACGGATATTCTCGTATTAACTAGCATATCTGAAGGACAACCACTAGCTATGTTAGAAGGAATGGCATCGGGATTACCATGGGTTGTTACAGACGTTGGTTCTTGTAAGGAGTTAATTTATGGACAAGATGAAGATCCTTACGGCCAATGTGGCTTTGTTGTACCACCTGTATCTCCTGAACAAGTTGCCACCCACTTAGAATGGTATTATCGCCACCCTGAATCCATTCAGCAATTCGGAAACAATGGGCGTAATCGTATTGAAGCATATTATCAATTATCAGGTGTTGTTGATAGTTATCGTAAGCTTTATTTAGAAAGGGGTGCGAAAACATGGCAGGTATAGGATTTCGATTACAAAAATTATTTCAGGAAGACTACTATTCTTCAAGGATAAAAGCTTATGGATTTTCGTTATTTGTTACAGCTGGTCCTTGGTTAGTCGTTATTTTAGCAGTAACAACTATTCGATTCATTTTGAGTTTATTTCATTCTATTTCAATTGAAGAACAGCGCCTTTTCACTATTTCAATTTCATATTGCTTTATTTTTTCTCAAATTATTTACGGAGCATTGCAGCTCATTGTAACTAGATATGTAGCTGACCTTTTATACGAACAAAAAGCTGATAAAGTATTTTCTTCATTTTTAGGAATGACGAAGATCACACTTTTTTTGGCTATTATGTTATGGCTTTTGTTTGCACTTTTCACACCATTAGCTTTATATTATAAAATCGTGATGCTATTTTTATTTTTAGCTTTAAATATTATCTGGATTCAGTCCATTTATTTAACAGCGGCTAAAGATTATCAATCAATTGCACTGGCATTTTTAATCGGTTCCATTTTTTCCCTATTAGGAATTATCCTAATAGCTTACTGGCACCCTACACTTGGGTTAGAACATGGATCTGCCCTATTGCTTTTAATTTCTTTTACACTCGGTACTTTCATTACACTAGTATGGTTAAGTATCGTTATTGTACGAATGTTTCCAAATAGTGATGCTACTGAACAATTTACCTTTCTTTCTTATTTAGATAAATATCCAGAGTTATTTTGGTCAAGCCTATTTTACAATGTGGGTATTTGGGTATGTAATTTTGTTATTTGGTTTGGAGACGGTCGTGGAAATATTGAAGACACATTTATTTATCATCAAATTTATGATACTTCTGTTTTCTGGGCGTATTTAAGTATTATCCCAACCTATATTTTCTTTGTAGTATCCATTGAAACCAGGTTTTATGAAAGATATAAAAAGTTCTTCGGTTCGGTAAACAATGGCGGAACATTAAATACGCTTTTACAATTAAAAGATTCCATGAACTTTGTCTTAAAGCAGGAAATGGAACGTATACTTCGTAATCAAGGTATTTTTTCCTTACTTATTATTTTTATAATATGGATGTTTAGTTCGCAATCTGGAAACACAACACTTAATTACTCTATTCTGCAACTAACTATAGTTGGTGCTTATGCAAATGGAATGGTGCTCGTTATTACATTACTACTCCTATACTTTGAGGATCGTAAAGGGGCATTTCGAACATCAGCTATTTTCTTTTTTGCAAACCTGTTATTAAGCCTTCTCTTGCTTCCATTCGGATTCAATGGTTACGGCATTAGTTTCGCAGTTGGATCTTCTATTACATTCCTATATGCTATTTCTAGACTCTTTACTTACATTAAAAATATTGATTATTATACATTTTGCCAGTCAAATATTCCTATAAAACAGCGGACCTTTTTTACCAAATTAGCTAATAAACTTAACGGGAAATGAATACAAAAATGACCTTTGCATGAGCAAAGGTCATTTTTGTATCTACATATTAAACTTCTAAATAGCCATTTTTATTATTTGATTGCCATCTCCAAGAATCTGCACACATTTCTTCTAATCCACGTTTTGCTTCCCATCCTAGTTCACGTTTTGCTTTTGATGCATCTGCAAAACATATTGCCACATCACCAGGACGACGCTCTGTAATTTTATAAGGAACTTTTTTTCCTGAAACCCTTTCAAAAGCTTCAACCATCTCTAGTACACTATACCCTGTACCTGTGCCCAGATTATAAGCATCTACTCCTGTTGTATTCAGTACTTTCTCTAGCGCTTTTACGTGACCTTTTGCTAAGTCTACAACATGAATGTAATCACGGATGCCTGTTCCATCTTTCGTTGGGTAGTCATTTCCAAATACATTTAATTCTTTTAGCTTACCTACTGCCACTTGTGTGACATATGGCATTAAGTTATTTGGAATTCCATTTGGATCCTCTCCAATACGTCCACTTTCATGTGCACCAAATGGGTTGAAATAGCGAAGTAATGCGATACTCCATTCTGTATCCGCAAATGCCACATCACGCATCATTTGCTCAATCATTAATTTCGTTTGACCATATGGATTTGTTGCACTTAATGGAAACTCCTCTGTAATCGGTGACGTTTCCGGGATACCATATACAGTTGCAGATGAACTAAAAATCATCTTCTTTACATTATGTTTCTGCATTACTTCACATAGCACTAACGTGCTCGTAATGTTGTTATGATAATATGTTAATGGAATTGCTACTGATTCCCCTACAGCTTTAAATCCTGCAAAGTGAATAACTGCTTCAATTGCATTTTCTTCAAAAATTGCGTCAAGTGCTTCTTGATTTAAAACATCTTCTTTATAAAACTTAAATTGTTTTCCTGTTATTTCTTTCACTCGATTTATAGATTCTACCGAGCTATTCGAAAGATTATCAACTACTATAATTTCGTAACCACTATTTAGTAATTCTACACATGTATGACTACCAATATACCCTGCTCCACCTGTTACAAGTATTGCCATAATTATAGTCCTCCATATTTCATTCATTATAAACTTCTAAAAGTATATCACATATTTCTTATCCTATGTTTAATATGCGAACACAGAAACTTACATTTTATCCCATAATAATTTTATAACATATACGATTCCAATCAGGTAATAAGAAAAACGCCACATAATTTTTATTATGTGGCGTTTTTCTTATTAAATTACGTAACAATATACACTTAGAAAATGCGCAAGACTACCTAATAATACAAAAACGTGAAAAATTTCATGATGTCCCATATATTTAAACTCTAGCCATTTTGGCTTTGTTCCATAAATAAATCCACCAATGGTATAAAAAATGCCCCCAAGTACTAAGAAAACAATGCCTCCTGTACTTAAATTCTCAGCTAACGGTGCAAAGAATAAAACAATTAACCAACCCATCGTAATATAAATTGCTGTCGATAACCATCTTGGACAATTAAACCAAAACATTTTAAATACAATGCCACAAATCGCAGTTGCATAGACTAAACAAAATAATAGCAAACCACTTGCTGAATTTAATGTAATTAAGCAAAAGGGTGCATATGTACCTGCAATTAATATAAAAATCATAGAATGATCTAGCTTCCTAAAGAAGTAAATAACACGTTCATTGGCCACAACACTATGATATACAGCTGACGCCATATAAAGGACCATCATTCCAATACCAAACAAAATAACAGCTGTAATTGCAGCAAATGATGGCATCTTGATAGAAACTTTCACAAGCATAGCTAATAAGGCAATAAATGATAATATCGCTCCACCTAAGTGAGTAAATGCATTAACTGGTTCCCTTACATAAGCATTCATAATAACACCCCTCATATAATTACATGTAGTTTTGATAACTACATGTAATTATATACACATTTCTCTTTAAGGTCAACATTTACAATTCATTTGTTTCGTAATACCATATTTAAAGATGTATTAGACATTACGTTCCACTAAGTTATAAAAGTGAGGGATTCTACGTGGAAAATATAAATGAATTACTTGAGACATTGCATTTAGAAAAAAACATTAAACTTGAGGATATTCCAAATGTTGACTTATATGTAGATCAAGTTGTCCAACTATTTGAGAATACTTATGCAGATACAACGAGAACTGATGATGAAAAAGTATTAACAAAAACGATGATTAATAATTACGCAAAAGGGAAACTATTCATCCCTATCAAAAATAAAAAGTATTCAAAAGAGCATATGATTTTAATTAGCCTAATTTATCAATTAAAAGGTGCTCTTTCCATTAACGACATAAAAAGTTCATTAGAAACTATAAATGACTCCTTATTAAATGATGATTCATTCGAATTAAATACGTTATACAAAAATTATCTTGCTCTTACTGAAAGCAATGTCGAAAGCTTTAAACAAGACGTAAATAACCGTGTTACAGAAGTAAATGAGATTTCTTCCTTAGAAGATACAAAACTAGAAAAATTCTTACTACTAACGTCCTTCGTGACTATGAGTAATATGTATAGACGTTTAGCGGAGCAACTAGTGGATGATTTAAAAGAATCATAAATAAAAAACTATCCACCTATTAAAGTGGATAGTTTTTATTTACTTAATTGCTTCATGAACTTTTAGTTGTTTCCCTTTAATCGTTGTAGTCTTCATGACTTTCAAGACAAGTGGTCCTTTTCCATTTAATATTTCAACGTAAGAAACATTATCTTGTATCGTAATAATGCCTATATCTTCTGCTGTAACACCTTTAATTTTAGCAATTGTACCGACGAAATCTACCGCCCTAATTTTCTTTTTCTTCCCGCCATTAAAGTACAGCTTCATAATACCTTTGTTGATGTCTGCATTTTTATCTTTCTTTATAATTGGTTTAGCATGTATCTTTTCTTCAAATGCAGCTTTCTCTTTCATAACTTCTTCTTTTGAGGGTCCAATTGCCTTTGGAATTTCAAAGCCAATATACTCCTCAATCTCTTCTAAAAATCTATTTTCATATGGTGTTATAAATGTAATGGCTGTTCCACTATTTCCAGCTCGTCCCGTTCTTCCAGTACGATGTACATAGCTTTCTTTTTCAAGTGGAATATCATAATTAATAACATGTGTAATATTATCAATATCAATTCCCCTCGCAGCCACGTCTGTTGCTACTAAATAACGGAATTTTCCTTTTCTAAAATCATCCATGACTTCAAAACGATCTTCTTGTACCATACCACCATGTATTTTGTCACAAGGATAGTTAGCTCGTTTTAATTGTCTATATACATGATCTACATTGTCTTGTGTACGGCAGAAAATAATACAACTATCCGGATTCTCAATCGTTGTTACATCTTTAAGTAGTGAAAGCTTCTCGTCTTCTATCACCTCAAAAAGAGTATGTTCAATTTTATCCGTCGTAATCCCAGCCGCTTTAATTTCAATATGAGTTGGTGAATTCATATATGTACGAGACAATTTCTCAACATCTTCTGGGAGTGTTGCTGAAAATAACATTGTCATTCTTTTTGTAGGTAATTGATCAATAATTGCCTCTACTTGATCGATAAAGCCCATATTTAGCATCTCATCTGCTTCATCAATAACTAAATACTTCAAACACTCTAAAGAAAGGGTACCCTTCTCAATATGATCCAACACACGACCAGGAGTCCCAACTACAATATGTGTCTTTTGCTTTAATTCTAATTTTTGACGTGCAAATGGGGATTTCCCATAAACTGCCGCAGCCTTGATTCTTTTGAATCGACCTATATTTGTAATATCTTCTTTTACCTGTACCGCAAGCTCTCTCGTTGGTGTTAAAACTAATGCTTGTGGTTTATTCTCTTCCCACTCCACCATTTCACAAAGTGGAATACCAAATGAAGCTGTTTTTCCACTTCCAGTTTGGGACTTCACAACAAGATCCTTCTTTTGTAATGCGACTGGAATAACCTCACCTTGTACTTCTGTTGCATGATCATACCCTAACCCAGTAAGCGCCCTTACAATTTCCTTACTTAATTTATAATCAGAAAAACTTTTTTTACTCATATATTAACCTCATTTTATTCTGTATTATTTTCATTTTTATCTTTTGTATACGTTACTATCACCCTACTTATTATACTTGAAACCTCACATAAAAAGGTGAATCATGCCAGATTCATCTTTTTATATAGAAATAAACCTTATCATTTCATATATTGTTCAACTACTTGATAACATCTTTTACTCGTATTGTTAGCATTAACCTTTTCATAGTATCCTATATCCACTCCAAAAAATAAAAAGAATACATATAACCTTGTATAATTATCTTAATTTTCCAACCTTTTTCCATAAACGAACAATACAAAAAAAAAAACATTTTAAATTCGTTTTTAACGTTGTTTTTCAGATATAAAATCTACTTTTTCAAAAAATGTTAAGAAATCCTTTGACTTCTTAATGAAAATAATGTAAATTATCCTATGGACGAACATTTTTGATTAATAAAAATAAAATATTCGTATTTTAGGGGTGTAAATGATGGAAAACGTATTCGACTATGAAGATATTCAATTAATTCCTGCAAAATGTATTGTGAACAGCCGCTCTGAATGTGATACAACTGTCACTTTAGGTAAACATAAATTTAAATTACCTGTCGTACCTGCGAATATGCAAACGATTATTGATGAAAGAATCGCAACTTACTTAGCTGAAAACAATTATTTCTATATCATGCATCGTTTCCAACCAGAGAAACGAATCTCATTCATTAGAGATATGCAATCACGTGGTTTAATCGCTTCTATTAGCGTTGGTGTAAAAGAAGACGAATATGAATTCGTACAGCAATTAGCTGCTGAACAACTTACACCTGAATACATCACGATTGATATTGCGCATGGACATTCTAATGCTGTGATCAACATGATTCAACATATTAAAAAGCATTTACCAGAAAGCTTCGTTATCGCTGGAAACGTTGGAACTCCAGAAGCGGTAAGAGAATTAGAAAACGCTGGTGCTGACGCAACAAAAGTTGGTATTGGACCTGGTAAAGTTTGTATTACTAAAATTAAAACAGGCTTTGGAACTGGCGGTTGGCAACTAGCTGCACTTCGCTGGTGTGCAAAAGCTGCAAGTAAACCAATTATCGCTGACGGTGGTATTCGTACACACGGTGACGTAGCTAAATCTATTCGATTTGGGGCGACTATGGTTATGATCGGTTCTCTATTCGCTGGTCATGAAGAGTCTCCAGGGGAAACAATCGAAAAAGACGGCAAACTTTATAAAGAGTATTTTGGTTCAGCTTCTGAATTCCAAAAAGGCGAAAAGAAAAACGTTGAAGGTAAGAAAATGTTCGTTGAGCATAAAGGTTCTTTAGAAGACACTTTAATCGAAATGGAACAAGATCTTCAATCTTCTATCTCTTACGCTGGTGGAACAAAATTAGACTCAATTCGTACTGTAGATTATGTGGTCGTGAAAAACTCTATTTTCAACGGTGATAAAGTATATTAATTTTTAAATTTAACTCGAAGGACAAGCATTTTTATGCTTGTTCTTTTTCATATATAGAAATGTAAAATATTTTCATTTTACTGAATTTTCTAGTATCATATTTTTAGATACTTATACTAAGGGGGATATAACAAATGAAAAATACCATTGAGAAACGCCATATTCGCGCGGAAGTCCCTGCTGAGCTAACATGGGACCTCTCTGATTTATACGAATCTGATAAAGAGTGGGAAACTGCATTACGTGTATTAACAGACGATATAAAAAAACTTGATGTGTTTAAAGGGCATTTACACACTAGCCCCACTACTTTATTACATTGCCTACTTTTAGAAGAAGAGCTTCTAATGAAGTTAACAAAATTATACTCCTACGCAAATTTAAAAGAATCTACTGACCGTACAAATCCAGTTGTTCAAGCGAACTCTTCCAAAATTGCTGCTTTATGGACGAAAGTACATACTGCATTATCCTTTATCCATAATGAAATCCTCTTATTTGACGAAGGAACGACTGAAAAATATTTAACAGAAGAAATCAAACTGGAACCTTTCCGTAAATCATTACTAGACATACTACAAAAAAGGCAGCACACGCTCTCTCCTGAAACAGAAGAAGCTCTTGCTGCACTTGGCGAAGTACATAGTTCTCCATACAAAATTTACGGTATGACTAAATTAGCCGATATGGATTTTAACTCCATACAAGATGAACAAGGAAATGAACTCCCTGTATCGTTTGCATTATTTGAAAGCAAATATGAGTTTTCTCCAAGCGCAGACATACGTAGGAAAGCATACTCATCATTTGTTTCCACCTTGAAACGATATAAGAATACAGTGGCAACAACATATGCGACTGAAGTAAAAAAACAAGTGACACTTTCTCGCTTACGCAAATTTGAATCTGTTACTCATATGCTGTTAGAGCCTCAAAAAGTTCCTCTTGAAATGTATAACAATCAACTTGATATTATATATAAGGAATTAGCACCTCATATGCGACGTTTTGCAGATTTAAAAAAGAAAGTATTAGGACTCGATGAAATGCTGTTCTGCGACTTACATGCACCTTTAGATCCCAAATTTAATCCGACAATTACTTACGAAGAAGCTGGAAAACTTATTCAAGACTCTTTACAAGTACTCGGGGATGAATATAGTTCCATTATCGAAAAAGGATTCAAAGAAAGATGGGTCGACCTTGCAGATAACGTAGGGAAATCAACAGGGGCATTTTGTTCAAGTCCGTATGGTTCTCATCCATACATTTTAATTACATGGCAAAATACGATGCGCGGATGCTTCACATTAGCTCATGAATTTGGGCATGCTGGTCATTTTTATTTAGCAAATAAAAACCAGCGCATTATGAATGTACGTCCATCTATGTACTTTGTTGAAGCACCATCTACAATGAATGAATTACTATTAGCCCAGCATTTATTAGCGACCACTGAAGATAAGAGAATGCGTAGATGGGTGATTCTGCAACTACTCGGCACATATTATCATAACTTTGTTACTCACTTACTTGAGGGAGAATATCAAAGAAGAGTATACAGCCTAGCAGAAGAAGGTGGAGCACTTACAGCTACAACTTTAACTGAAATAAAAGCAAATGTACTTTCAACATTTTGGGGAGATTCCGTAAAAATTGATGAAGGTGCTGGCTTAACTTGGATGCGCCAACCTCATTATTATATGGGCTTATATTCTTACACGTATTCCGCAGGCCTCACCGCATCTACTGCGGTAGCTCAAATGATTAAAGAAGAAGGGCAACCTGCCGTTGATCGCTGGTTAGATGTACTTCGCGCTGGTGGTACGATGAAACCACTTGAATTAATGAAACATGCGGGAGTCGATATGTCAAAACCAGACGCAATCCGCAGGGCTGTTTCTTACGTTGGTTCCTTAATTGATGAATTAGAGCGCTCTTATCAATAATAAAGTGAAACTTTAATCAGTGGAGGGCCATCCCCACTGATTATTAGCCCTCACCAATCGGGCTTTTACGGGCAGCCCGCTCCCCACCTAACTTCTTTGCTTCCGCTGAATTTTGAGGTGGAGGTCTTACTGCCCGTTAATACGCGATAAAAAATAAGCCCTCGCTTTATGAGGGCTTATTTCATATTTACTTTCCAAATCTTTTACGGTATCCACATTTTCTGCATAGCTCTTCGACTGCAACTCTTCTCGAAAATCCATCGACAATGTTTGTAGCTCTTTCGCCTTCTATAATGTTAGAAAATGAATCATTATTAATATTTCCAAGGTTAATAATCCCTTCACCATCTAAACAACAAGGAATAACCGTTCCATTCGCTAAGATACCAGCTTGATTTCGAAGGCCGTGACAGAATCCTTTTCCATCATCCTCTTCTTCATGCAATGCTGGCCACTGGAATTCATAGTCTTGATTAATAAAGACACGTTCCGCAATTTTTATACCTTTTCCTGGTGTAAGCTTCTCTTCGATTTGATAAGATAAACCAAACTCATTTTCAATGATGGATAATAACTCTCTATTTTTCTGGATTTCAGCATTTGTTTTATTATCCTGCGTTAAATTCCATAATCTAAGTGAAACAATTAAATCCGATTGACTTGTCGCCTCTCTAATGAAGGAAAGTATACTTCTTACATACCCCTCTTTATCTTGTGAACCTGGGTGTCCATCAAAACTGTGCAACGAAAAATTCATTTGTCTTAGAGCAGGCTTATTTAACAGTCTATGCCTTCTCTTATTAATTAACGTTCCGTTCGTTGTAATATTAACTTTAAACCCTTTTTCATGACTTAAATCTAACAATTGATCTATTTTTGGATGAAGCAACGGCTCACCCTTCACGTGCAAATAAATGTAGTCTGTGTGAGGTTTAATTTGGTCTAATCTTTTCGCAAAATCCTCCACAGAAATGAATTGCTTCTGCCTTTCCGTCGGCGGACAAAAGCTGCACGCAAGATTACATACACTCGTAATCTCCAAGTAAAACTTTTTAAACTTCTTCACCTTTAATTCCTCACTTCTATGACTACTTGTACTTTTTTCCTCTTCATATTACATCATACTTTTTTAGAAATAGAAACATACTTATTTTAGGAAATATAGAAAACGGCCACATCTGTAGCCGTTTGAATGTACTATTACTATTTATGATACGGTTCACCGTAACGCATCTAAATGAGGTTTTTAACAAAAGATGAAAAAGCAAAGTTAGTAGATTTACTTACTAAATTTGCTTTTTATAATCTTATTTATATCTTGCAACCCTAACTGTATTATTACTTCTTTCTCCTGTAATAAATATTGATTCACTTGTTTCTGCAGCTATTAATATTTGTATAGCCAATTTTCTAGCTGTTTCCTTATCAACTCTAAAGCCAACAGTATTAGCTTCATTACCAACTGGATAAGTTACCTGAGTTTTTAATACACTAGTTGCACTTTGCTCGAATTCTTCTGTTAATTTTCTAATATAATCTGACATAAATTTCCCTCCATTTACTTTTTAATTTTTTTTCCATAAAAATCTCCCCAAAGATGAAATTAATACATTTTTAGAAATATCGTAATATATACTATAATTCTACCATTAATGAAAAACATTCCAATACCTTTCAACAAATTCAATCTCTAATAGTTCTTGTAAAATTGATTCGAATTCCTCATCAATCTAGAGGATTACCATCGGCTGACATTGCTTTAAAATAAAATCTGCTCATTTCTGATTAAGGCTATAATACTCATATAAACTGAAAAATCCACTTTCCATATAATCTGCAAAATCACCAGGAATTTAACCAATAATATCTTTAAAGTCCTTTATACATTGAATTCTTTTCATCCCTGATAACTCCTATTTGTTTTCTGCACAATCTCCGACGCTAAACATACGGCTATTCCGACTACTGTTCCCAACAAGAAATATTGCAATGCTGGTCACTTCCTTTCTCTTTTACTAACTTATCGTTTTCCTTTAATCGCAGCATAAATGGAAATTCCAAATGACACGCCTGCTTTAAAGAGGTCAATTGGTGTCACAATTTGTCACCTCCTTTTCAGTGAAATTGAACATAAAAAAGAGACTACACTCTTTATAGTCCTAATCTTGATAACATGTTTTCACCTTCATGGGTATGCTTTATCAGTTGACAGTATCTTACACAAAGCTAATAGGCTTAATCAATTCTCCTTCTTTTAGTAGGCCCATGCCAATATCCTGTGAACCACGCTTGTCTTGTAATAGATATACAACGTTTGATGTACCCTCATCATAGTAGAATACCCAACATTTTAGTTCTTGTGTGATTCCACCGGGAATAATAGCCTTAACATTCTCGTGTTTGATGTCTGCTGCAGATATGACTTTAACATCCACTATCCAATCCTTTCCTACTAAATGCGGATGATGTACCTTAATATAGTTCCTAAATAGCCTAATAACACTCATATATTTTTGCTCCTTCTTATTATTAATTTGATATAGAAAAAGAGGATATCTTTCATTCCTTCATTCTGAAATGCCCATAAAACCAGAAGTATCTTACATTTACTCACCCCCTTTAAATTGCAATTAAAATAGAAAAAGGAGCAGATGACTCATCATTAGATAAGTCATCTGCTCCCATTTTTAATTCTTTCAGTATGCCATTGTTTAGCTTCAACTGAATGCTTTCAATTTTTCTATCTTCCCTAATAGTTATCTTATGAATAATTAGATGTAACAACCGTTTACGCTGCTCTCTAGTCAAGGCACTTTGGAAAGCCTTTGAGAAATTTAACAATACTTCTTTAATCAGCTTATATGAAACATGTTTCGCTGTATTTCCTTGTATTTGTTTCCTTAAAGGCTCCATCAGCTCTTTTAATTGCTGTATTTGCTCTTCTAACTTTTTCGCCTTTTCTGCGTACATTACTTTAGAAATCAACTCGTCTGTATAAGCATCAAATGTTTTAGACATTTTTTGTTCTAATTCTTTCATCTGTTTGGCATACATATTATATTCTTTTTGCAACGGTGCAAACATCTTTTCATTACGGCTGTTCACACTTTTGACTAGCTCTTTAATAAGTTTATCACTACGCATTAATCGTTGAAGCTTATCTAATACAAATGCATCCGCATACTCTGTTCGTACACCATTGGAGCGACATACTAACGTGCCTTTATTTTTCCATGCGCCACAAACGTAATATTCAAGTACTCGCTTTGTACCGTCTTTTAATTTGTTCGTAGTTCGACTAATGACCATCCCAGCTCCACAAACTGGACATCTCATAATACCTGTCAGTGGAAACTCACCATCATGTACACGATTTGGCTTACATGAACGACTTTTAAAAACATTTTGGGCAACATTCCACACTCCTTCTAAAATAATCGGTTCATGTTCTCCCTTTTGAATAATTGGTGCTGGATTAATGTTGTTGCGTCCTTTTTCACTCCAATCTCGCCTAACATTGTATCGAATATAGCCTGCGTAAATTGGATTAGTTACAATTATTTTAATCGCATTTAATGAAAATGTTTTACCCTTCTTTGTACGATGACCAAGTTTGTTAATCGTGTTCGCTATTGATTTGTAGCCGTGACCAGAGGTGTACATTTTAAAAATAGTACGGATTATATATGCTTCTTTTTCATTTACTACTAACTGAGTATTCTTCCGCTTCTTATTGCTACCTTCGCATTCTATAACATCATATCCCAATACTTGACCGCCATTCCATCGACCCTCTTTAGCTCTCGCTATCATTCCCATTTTAACGTTTTCAGCTATGTTATTCCGCTCATATTCAGCTATTGCAGCCATCAGTTGAAACTGTAATTTACCAGTAGAAGTTTCCGTTTCATATTTTTCCGTGTAAGAACGAAAAGCAATATTTTTACTATTTAATTTTTCAACAATGTTCATTAAATCTAAGCTTTTACGTGCTAGGCGATTCATTTTCCATACTAGCACAACATCAAACTTCTTCTGTTCGGCATCCATAAGTAAGCGTTGTACTGCTGGTCGACCCGATATGTTTTTTCCACTAATCCCTCTATCTATATACTCTTCATAAACAAAATAACCCTCACGCTCACAAAGTTCATTTAAAACCCTTATTTGCTCATCTATACTGTATCCTTCTTCAGCTTGTTCCGTTGTTGAGACCCTAGCATAAATGGCGACTATCTTTTGGTTAGTAAGCTCACTTTTTCTCATTATATATCTCCCCCACTTTTTCTTTTTGCACAGTCGTTAAAATCATAGACGTTAAAATATCTAACACTTCTTGAACTTTCAATTCATTTTCCAATGAGCTAACCTCCCATTTATAATATATATTTCTTTTCTTTTTCATTACATTTAGGGGTCAAAGGGAAGAATAAAGACAAAAAAAATAAACCGTCTACAAAATAGATGATTTAACGAATTAAAAAAATTAAAATTTAACTTCCCCTCGACACTTCCGCCCCCTAGCTGAAATTTTTTATAGAAATATCAACTAAGTACTCATAACCATTAATCCTTTTTTGATTCAAGATAATCCCTTTACTATCTAACACATTTTCAAAGTCTTTAAAGAAGCGTTGTCTACTTCTTAATGCTGAACTATCCATTCCTTGTTCATGGCTCCATTTCTGAAAAGCTTCATACAATGATGGTCTTCTGATTTTCGAACCCACTTCTATCTCTATAGATGATTCAAAGAAATGTAACACTGGATTTTGAGCTAATCTGTATTTACTCATTTCAGCTTCAATTACTTTTGAATGACTAAAAATATATTTCTGCTTCTTTAAACGATTCAACCCCTCAATCGCCCAATTAAAAATTCCAGGTAATTCTTCTTTCAATTCTTCTAATAAATTTCTGTTACGTTCTGCTTCTGTAAATGTTCGCTTAAACGGTATAATCACAAGTTTACGAAAATAACCTTGTGTTAAATCCGTTGTATCAGGTAACTCATTACCTAAAAAGAGCAAACGACACTTCGACTTATAATTCACAATAGGTGAACGGTATTTGATATTAATTGTAATACCGTCACCACTGACAATGGACTTGAATGCCTCCGTGTTTAATCTGGAGCCCTGCATTTCATTCTCTGCCGCAATGTTTAAAGTCTTGCCTATGATACCCTCTAAGCCAAAATTTTTACTAAACTGCGATAATGGTACACTACTTACATTCCCTGAACCTACTAGAATGGATACTAGATTTGCAAGAACACTCTTACCATTAGCACCGCGACCATAGTAATACACTGCCTTTTCACACTGGGTTTCTGTTGTTAACCAGTAACCCAGTAGCTCTTGGTGAACTTTTATCAGTTCTTCATTGTCGTTTGTGATGTCTTTCATAAAACGTAAAAACTTTGGGCAAGTTGCAGTTTCATTAAAATGAATAGGAACTCTAACTGTTGATAGATATTTAGAGTGATGCGGCTCTAGAGTATAAGTGGTTAAATTATACATACCGTTCTCTAAGTTAATCCAGTCATTATATGGATTTAGCTCTTCAACATAATCAGCTTCACGTTGAATCGCTTGTATGGCTTCTTTTTCATAACCGCTTCTCCAACTATTTGCCAACCCTTCATTCATCAGTGTGCGTATGATTTTCCCTAATTGGACACTATTACATTCTTGATAATAGCCTTTATGATTGTAAACGTAAAGTATGCCATGTTGATCACAGCAGGTAATAACTCTTTGTAAGAAGTAATCAGCAAATAAGTTAGCATTAAAATAAAATTTTTCTTTTTTTTCATCATAACAAAATCCTGTTTGAATAGCCTCTGAAGTATGGATTACATCTAAAATCTCAGCACGAATTTTTTTGATACGTTCGGACTCTTCATACTCACCTTTGTTAATATCTTTTTCATAAAAAGAGGAGTTTGCTAACAAACAATTAACTATATCTTGTGTATTATGACCTTTGATACCTCGAATTGCATTAAAGAAATCGCTAGCTGTTGAACCCTCATTTAAACTGGCTAGCATTTCTTTTAATTGCTTATGTTTTTCCATAACATACAGTTTTTTTATTGTAAATGGCTTAATCACCTCATTCATTTTCGCTTACCTCCAAAGAATTAATCATAATTTTTCTATATACCTTTAAATTCTCATAAACATTTATAATATGGCAGGTCCCTTTTTCGCCCACAAAATCTTCAAACTCAATATCATCCTTCAACTCAACGAAATTAGCAAATTGTTGCAGGAACTCATCGTACCTTTTCGTAAAACTCATATCATCGTCATATGAGAAAATTTGCTCTTCTTCAAAACTTTCATGTTCATTTGATAATAAAAATAAAAACTTTACAATATTGTATTGATTTGATTTCACTCTAAACGTTTCAAACCTAATTATTTCAAACCGGTAAATAACCAAGTCCACCTTTTCACCTGAAATTGGTTCTAATCCATTAGGATTGTTTTTTCGTTGTTCAATTAATCTTCTTAACTCTTCTGGACTACAACTAAACATTTAATCCACCTCTTCTTAAATTAATCTATGAGTCCCCTAGACTTTACGACTCTTTCATCCTTTTTAGTTAATAGCACTATGATTAAAGTTGATTTTTTAATTGTTCGCTATTATATTTCTATGGGGCCTATAATATATTGTTCGGAATTCACATTTTTTGTTATGCGAATTGAAATTCTTACACATCTAAAAATTTAAAAAGAAAGAGCATTTGTTAGCTCTTTCTTTTCGGCTACTAGAACATCCCCTTTTAAGCGAATTATTTTATTTAGCGCCATAGTTCACTTATCCCATAATTGGGGTTACAGTTCAGAATCTCTATTGACTCACCATTTTGGATACCAAAACATTTTTCATTAAATTCCGGAAAGAAATTTATTTCTCCATTTAATGCGCTCTTTACTAAATCATCTGGATCGTCATCAACACATCCATCTCCAATACGAATATTTTGAATTGGGCACTCATTTAAATACTTGGCAAACTCAAGAAATAACCCTGCATATTGCCCTCGATTCATGACCATTTGATATCCTTTTGGATACCAATCAATTTCAACATGATTTCCGGAAATAAGGATTCTATTTGGACAAATACTTAGCTCCTCTAGTTGTTTTTTCAATTTCTTAAGATAGCGTTCTAAACCATCCTGAGACATACTTGAATCTAATTCTAAGATAGCTCCCAATCTATATAAGGCGTTCACTCCATCAAAGTGGTCCTCTCTTGCATATGAAAGTACTGATATTGCTGTTTGATAGTTTGAATTTTTTTTCATTGTTCTTTTCCTCCTAATTGTTTTTGTAACCATTAACATTCAATACTATGAAAGACTAATAGTATATGCACGATTGATACGTAAACCCTTACGCTATGAGCATTACCATACATTTTCCATTATTGATTAAACTATAATGGTCACAATAATATGTTCGGAGTTCATCATTATAATTATGCGAATACCAATTTGTAATTTAAAATTGAACACTGATATAATTAGATAAAACGACTAGGGAGATAGCATTAATGATTACTTTAGATAAAAGGCGAGAAGTTTTTGACCTTTGGTTTATAAAAAGGCATGCCAAAAGGGAAATTAGCAGAAGATTGAACATAAGCAGAGGAACAATTGATAAGATTATAAATGAATGCCAACAAAAAATATTTAAGCTTAACTTAGCACCAGAGGCTGATTTATTAAAGCATATTGAGGAGATAATTGTTCCTCCTTCCATAAAGAGAATACGAAGACCCTATAAGTTGAATAAGCAAACAGTTACCTTTATAAAAAAAATAGTCATAGAAAATGAAAAATTGGCTAGACTGGGATTAGAAGAGGCAAAATCCATAAAGACGCTATTTGAATACCTTCAGCAGCAAAAAAAAGAAAACCCTAATCTTTCCACAGACTTTACCATAGATAATTTCTATAAATATGTGAGAAAAATTAGAGAGGATATCCATAAGAATGGTTTATGATTGATGGTGAAGAGACATATTTTCCCCTTCACCCGCTCATGCACATCATCTTCGCTTATATCTATTTCGGCATTCAAGAATCTTCTCAATGAGTTCCTCCTCATATATTTAGTTCGAGTTTTAAGATATATCTCTTTCTATTCTTGGTCTTTTGTATATATTTCTTGATACACCTTTACACCATCCTGTAAGCAAAATAAAAAGAGTGGATTATTGGACTCTGCCCCTAAAGCAACTCCAATAATCCACTCTGATTCATCATTGTATATATACGTTTGAAATGAAACTGGATTCGGTAATATTTCCAATACATCCTCTGAAATGAGTTTCTCGTCTAGTTCCTCATGATATAGAAGTACTGTTTCCTCTCCTACCTCATTTAATTCAACTATTATACCGAATTTCTCTTCCATAAAATCTATCAATTGCTCGAAACCAAACATGACGTGACTCCTTTCAAATAATAATATTATTGGTTGACATTATGGTATCGTCGTGTGGTACTAATTTCCAACGATTTTTCAGGGCAGGATAAAGAGGATGGAAACCTTTTCGACCAAAATGCGCTTCTATTTGAAGAATGTTTGCTTTCTTATCTAGCAATATGGCTAAAATCATGTTTAACCGTTCAACAGCCTTCTTGTTTGTCTCTACCCCTTTTCCAACCGCAATAATAACATCATCCACTTTTGCGATAGCTTCTTGAATACATTTTAAATTTTCAACAACAGACTCTTTCATTTCAACTCCTTCAACTGTTGAAAATAAATTTGCAATTTCTACAACACCGTAACCCAATTTCGAAAGATTATTAATGACATACATCGTCGTTTGGTCTTGCGCAACTTCATACGCCTGACCTGCTTTTTTCATGATTACAAGTGCTTTTTTCCTGTTCTTGTCCCACTCTTTCCTAATAAGATATTTGTTTTTCATTTCATCATCATAAGTGACTTCTGTTTTCATCGTACCTTTTTTTGTTTCCACTGATTTTTTACCCCTTTCAGTTATAACTTTTTCTTTTAAAAAAGTGTGGCTATTATTACTTACGATTATGTGGTTCAAGGCGTCTATACCAATGACTTTTCCAGCCTCCATTAATCTTTTACTGACCTGTATATCTTCTTTGCTGGATTTTGTTTTTCCAGATAGATAATCCCCCAATGTGGCAGACATTAATTAATACTTGCTTATTTTTATTGTTAAGTAAAGCAAAGATAAAATACTTACTTTCTGTTTCCTTCATTAACTAATAACTATCTTTTGGTGACTTAATGAACGTTCTTTGTAATACACACTTAATCCATTTACTAATTTAAATGACATGATATTTACTTGTTTTGCTCCTCCCATGTTTACCTCCTAAAACTATAATAACCCAGGTATAAAAACACCTGGGCTCATTATTTCACCTTTATAATATATATTCGAAATCTGAATCAAATCATTTATTGAGCGAAATATTTCTTCCCTAATTCCGTCAAAATTGTAAATCTTGTTACAGCCCGACCACTGATAACATTTTGAATACTGTTATACTCTTCAGAGGAATATAATTCTTTCACCTTATCAGCAATATATTCAATAGGATTATCTAAAGAAGTGATGTAGTTTAAATTTTCAGCGATACCGATTGCAATGATTTCGAAGCTTGATAATGATACAGCTCCCTTAAACCTTTCTTCCTCTTTAAAATATTTTTTAAATGCATTCCCTTCTAGGGCTTCATTTAACAGTTCAAACGTCTTATCAAATATTTCCTTTTCTCTCACATAATCTAGACTATCCTCTAAACATAAATCCTGCATTTTTTCAGTTAGCACATCATGAATATCATCCGTTAAACTGTACTCTGATTGGTCAATGTTGCGATAAATCATAAACCTTAAAACATATTCAATATCCCTCTGTTTTTTTACTAAATTATCACTAATAGGTAATGTTGAGACAAAAGTTGGATTCAGTGAAAGTGTTCTTAGCCATGTATAGAAGTTTCTATTTATCATAATTGCTAAACAATTCCTAACTTCCTGTTCTGTTAGTTTACTGCCTCCTGTGTTCAATCTATCGAAAATATCATATTTAGCTTTAGGATTACTTTCATTCCCCACGACAATTACTTTCAATGTCGCCCCTAAGAATTTATTAGCTAAGCTTTTCCCTTGCTCAAAAGAAAAGCGATGTGTATGTTTTGGGTGCTTAGTATTCCATACTTTACCTTCTAGGGCTTTCAGTTTTTCAGTCCCTACTAATACACTTGGTTCAACTAATTCTTCATCTTCATCACGAAGTACTCCTAAAAACTCAAAAATCGTTGATAGTCGTTGAACACCGTCAATTACATCCCAAGCTGCATTCTCATCTTCTGCAACAAATAAGGGAGGAATAGGAATGCCTAATATAATAGACTCAATTAGTTTTGTTTTTTGTTTCATTGACCATCTAAATAATCGCTGAAATTCTGGATGAATGTCTAACACGTTCCTAACTGCATACATATTCATCAACTCTGAAATAGTAACATCTTTGGTTTCAGTTTTTAATTCTTTACGCTCTTCACTAATCTGATCCTCTAAATCTTTCACTGTCCCCACATTAGTAATATCTAATTCCTCATCAGATATAAGAGATAATTGTTCATAAGTCATTTCATTTTCCTCCCCAATTTCAATATTGCCTTCATTTAACGCCGAACGCATCCCTATTCCGTCATATATTTTTCCTAAAGAATAGTAAATCTTCATTTCATCTTCCTTATCAATTTCCTTGCCAATTAAATCTGCATCTACGCTAAAATGATTTGCCAATTGAAAAGCCCTCTTTGAAGGTACTTTTCTTTTTCCTTTCACCCAATCGCTTACAGTTTGAGGTGCAAGCTCTAAAAATTCTGCAACCTCCTTGAATTCCATGCCCTTTAGCTTAACTATTAATTCTAAACCGATCATAAAAAATCTCCCTTCTGACTGATTCAATAAGTCTCTTGTTGGAAAATAAAACCTTATATCAGTCATGATAATACGACTGATTCAATAAGTCAAATAAAAAAATAAAAATAAAAAAATCAGCCAAATAAAAAAATACCTCTAGGCTATGAAAACCTAGAGGCATTAATTAAAAATATTTTCTACAATTTCATCAATTTTACTTTGAGAGGGTAAGGTTGTTATTCCCTTTCCAATTCGTTCCAAATCTGATTTACTCGGATATTTTAATGACTTTAAATCTGAGACATTTACTTGTGTGTTACCGCTAAACGTCCTGAAATAAAAGTCAACCATTGAAGAGTTAAGGTATAAACATAACCCTCTGGCAAAACTTTTACTGTAAAGACCTTTATGATCAATATGATAGTAGTTTAATTTATTATCATATCCTACTTTCTGTTCTGGGTTATCTGTATTATCAAATATAGCTGCAACAATTCGTTTTCTTTCTTCCTTTGTAGTCATTCTTTTTACTAAAACATAGACTCCAGCAGGTCGCAATCTTTTATAGTTCTTATCGTCTTCTACAATTACTCCTGGTTTTTCACTTTCAATTGGCCATTTAATAAATCCATTTTCAAAATTATCTTGATAAATCATAGGATATGACCAAAAATCAGCCTCAAACCTTAAGCTTTCTGGTTTTTCTCTAAAATCAACTATAGGTCCTGTAGACACACTAATTCCCAAATCAGATAAAACACATGGTAAAGAATGCATTTTATCTACTATCGCTTTATCTGTTGTATGAATAATACGAATTATCTTTTCTGTATCTGTGGGAAAGACAACATTGTCAAAACGCTTAAATGTACGTTTTGTTTCAGCGAAATCATTTTTTAGTGATTCCGTTATTTGAATTTTATCATTATATTTTTGAGTATCTTTGAATAAAGATAAAATAATTGTTTCTTGCAAAACCTCGTCATAGAAAAGGTCTTTCCTAGACTTAAAAATATGAATACGGTCTATTTTAGTATGCATAATCAAAGCTTCTCTAAACGATTTAAAATACGCTCCACTGCAGAAACTCCTAGGAACTATACATACTAATTGTCCCTTATTTTTTAATAGTTTATTTGCAATAGCTATAAAAGCTGCGTAATGGTTAGGGACGTCAATCCCTGCTTGTAATAGGGCTCTTTTATGATTAGAATCACTGTTTAATTTACGATATGGTGGGTTTAAGATAATGTAATCAAATCTACTCTCAGATTCATTAATTTTTTTCAATCCTGCATAAATAAAATCTGTATATTTTATTTTAACATTCAAAGTGATTCCTTTATCTTTGCATAAGTTTTTTAAATCTAATAAATTTTCATCGAGCTTGTCTGATAACGTGTCATCGACTTCGTATAGCTCAATGTTAATAGCTCTAGGTTTTCTTTTCCAATTACATATTTTAAAAATCAAAGCAGCAGTAAGGTTTCCTATGCCACAGCCCGGATCTAATATATTTATCTCATTTTTTTTAACTTCTTTAAACATCGAGCTCATGAAATCAGCAATATCTATTGGTGTGAAGTACTGATCATTTTTTTCTTTGAGTTGAACTCTAGTTTCATCAGAAGTTGTCTCAATGGATCTTTTATTAATTTTTTCTAGTAAAACGTTAATCATCAAACACAACCTCCATTAAGTTATAATTATAAATGATTTACGACTTACTTTAAATTGCTAATTTTGAGTACTAAAAAAGCTTGAACTACATTTCTGCAGTTCAAGCGAAAAACCTCATTTACTTATGATACGGTTCCCCACGATTAATACGAAACGCCCTATACACTTGCTCCAGCAATACTAATCGCATTAATTGGTGTGGTAATGTCATCTTTGAAAAAGAAAGTGATTCGTTTGAACGCTTCATTACTTCTGAACTTAGTCCAAGTGATCCACCAATTACAAAGGCAACTTTACTCTTTCCATATGTAGCAAGACGATCTAAACTTACCGCAAATTCTTCTGATGATTTTTGTTTTCCTTCTATCGCTAACGCAATGACATGCGTATTATCAGAAATTTTATCCAGTATACGTATACCTTCTTTTTCTTTTACAATTAACATTTCTGCTTCACTTAAATTTTCTGGCGCCTTTTCATCTGGCAATTCGATTACTTCTACTTTTGCGTATGCAGATAATCGTTTTAAGTATTCTGCTATACCTTGTTTTAAATATTTTTCTTTTAATTTCCCAATTGAAATAATCGAGATATTCACACGTATTCCCCACCTTACAAACATGTTATCCACATAACTTATCCACATATCCACAAATTTTACCCACATATTGTGTGAGAATCTGTGTTCGATACAACATATGTCGCCTCATTTTGACAAAATTCACATGTTTTTTTCTCTTTTTCTGAGTTATCCACATTGTTGATAACCGGTGCAACTTCACACTCATCCACAATAATATCTAAAGCTAATTCAACATGTTCTAAACAACAAGGTAAATTCATATTCTTCACCTCACTTTTCTACAATAGAAAACAGGAGGTAGGCCCTCCTGTTTTTAATACTTTTGAATGCCTAGTTTAACCGTTGTTGTTGCTCGTTTTGTACCACGATAAAATGTAAGAGTCATTTTATCATTAATTTTTTTATCATATAAGGCCGTACGGAATCCGATAATATCACGAACTGGTTTTCCATCTACTGCTACAATCACATCATGTTCTCGTAAACCAGCATCTGCACCTGGTGAAGGACTTTTCACATCTAAAATGCAAACTCCCTCTGTTACATTGCCTGGTAAATGCAATGTTTTTGACCAATAATAATTCGGAATCTCATTTAACGATCTAAGTTCAATTCCAACATATGGTCTTCTTACTTTTCCGTACTTCTCTAATTCATTCATAATAGGAACAGCTCTATTAACAGGAATGGCTAGTCCAATTCCTTCTACTTCTTTTGCAGCAATTTTCATTGAATTAATACCAATTAATTGACCTGCTGCGTTTACAAGCGCACCACCACTATTACCTGGATTAATTGCTGCGTCTGTTTGCAATACTTCTACTTGCCAATCATAATGCCCATCTTGATCTAAATCTACAGGGACAATACGTTCATTAGCCGAAATAATGCCTTGTGTGACAGTTCCAGAAAATTGTAGCCCGAGCGGGTTTCCAATCGCAATGACCGGTTCTCCTCTACGAACCGCATTAGAATCGCCAATTTCAATTACTTTTTTCACATGCTTTGCATCTATTTCTAGTACAGCCAAATCTGTGACTACATCCGTTCCTAATACTTTTCCTGGAACTTTCTTACCGTCACTTAAACTTACTTCGATACGATTCGCCCCAGCAACAACATGATTATTCGTTACAATGTAAGCTTGGCCATCTGTCTTTTTATAAATTACACCTGATCCTGTACCAGCTTCTGAATCTGCCTCTGAAAAATTATCTCGCTGAATATTAATAACGCCAACAACAGCTTCAGACGCACGATCAACAGCATCCACAAAGCTAATCTGTTTAATTCCTTGTGCTTGGGCCATATTACTTCCACTTGCTTCCGCTTGTGGAAACGCGCCTGCATCATTTGAAAACAAAGGAGCTCCAAATGCAAATAACGAAGCTCCTACAATTGTTCCTGCTATACTAGAAATAACAATACCTTTATGCTTCTTTTTTCTTGCACGTTTCATACGATAATTTTCTTCATCAATAAAGGACATATTTGTTCACCTATCTTCCTGAAAACAACTATATTCACCTTTATTGTTTACTAAAATGAAGAATTATACGTATTGAATTTTTGTCGGCATTTTTGGATCTGTATCGTGAATTTCAAAGGCTTCTCCCACTCCAAATCCTTTTTCCTGTAATACTTGTGATACTGACATACGTGCTAGTTCTTTCATGTTATTATCTAAACTTAAATGGGCTAAATAAATATGTTTTGTCTCATCTGTAATTACATCGGCCATCGCTAATGCAGCGTCCTCATTACAAACGTGACCCACATCACTTAAAATACGTCGCTTAATACTCCATGGATAACGCCCCATACGAAGCATTTCTACGTCATGATTACTTTCAAATACAAAAGCATTAGCTCCCTTAATAACACCTTTCATACGGTCACTCACGTATCCCGTATCTGTAATAAGGGCTAATTTTCTATTATTGTTATGAAAAGCATAGAACATCGGCTCTGCCGCATCATGAGACACCCCAAATGACTCGACCTCAATATCACCAAATGTTTTCACATCCCCAACTGAGAAAATAAACTTTTGCTCAGTCGGGATATTTCCTATTAAGTGTTCCATTGCGTTCCATGTTTTCTCATTTGCATAAACAGGCAAATCATATTTACGTGCCAATACACCTAATCCTTTAATATGATCACTATGTTCATGTGTTACAAGAATACCTGATACATCATTTATATTTAGTTCTGCCTGTTTAAATAAAGCCTCTGTTGCTTTACCACTTAAACCTGCATCGACGAGTAATTTCTTTTCATCTGTTCCTACATATAGCATATTCCCTGTACTTCCACTTGCAAGTACGCTAAAATGCAACCCCATTCTTTCTCACTCCAGTATGTTCATCAACCACTTGATTTTCCTTTTCACCTAATTCCATAACTTGTCCTTCAATTGCATTTACAAAGAAGTCCTGCTTCTGCTCCGTTTTTAAATTCCATGTTGGAGCGAGTACTTGGTTATTAGAAGTAGATGCGGTAAGGTTGGCATAACCAATTTGTGCTTCTTTTACATGTGTATTCCCATGAATTTTATTTTTTAAATATAGGTTTTCTAAAGCCGTTTGGGCAGTAATAATTTCTTGCTGTTTCGTTTTTTCACTTTCGCCCATTTCTTTTAAATCAGTTAGCATCGTTTGCGTGTACGACACAAGTTCATTTTTTTCATTTAATTCCACAACAATCATCGCCTGATCGTTATAAAAAATAGGCTTATCTTTATATTTTTGGAAGAAGTAAATTTTAGAGTCTTTCATCGCACCAAACTCATACTTTTGCCCATCCAATACATAGTTCTTCAAAAAATCACTATACTTATCTTTAGATAATGATTTTGTATTCAAAAAGGGCTCTTTTAGCTTACTTTCTATCTTGTACATATTTTGTATATGGGCCGTTTGATTTTTTAAAGACTGTACATCTTCTTCTTTAAATGCCTTATTTTCCGCCCTAATAAATGACTCTTTTTTTGGTTCTTTAGGGAAATTACCCATCGTAATTTTGTTCGCTTTTAGTTCTTGATCTATCTTTGTTTCTGCAATAAGCTCCAATTGATTACTATCTTGCTTTTGAATGAATTGAAAAATGAGAAAGAGGTCCAAAACAAAAAAGGTCACAATAAATATGGTTTTAATCCGATCCCAATCCATTTAGTCCTCCCTCACTCCACTCATATATTTTTTGTTTGCCAGCTTCATCTTCAACAAACTTTACATACCAAATTGGCTGTAGTCGAGCTACTTGCCCATCTAGTGATAATTTGTATCCAATACCAATGTCTTTAATGAATCGTTTATCTACTGCGGGATTATTTTCTAAGGATGCTATTACAACGTGACCTGATGGAAGAGTGACCTTTTGCTCTATACCTTTCGTATTTAAAGACAACAACGGTCTTTCATATTCCATTACTTCTTCTGATCCCCATACTTGTCTCAATTCAGCTAATCCATCTGTATTGAATACAGAATATCCATCTTCATGTAGACGAAATACCGTCTGTCCTTTATTCATATAGTCCAAACGATATGAATCCAAGCTCCCACTGTGACCATTTACAAAATCAAAGCTTTTTTGTAAAAGCATTAAATTATCTGTCGTTTTCTCACTTGAAACAGAAGAATTTTTATACTTTAGCATATGATGATCGTTTTCAATCTCCATAGACCTAATACCGTCTGTAAATGTTTCTTTCGATTTCTCGGTAATAGGACTTAAATAACGCGGGTCACTAAAAAGAGCATTCTTAAATGTATCCACCGCTAAATTAGATGAAATATATGTTATATTACTTAATTCTGTCGCTCCATCTGGTAAAAATAACTTTTTCATATCATTAATTTGATAGTCAAAATAAGGTTTTGCCGATACTATAAATTGATTTTGTGCATTTACAATATCTTTTAAATACACACCACTTAATTTTGCTTCATATATTCTAGAGTTATCACCATCAGAAACAAAATTAATTTTAATTTCTTGATCCCTACTTCTAGAAGGATCAAGAATAATTCGATTAAAATATTTAGGCTTATTTATACTTTTTTCTTTCATATTAAACATAGATTTAACTGCATCAAACGGGATGTTGGTAGGAAAAACAAGTTCAATTTTCCCTTCACCATGCACATAAGAAAGGAAATCAGCTTTAGCAAGCGATATCTCTTTGAAATCATATAATTCCCCTGCTTCCAAAGGTTTATAAATTGATTCTATATCTCCCTCTCTTTTGCTCCCGTAATGATTTTTATCTTTGTGGACAATGATAGAAGTAGGGCGGACAACATCACCGATTTTAGTTTGAGTAGTTCCTTCATTACCCTGCACAAATTTTGCGTTTTGCATAGACGTGGAATCTGGCACATACGTCCATAAGTTAAAAGTAAGAAATAGGCTAATTACAACTAAATTAATTAAAACGATCGTTTTAACATTTTCCATACTCATTCCCAATCGTCCTCTTCATCCGCTGCCATTGGTAATGTGAAATAAATAGTTGTCCCTTTTCCTTCCTCACTCTTCGCCCAAATCGAGCCACCATGTGCCTCAATCATTTCTTTCGCAATCGCTAATCCAAGTCCTGTACCACCCATTTGTCTTGAACGTGCTTTATCTACGCGGTAAAAACGTTCAAAGATTTTATCAACATTCTCTTTCGGAATACCCATTCCTTGGTCGCTTACACTAATTTCTAATAACTCACCACGATCACGTAAGCGATATGTTACTGTTCCACCTTCTGGTGAATACTTTAATGCATTCGAAATAATGTTATACAATACTTGTGTAATTTTATCCGTATCCATATCAATAAATCGGGATTTCTTAGAGAAAGATCGTTTGAAACTTACGTTTTGCTCTTTAGACATTTCAAAACGATCAATAATGTTATTAAAGAAGTCAGTAAAGTCGACCCATTCTTTCATTAATCGATGCTCTGTACTATCAAGCTTAGAAAGTTGCAATAACGCATTTACAAGTCTAATCATTCTTTCTGTTTCTTCTTGTGTAACTGTTAAAAATTGCGGTGCAATATTCGGATCTTGCCACGCGCCGTCCGTAAGAGCCTCTAAGTAACTTCGCATCGTCGTTAATGGCGTTCTTAATTCATGGGAAACGTTTGCCACAAACTCGCGGCGTTCCCTCTCTATACGCTCTTGTTCAGTTACATCATATAATACGGCTATTAAACCATTTGCTTTCCCTGTCTCTTTTTGAATAACAGAGAAACTAGCACGTAAAATATATGGCTCATTTCTCGTACTAAAATCTAATAAAACGGAATCAGGCTCTTCGTATAAATGATCGAGCGTAAATTCTTCCTGTATCCCTAATACTTCTAAAACAGATTGATCGAGTGCCGTTTCACGCGAAACATTTAGCATCTTTTCCGCAGGATCATTTAATAAAATAATGTCTCCTTTTCGGTCGGTAGCAATTACCCCATCTGTCATATGTGATAAAACGGATGATAATTTACGTCTTTCACTTTCCGTTGAAGAACGAGCTTGTTGTAATTTTTTTGATAAATTATTGAAAGATAATGCTAATTGTCCAATTTCATCATGGCTATGCACTTTTACTTTTCTTGAATAGTTTCCTTTTGCCATTTCAATCGCTTGTCTTCGCATATCTGAGATTGGTCTCGTAATCGTTTGAGCTAACAAAATTCCAAGTACAGCTGTTACGAGTAATGCAATAACGGTTCCAGTCGCAAAAATTTGATTAATATCCTTCATCTGTTTATAGACATCTTCCATAGATGCAACAATGTAAATAACACCAAGTGCATCCTTTCCATTATCATCTAGAATAGGAGTAAGCATAACTTGTACGCGATGACCTGTACGACCATCCTTCTCAATTTTCACTTCTGGCTTTTTTTGTACCAATACCCGCTGAACGGCTATATCAGTTGATGTTCTATTTACCTTGTTTTGCTTTGACTCATCTGAAATAGCAAGTAACTTTCTATTCGAATCAAATACACTTACCTCTTGGATATCTTTCTTTCGATCAGAGGCAAATTTTCGAATTGAAGTTTTAATCGTTTCATCTGTTGATTCTGTTTCTGCTTTTGTATGACTTTTTTTAAACTCTTGTTTCAAGTTATATGATAATAAATTCGTTTGCTGCGTTAAAGAATCTCTAAATCCTTGTACAAGACTCTTTTCTAATTCTCTAACGAAATATACCCCAATAACCTGCATAGCTATCAATATTAATAGCATATATATGAGTACAAATTTTAAATGAATAGATTGAAAAAAACCGACTTTCTTCATATACTATTCCTGCTCTGGGTCACGCAAGTAATACCCTACTCCACGTCTAGTGACTATTAATGTAGGATGACTTGGATTATCTTCAATTTTTTCACGTAAACGACGAACTGTTACATCCACTGTACGTACATCTCCAAAGTAGTCATAACCCCAAACCGTTTGCAATAAATGTTCGCGCGTCATAACTTGTCCTAAATGTTTTGCTAAATAATGTAGTAGCTCAAATTCACGATGTGTAAGTTCAATATTTTCTTCACGCTTCGTTACACTATATGCATTCGGATTGATAACAATCGGTCCAATAACCATTTCCGTATTTTCTTCTTTTTCTGCAGCACCACCTTGTTGATGGCGACGTAAATTCGCCTTCACGCGAGCAAGTAATTCCCTCGTACTAAATGGCTTCGTTACATAATCATCTGCTCCAAGCTCAAGTCCTAATACTTTATCGATTTCAGAATCCTTTGCTGTAAGCATAATAATCGGCATTTCTGAGCTTTTACGTATTTCACGGCAAACCTCTAAGCCATCCTTACCTGGTAGCATAATATCTAATAAAACCATATCCGGCTGTTCTTCATTCGCTTTTTCAATTGCTTCATCACCATCATGCGCCATTACAATTTCAAAACCTTCTTTTTCTAGGTTGAACTTCAAAATATCTGCAATCGGCTTTTCATCATCAACTACTAAAATTTTCTTTCCCATCATCGTCTATTTCCTCCTTATAAAGTGAAACTTTAATTGGTGGGTGTTTTCTTCATCACCCACTGATTATTAGCCCTCACCAATTGGGCTTTTACGGGCAGCCCGCTCCCCACCTAACTTCTTTGCTTTCGCTGAATTTTAAGGCGGGGGGGCTTACTGCCCAGTAAATAGTGGGGTAAAAATATGGTCAATATCCTTAAACACATTGATGTCTACATAGTATGTCCCTATATGACCGCATCTTTTGCTTAAGTACTTTTTCCTCTATTCTCACAGACTCATGTATAATCCACATTTACACGGAATCCTATACGATCTATAGAAAAACCTCTAGCTTCAACTGCTAGAGGCTCCTCATTCTATTTTAAAATAACTACTCAATTTTGTAAAATTACACAAATAAAAAGGATATTAAGTGGGCCCACTTAATATCCTGAGAGTGGCTCGGGACGGAATCGAACCGCCGACACGAGGATTTTCAGTCCTCTGCTCTACCGACTGAGCTACCGAGCCAAAACTATATATAAAACCACTAATGGTGGTATAAACAAAAGTGGCGGTCCCGACCGGGGTCGAACCGGCGATCTCCTGCGTGACAGGCAGGCATGTTAACCACTACACCACGGGACCAAAAATGAACATAAAAAAACATGACCCGTACGGGATTCGAACCCGTGTTACCGCCGTGAAAGGGCGGTGTCTTAACCACTTGACCAACGGGCCACGAAAAATAAAATGGTGAGCCATGAAGGACTCGAACCTTCGACCCTCTGATTAAAAGTCAGATGCTCTACCAACTGAGCTAATGGCTCATACTCACCAACGTCATATTTTCGTGACGACAAGATGTATCATAACATGTTTTCTTTATCTTTTGCAATACCTTTTTTTATTTTTTATAAAAGATAAGAAAAAACTCATGTAAACATGAGTTTTTTCTCAAAAATATCAATTAAGCTTCGTATACGTTACGAACGATATTTGTTTGGTTACGATCTGGTCCAACTGAGAACATAGATAATTGAATTCCTGTTAACTCAGAAACACGTTCTACGTATTTTCTTGCATTTTCAGGAAGCTCGTCTAATGACCTTACACCAGTAATATCTTCTGTCCAACCTGGAAGCTCTTCGTATACAGGCTCACATTTCGCTAAAATATTTAAGTTTGCTGGAACTTCATCGATAACTTCGCCATTGCATTTGTAAGCAACACAAATTTTAAGAGTTGGAATACCAGTTAGAACGTCGATAGAGTTTAATGATAAATCTGTTAAACCACTAACACGACGTGCATGTCTTACAACAACGCTATCGAACCAACCTACGCGGCGTGGACGACCAGTTGTCGTTCCATACTCACGACCAACTTCACGAATTTGATGACCAATTTCATCATGAAGCTCAGTAGGGAATGGACCATCACCAACACGGCTTGTATATGCTTTACATACACCTACAACGCGAGTAACTTTTGCAGGACCAACTCCAGTTCCAACTGTTACACCACCAGCAATCGGGTTAGAAGATGTAACGAATGGGTACGTACCGTGGTCGATATCAAGCATAACACCTTGTGCACCTTCAAATAGTACACGGTGATTGTTATCTAATGCATCATTTAATACAACAGACGTATCACACACATATTGTGCGATTTGTTGTCCGTACTCGAAGTACTCTTCGAAAATTTCTTCTACACTGAAACCTTCTGTATCGTACATTTTTTCAAACAAACGATTTTTTTGTGCTAAATTGCGCTCAAGCTTCTCTTTAAATGCTTCACGGTCTAAAAGATCAGCCATACGGATACCGATACGAGCAGCTTTGTCCATATATGCAGGACCGATACCTTTTTTCGTTGTACCGATTTTGTCATCACCTTTACTTGCTTCTTCTAACTCATCTTGTTTTAAGTGATAAGGTAAAATAACGTGCGCACGGTTACTTACGCGTAAATTTTCAGTACTTACACCACGATCGTGTAAGTATTTTAACTCTTCAAGTAACGCTTTCGGATCTACTACTAAGCCGTTTCCGATTACACAAATTTTTTCTTTATAGAAAATACCAGATGGAATTAAGTGTAATTTATATTTAACCCCGCCGAATACAATTGTATGTCCTGCGTTATTTCCACCTTGATATCTTGCAACTACTTCCGCATGCTCAGAAAGAAAATCAGTGATTTTACCTTTTCCTTCGTCGCCCCATTGTGTTCCTACAACTACTACTGAAGACATTATTACAGCACCTCCGCAATTTTCAAACGATCTATTCAAACAATATAATTGTACCAAAACGGAAAAAGAAGTCAACCAAAAAGCGAACATTTTTTTACAAAAAAACTTTTTCGTTCGTAAGAATTATATTTTCACATTATGAAAGCCTTATCTTTTATATAAAAAAAAGAAACACATCTTATTATAAGAAATGTGTTTCTTTTTTATACCATCTTTATGCCGGCGGCGCATGTCCATCTTCGAAGCGACGTTCTAAGTTAACGAACTTATTGAACTCCTTAACGAATGCAAGCTCTACTGAGCCTACTGGACCGTTACGCTGCTTCGCAATAATAATTTCAATCGTATTTTTGTTTTCCGTTTCTCGATCATAGTAATCTTCACGATATAAGAAGGCTACAATATCAGCATCCTGCTCAATACTTCCCGATTCACGAATATCAGACATCATCGGACGTTTATCTTGACGAGATTCTACACCACGAGATAACTGCGACAAGGCAATAACAGGCACTTGCAATTCACGTGCAATCCCTTTTAGTGTACGAGAAATCTCAGATACTTCCTGCTGACGGTTCTCTCCTGATTTCCCACTTCCTTGAATAAGCTGTAAGTAGTCAATCAAGATCATACCAAGACCCTGTTCTTGTTTTAATCTACGACATTTTGCTCGAATCTCATTCACCTTAATCCCAGGCGTATCATCAATATAAATACCGGCATTAGAAAGGCTCCCCATCGCCATCGTTAATTTCGCCCAATCATCAGAAGTTAATGATCCGGTACGAAGTCTTTGTGCATCAATATTCCCTTCTGCACAAAGCATACGCATAACTAGCTGATCGGCACCCATCTCTAGACTAAAAATCGCTACATTTTCATCCGTTTTCGTCGCTACGTTTTGTGCGATATTTAATGAAAATGCCGTTTTCCCTACCGATGGACGTGCTGCCACGATGATTAAATCATTTCGTTGGAACCCTGCCGTCATCTTATCTAATTCAGTAAATCCAGTTGGTATCCCGGTAACTTCACCTTTTTGGTTATGCAAAAGTTCGATTTTATCGTAGGCATCTACAAGAACGTCTTTAATATTTTGGAATGCCTTAGCGTTCGTTTGATGTGATACTTCTAATATTTTTTTCTCAGCCTCATTTAATAGGCCATCCACATCATCTTCTCTCTCATATCCATCAGACACAATATGAGTCGCTGTTCGAATTAAACGACGTAACAGCGCTTTTTCAGCGATGATTCGTGCATAATACTCTACGTTAGCAGCAGTTGGAACAACTTCTGCTAACTCTGCTAAGTAAGAAACACCACCAAGTTCTTCTAGTAACCCTTGATCAGCCATCGCTGACGTCATCATTACTAAGTCGATTGGCTCCCCCTTATCAGATAACCCAAGCATGACTTCGAAAATCTTTTGGTGTTTCGTTCGATAAAACGAGTCAGGTACCAATAGTTCCGATGCTGACGTTAATGCATCCTGATCAATCAATATAGCACCTAAGACTGCCTGCTCAGCTTCTATATTATGCGGAGGGGTACGATCAGCCATTACATCACTCATACGCAATCCTCCTTGCTTAACTTAGTTTTATTGTTCACTAACATGAACTTTTACTGTTGCTGTTACTTGCGGATGCAATTTCACAGTAACGTTTGTATAGCCTAATGCACGAATTGCATCATCCATTTCAAATTTACGCTTATCAAGTTTAATTTTGTGTGATTTTTGCATTGCATCTACGATTTGTTTACTTGTGATTGAACCGAATAGACGTCCACCTTCTCCAGATTTAGCCTTTAATTCTACAGTTAGTTTCTCTAACGTTTCTTTTAATTGTTTTGCATTTTCAAGATCTGCTGCTGCATCTTTTTCTTCTTTGCGCTTTTGAGCTTCTAAAGTTTTCATACTGCTATTTGTCGCTTCAGCAGCTAATCCTTGTTTTAGTAAGAAGTTATTTGCATAACCATCTGGTACGTTTTTTACTTCTCCTTTTTTCCCTTTACCTTTTACGTCTTTTAGAAAAATTACTTTCATGATTGTGTGCCTCCCTGTAAATAGTCATCAATAACAAATCGAAGCTTCTCCTCAGCTTCATCTACTGTAACATTTTTCATTTGTGTGGCTGCATTCGTTAAATGCCCCCCACCACCTAAGTTTTCCATAATTAGCTGCACATTCACTTCACCTAAAGACCTGCCGCTAATTCCAATGAAATTCTCGCCACGTTTTGCAATAACAAATGATGCAGTAATTCCTGTCATTGTTAATAATGTGTCCGCTGATTGCGCAATAAGCACTTGATCGTAGTAATCATCACTATCAACTTTTGCAATCGCAATTCCATTTGTATAAATGTACGCATTTTTAATAGCTTTTGCAACCCGTAAATACTGATCCATATCTTCTTTTAAAAGCTCTTGTACAAGTACGGTATCTGCACCATGAGAGCGTAAATAAGAAGCGGCATCAAACGTACGAGCACCCGTACGGAATGTAAAGCTTTTCGTATCAACAATAATACCTGCTAACAATGCCGTTGCTTCTAGCATTGTCATTTTTAAATTTTTCGGTTGGTATTCAAGCAATTCGGTAACAAGCTCTGCCGTAGAAGAAGCGTAAGGCTCCATGTAAACAAGCAATGGATCTTCAATAAAATCTTCTCCTCGGCGATGATGGTCAATAACAACTACATTTTCAATCTTGCGTAACAGCTTTTCTTCCATCACCATTGAAGGTTTATGCGTATCAACAACAACAAGTAATGAATCATCATTTGCAAATTCCATCGCTTGTTCTGGTGTAATAAAGTGAGACCATAACTCTTCGTTTTGTTTCACTTTATCCATTAAACGCTTAATTCCCTTATCAGAATCATTTTCATCTAGCACAATATATCCTTTGCGCTCATTTAATTGCGCTACCTTTAAAATACCAATCGCAGCACCAATTGCGTCCATATCAGGAGCCCTATGCCCCATTATAATGACGTTACTACTTTCTAATACTAAATCTTTTAATGCGTGCGAAATAACTCTAGCACGTACACGAGTACGTTTTTCTACCGGATTTGTCTTACCACCATAAAACTTAACTTTACCTGTTGCTTGCTTAATAGCTACTTGATCTCCACCGCGGCCAAGTGCAAGGTCTAAGCCGGACTGAGCCATTGCCCCAAGTTCTGATAAAGGTAAATCACCTGAACCGACACCTACACTTAAGGTGAGTGGTATATTCCTTTTAGATGTTTCTTCACGCACTTGATCTAAAATGCTAAATTTCCCTTTCTCCATCTGTGCTAAAATACTTTCATTTAACACAACGAAGAATCTTTCTGAAGATGCACGTTTTAAATATGCCCCATACTTAACGGCCCATTCATTTAGTCTTGATGTTACAAGACTTGTTATATTCGTACGTAATTGATCATCTAATCCTTGTGTAACTTCATCATAATTATCTAAATAAATGACAGCCAAAACAGTACGTTGATCCTCGTACATCTTTTCAATCTCTGTTTGTTCCGTTACATCAAAGAAATAAATTAACTTTTCTTCTTTCCTTACAAAGACACGAAACTTTCGATTATTTAAAGAGACTATATCATCGGAAGTTTCTCCCTTAATAAAAAGAAGTAACGTTTCTGATACATCATAAAGGTGCCATCCAGCTAATGCATGCTGCCCGAGACACGAAGATAAATAAGGATTCGCCCAATCAATCCCATAATCCTTATTGTATAACAAAATACCAATTGGCATCTGGTTAAATGCTTCATTACTCACTTTCTTTACCCTTGTAATCATATCTGTCGTATGTTTCTCGAAATTCTTTTGAAAGGTTAGTTCAAATCGTACAACAAGAAAAAGGACGATACAAAAAATAAAGAAGGAGACGATCCCCATTATCAAGTGAAAATAACAGAGGATTGAAATGAGCACAAACACAAAAAATGCCAATACGTAAACAGGATATAAAAACCACTGTTTCTTATAAAATTCAGGCATGTATACAACTCCTATAAAGTAAAACTAACTCATCTTCCAGTTAGTAATACAGATTAAAATAGTATAAGGAATATTATTTTATCCTCCTATTTTAGAACGCAATGAAATCCCTAAATCAATTATACCTAAGATTGTCACAAGAGGAAACAGCATCGGGATAAACATGCAAGCGATAAAACTAATAATAGGAACCCCTTTCGTAAAACCTTTACTATGCGCTAGAAAAGCGATAAATGTCAGACCTTGCAGTACTAGTAGTAACGCAAATATGACATATAGGTTAGAAAATACCATATGTAAATATGATGTCGGTTCTACTTTTATAAAAGTTGATAGCAAAATAAATATAACGTAATACCAAACAATACTCTTTGGTAATTGTATATCTTTAAACTTAGGCCAATGTATAACGTCATGTTTTAACTTTCTTAAAACACTACCGGATATCATAACTGTAATCCAAGAGAAACATACCGATACCATGACAAGTAAACTTGGGAATAACGTTTGTAACACATCATTAAATTGTGCAAATAACTCTTTTTGCTCTTTACTAATAGGCATGCCCGCAGCAGTAACTATCTTTTCGCTTTGCGCCATACTTTCATTAAACATATTTTGCATTTGCTTCATTAAATCTATGTTAAAAAACTTTATACTCGCAACATAAATGAGCATAATACCAATTAAGTAAGCAAGCGTCCCCGCCATCAAAATTTCTACTGGCTTCTTTTGTTTTTTATACATATGTCCTAAAACGATACCTATTAATCCAAACATAGTTGTCTTTACTAGGTTCATCGGTTGACTGACAATAATAGTAATAAAAAGCGCTGCCGTAAAAATTACAAAGGCATTAGATATTTTATATCTTATCGTTAGCAATATAAATGGCAACGGCAATGCAAACGTTACGACTGTACCTAAAATCGGAACATACATAGATATAAGCAATAACATTGCATATATCGCTAACAACGCTGCACCCCCAGTAATAAATTTCGTATTTTTCATCATCTAACCTCTCTTTCAAAAAAGAAAAGCATAGCAAAATGCACAGTAGAGTCCGACTCTACTGTGCATTTCATACGCTATTATTCACCAACATATGGTAAAAGTGCCATTTGACGAGCACGTTTAATTGCAACTGTAAGTTTGCGTTGGTATTTTGCGCTTGTTCCTGTTACACGACGAGGTAAAATTTTACCACGCTCAGAAACGAAACGTTTTAATAAATCAACATCTTTATAATCGATGCGAGTGATGCCGTTAGCTGTGAAGAAACACACCTTACGACGTTTCGCACGTCCACCTTTGCGTCCTGCCATGTCTATTTCCCTCCATTCTTTGTTAAAACTAACAAATTTACTGTATTAGAACGGTAAATCGTCGTCAGAAATGTCGATCGGTTGACCTACATTTGAAAATGGATCGTCATTCTTCGTAAATCCAGAGTTTCCTTGGTTACCTTGGTTGCCTGAATTACTAGATTGACCAAATGGGTTAGAGCTTTGGTTACCGAAACCAGCTCCTGATGGTTGCTGATTAAATGAACCACGTTGCTCCCCACCGCCATTACGCGGCTCTAAAAATTGTACGCTTTCCGCAAGAACTTCTGTTACATATACACGTTTACCATCTTGTCCCTCGTAATTACGAGTTTGAAGACGCCCATCTACGCCTGCTAAGCTACCTTTTTTCAAATAATTTGCTACGTTTTCTGCTTGTTTACGCCATATTACACAATTAATAAAGTCAGCTTCACGCTCACCTTGTTGATTCGCAAATGCGCGATTCACAGCTAACGTAAAAGTAGCTACTGCAACACCATTGGGCGTGTAACGTAAGTCAGGGTCCTTAGTTAAACGACCAACGAGGATAACACGATTCATCAATCGAACCACTCTCCCTTATATATCAATTATTTTTCTTCTTCTTTAACAACGATATGACGAAGGATGTCTTCGTTGATCTTAGCTAAACGGTCGAATTCGTTAATCGCTTCTGCGTTAGATTTCACGTTTAAGATCATGTAGAAACCTTCACGTAAGTCGTTGATTTCGTAAGCTAAACGACGCTTACCCCACTCTTTCGTGTTAATGATTTCTGCACCATTGTTTGTTAAAACACCTGCAAAACGTTCAACTAAAGCTTTTTGAGCTTCTTCTTCAACGCCAGGACGAATGATGTACATAATTTCGTACTTTCTCATTACACTTTCACCTCCTTTTGGTCTAAACGGCCCATAATGGGCAAGGAGCAATTAATTTATAGTAATTACTCACGAGTTTAGATTATATCATAGTAAGTTAGATGAATCAACTCACCCATACATAAAAAACTTGGCAAACACATAATATATTTGCCAAGTTCATATCTTTATTTTTCCTAGGAAATATCAAATTAAACGTTGAAACGGAAATGCATAACGTCTCCGTCTTTTACGATATACTCTTTTCCTTCTAAACGAACCTTACCAGCTTCTTTTGCAGCTGTCATAGAACCGTTTGTCATTAAGTCCTCGTAAGATACTGTTTCCGCACGAATAAATCCACGCTCGAAGTCTGTGTGAATTACGCCAGCACATTGTGGTGCTTTCATACCTTGTTTGAACGTCCATGCACGTACTTCTTGCACACCAGCTGTGAAGTAAGTAGCAAGTCCTAATAAATCATATGCAGCACGAATTAATTGATCTAAACCAGATTCTTCAATACCTAGTTCTTCAAGGAATACTTTTTTCTCTTCCTCGTCTAGCTCGGCGATTTCTGATTCGATTTTTGCACATACAACGATTACTTGAGAATTTTCATTCGCAGCAAATTCTTTTACCATTTGTACATATTTGTTTTCAGAAGGATCGATTACATCGTCCTCGCTTACGTTTGCTACATATAACATTTCTTTCGTTGTCAGTAAATGAAGGCCTTTAACAATCTTCATTTGCTCTTCTGTAAATTCAACAGTACGAGCTGGTTTTCCCTCTTCAAAAGCTTCTTTTAAACGAACTAAAATTTCATGCTCATATACTGCTTCTTTATCTTTTTGTCTTGCTAATTTCACAACACGTTCGATACGTTTATCAACAGATTCTAAATCTGCTAAGATTAGCTCTAAGTTGATTGTTTCAATATCATCAATTGGATCTACTTTCCCTGAAACGTGCGTAATATTTTCGTCTTCAAAACAACGAACAACTTGGCAAATTGCATCTACTTGGCGAATGTGAGATAAGAATTTATTTCCTAAACCTTCACCTTTACTAGCACCTTTTACGATACCTGCAATATCAGTAAACTCAAATACAGTCGGAACAGTTTTTTTCGGTTCTACTAATTCCGTTAATTTATTTAAACGCTCATCTGGTACTTCTACAATTCCTACGTTTGGATCAATTGTACAGAATGGATAGTTTGCAGATTCTGCTCCTGCTTGTGTAATTGCATTAAATAAAGTGGACTTCCCTACGTTAGGTAATCCAACAATCCCAGCCGTTAATCCCATATTTTTCACTCCTATGTCTCAATCTTTCATCATTATAGATAGTAACGAAAAAAATGACAAGTTTCCTCCAAACGAAAAAAAGTAACAGCTACCTACCGCAACTGTTACGTTCTCTCTATTCTTCGTGCTTCACAAGTATTTTTTTTACCTTACGATCGAACTCTCTTCGAGGAATCATTACTGAATGGTCACATCCCTCGCACTTAATGCGGATATCCATTCCCATACGAATAATCTTCCAACGATTCTCACCACATGGGTGGGCTTTCTTCATTTCCACAACATCATACAAGTTATACTGCTTTTGCTCCATTCTCCAAACCCCTCTCCATACTAAATTGCTTTTCCACTCACTAATTCTTCACGATTATATAAAACCATACGTGGATATGGAATTTCAATACCATGTAAATCTAGACGATTTTTAATTTCTTTACGAAGTGCCCTTGCAATAACTGCATGTTGCATTGGCTCTACTTCAGCAATAACACGTAGTATAACTTCTGAAGCAGCTAATGTTTGTACACCTAACAACTGAGGCGTTGTTACCATTTTTTCATACTTTGCAGGTAATTCCTCTAATAACTCTTCAATGACTTGCTCTGCTTTTGCAATGTCCGCCTCATATGAAATAGATACATCCACAAACGCTACACTATTACTTACCGAGAAGTTCGTAACTTGAATAATACTTCCATTTGGTAAAGTATGAATTTCACCTGTCCAACTTTTCACTTTTGTTGTACGAAGTCCAATTTCTAAAACGACACCTTCAAACTGCCCAATTCTTACATAGTCACCTACTGAAAATTGATCTTCTAGCAAGATAAATAATCCTGTAATAACATCTTTTACTAAACTTTGAGCACCAAATCCGACTGCTAAACCAATTACCCCAGCACCGGCTAATAAACCTGATGCATTAATATTAAACACACCTAAAATCGCAATTAACATAATGAACATAACAACGTATGCCACAATATTTTCAAGTAACTTCGCTACTGTAACTGTACGACGTTCTGAAATTTGAATTGGAGAACGACTTCCCATACGAAACGCATTTCGTACAACCGCTCTTGCAATTCGCACTACAATTGCACCAATTGTTAAAATGATACATATTTTTAATGCCGCAATTCCAATATGAGCCCAACGATCAGCATCTAATAAATACTGTTTCGTAGCATTAAACCAATTCGTTAATAAATCCATGTACCTCTACCTCTCCAGCCAAAATTTCTTTTTAATTACCCTTCTTATTGTATCAGAAGTCTCCTGATTGCTGAAAAAATTTTATAACTTTAATTCTATTTATTAACTTCCATGCAGGTATAAAATGGAACAAATATATATATACTAGTACTATTATTTCCGTCTTCATTTAAGTTTTACATCACATATGCACTTATAGTTTTCCATTTCACTCAACATATAACATATTTTGAAAATTTATTAAAAGGATGGGTGCTTCATGAATATTGGAAGTTTTCGCTTACCTTTTTTCGAAAAAGAAACTCAAAACGTTATGCACCAAGATTTAGAAGCCTCCGAGACAATTAGTAACTTCTTACTTTCCCATATCCCTATTAAAAACCATATACCAATTATTCTCGTTTGTATCGGAACAGATCGTTCTACAGGCGATGCACTCGGGCCATTAGTCGGTACGAAACTAGAACAAGTAGGAATTACAAACTTCCAAGTGTTCGGCACACTAGATGAACCAGTACATGCGCTAAATTTAGAAGAAAAAATTCGGAATATACAGAAAGATAACCCTACTTCATTTATAATTGCGGTTGATGCCTGTTTAGGAAAATCTCAAAATATCGGTTCCATCACTACCGGAATGGGGCCTAGTAAACCCGGAGCTGCGATGAATAAGAAATTACCAGCAGTTGGTGACTTACATATTCATGGCATCGTAAATCTGAACGGTTTTATGGAGTTTTTCGTCCTGCAAAATACAAGATTAAGCTTAGTCATGAAAATGGCTGATGTAATTGCACAAAGCATAAAAGAAACAGACCAAAAATTATCTGTATTAAAAAAAGCAAACCATCTATAAATAATAAGATGGTTTGCTCTTTAGTTTTGCTGCGCTAATAATTCTAAAATACGATTTAAATCTTCTTTATTGAAAAATTCAATTTCGATTTTACCTTTTTCTTTTTTTGTTTCTTTAATTTTTACCTCTGTGCCAAACTTTTCTCTTAAGAACGTTTCGCGTTCTACGAAAAATATGTTTCTCTCTTTTTTCACTTGTTTTGTTTCACGTGAAACGCGTTGATTAATCTCCTGAACAATTTTCTCTAATTGACGAACATTTAATCCTTCTTTTTCAATTCGTTTTAGTAAAGATTTCAACTGTTCTTCATCTTTTATCGTAAGTAAAGTTCTCCCATGAGCCATTGAAAGTTGACCGTTTGCAATCATATCTTGCACAAAAGAAGGGAGGCTTAATAATCGCGTATAGTTTGCAATGTAAGGTCTGCTCTTGCCAAGACGTTTTGCTAATTGTTCTTGCGTTACATTTAGCTCATTCATTAACATTTGGTATGCCATTGCTTCTTCCATTGGATTTAAATCTTCTCGTTGTAAGTTTTCAAGCAATGCAAACTCCATCATTTGCTGCTCATTTAATTGTCTTACAACAGCAGGCACCTTTTCGAGCCCAGCCTCTTTAGCAGCACGATACCTTCTTTCACCTGCGACAATTTCATATCCTTTAATACTCTTTCTAGCAATTAACGGTTGTAATATGCCATGCTCTTTAATAGAAGCCGATAATTCTTGAATCGCCTCTTTATTAAAGTGTTTACGTGGTTGATATGGATTCGGTCTTAATTCAGTTATCGCAATCTCCTGAATTGTCTCTTCTTCTTTCACATCTAAATCAGGAAAAAACACATTGATTCCTCTTCCTAATCCTTTAGCCACCTGCAATCACTTCCTCTGCTAAATCTATATATACTTCTGCCCCTCTTGATTTAGCGTCATACTGCATAATTGGTTTCCCATGACTTGGTGCTTCACTCAAACGAACATTACGAGGGATAATTGAACGGTATACTTTGTCTCTAAAATATTTTTTCACTTCATCTATAACTTGAATCCCTAAATTTGTACGGGCATCCAACATTGTTAGCAATACACCTTGGATTGCTAGATTTTTATTTAAGTGCTTTTGCACAAGTCGAACTGTATTTAATAGCTGACTTAACCCTTCTAATGCGTAATATTCGCATTGAACAGGAATAATAACAGAATCTGCTGCTGTTAATGCATTAATCGTTAATAACCCTAAGGATGGGGGACAGTCGATAATAATATAATCGTATTCATCACGAACTGGCTGTAATGCCCTTTGCAAACGTACTTCCCGGGAAATAGTCGGTACCAATTCAATTTCAGCACCTGCTAATTGAATTGTAGCGGGTAGAACATCTAAGTTTTCAGTTGCGGTTTTCCGTATAACCCCTTGAACATCTGCATCTTCCACAAGAACGTTGTAAATACATTGATCTAATTCGGATTTTTCAATTCCCACACCAGTCGTTGCATTTCCTTGAGCATCAATATCTACAAGAAGGACCTTTTTACCTACTTGTGCCAATCCAGCCCCTAAATTAACAGATGTTGTTGTTTTCCCAACGCCACCTTTTTGATTGGCAATAGCAATGATTTTTCCCATGATGTCACCTACTTTCAACCTTTCTATCTTATTCTAGTAACAATTACGTTTATTGTAACATGAAATAAAAGTTTTTCTTTTACGTCCTTATTAAACTTCAAAATTTATTTGTAAACTCCTTCTTCCTCTAACAAGAAAATATAGTAAAAGAGACCTATCCAATAGGATCAGGTCTCTAACACGCCATTATTATTTTTTCTTCGGGATTTGAATTGTAATTTGATAGTATTCATCAAATTCTTCTTCCTCAGAATTAACATTCAAACCACTGTCAGCAACCATTTGTAATGATTGCCTAATTGTATTCATGGCAATTCTTGTATCTCGACTTACTGCTTTTTGCTTTGCCTTACGCTTCGGTTTTGCTTCCTCTAATAACTTTGCAATTCGTTCCTCTGTTTGCTTTACATTCAGTTGTTTCTCCACAATTTCCTGTAAAACTTTCAGTTGTAATTCCTCATTCTTTAAAGGAATGAGCGCGCGGGCATGGCGTTCTGTAATGCTTTTTTCTAATAACGCACTTTTTATTTCTTCCGGCAACTTTAACAATCGCAACTTATTTGCGATTGTGGATTGTCCTTTTCCAAGTCGTTGTGCCAATGCTTCTTGTGTTAAATTATGTAACCCAATTAGCTTTTGATATGCCACAGCTTCCTCGATTGCTGTTAGTTCCTCACGTTGCAAGTTTTCAATTAAAGCTACAGATGCTGTTTCTGTATCATTTAAATTCTTTATAATTGCAGGAACCTTTTCCCAACCTAACTTTGTTGCCGCACGGAAACGTCTTTCTCCAGCAATAATTTCGTACTTATCATCCTCATATTGCCTCACAACAATTGGCTGAATAAGTCCGTGTGTACGAATCGTTAATGCTAGTTCTTCAATACGCGCATCATCAAAAACTGTTCGTGGTTGATAACGGTTAGGGGTAATATTTACTATCGGAATTTCTTGTATTTCTTCATATACCTTTTTATCTATTTCTTCATGGCTTTCGTCTTGTAATTCGAATTCGCTCTCTTTATCTCCAAAGCCAAATAAACGAGAAAACGTATTTTTCATACATATTCCACCACCTTTTAGGCCTATTGACTATTCTCCATAAAATGTTTCCTATGAAACATTTACGTTTTCATTTATATAATTTAATCTTACGTCTAATAAGATTTATTTTTCAATAGGTAATTTATTGGGTGTTCCCGGTTTGCGTGGATATTTCTTTGGTGTCTTGCGTTTTTTCTCGATTAATAAAATATTACGTTCACTTTCTTCAAACGGTAATTGGAACGTAGACATTTCTTTTAAATCCCCGCCTAGCACCTCTAAAGCATACTTGCCATTTTCAATTTCTTCGTTTGCTGCGGCACCTTTCATTGCAATAAATGTTCCCCCAACTTTTACAAGTGGTAAACATAGCTCGCTTAATACTGAAAGACGTGCAACTGCACGTGCCATTACAATATCGTACGATTCACGTACACCTTCTTTTTTACCAAATGTTTCAGCACGATCGTGACAAAATGCAACGTCACTTAATTCCAACTTTTGTGCTAAATGATTTAAGAAATTAATACGTTTTTGCAATGAGTCTACAATTGTAACCTTTAAGTGCGGGAAACAGATTTTTAAAGGAATACTTGGGAATCCAGCTCCTGCACCAACATCACAAATTGAGAATGGTTTTGAAAAATCATAGTAAAAAGCAGCTGTAATGGAATCAAAAAAGTGTTTTAAATATACTTCCTCTTTCTCCGTAATAGCCGTTAAGTTCATTTTTTCATTCCACTCTACTAATGTTTCGAAGTAGATTTCGAACTGCTCTAACTGTCTAGAAGAGAGGGTAATACCCTTCTCTTCTAGCATAGATTGAAATTGTTCTATGTTCATCTAACAATATCTCCTTACTATTTATTGGTTCGATACTCGCGCAATTTTTCCTTGTTCGATATACACAAGTAAAATGGAAATATCAGCTGGATTTACACCAGAAATACGTGAAGCTTGCCCCATCGATAGTGGACGAACATCTTTCAATTTCTGTCTAGCTTCAGAGGCAAGACTTGAAATTGCATCATAATCAATATCCACAGGTATTTTTTTGTTTTCCATTTTCTTCATACGCTCTACTTGCTGTAAAGATTTTTCAATATATCCTTCGTACTTAATCTGAATTTCAACTTGTTCTGTAACTTCATCACTTAATTCTACTTCACTTGGTACTAAAAGATGAATATGCTCATATGTCATCTCCGGACGACGTAATAAGTCACTTGCACGTATTCCATCTTTTAATTCACTTCCACCAATACTGCGAATTAATTCTTGAACTTCAGGACGTGGTTTAATAATAATGCTGCTTAAACGTTCCTTTTCTTGTTCAATTTGTAATTTTTTATTTGTAAATCGCTCATAGCGCTCTTCCTTAATTAATCCAATTTCACGACCAATCTCAGTTAAACGAAGATCCGCATTATCGTGGCGTAATAATAGGCGATATTCTGCACGAGATGTTAGTAAACGATACGGTTCATTCGTTCCTTTCGTTACAAGATCATCAATTAAAACACCGATATAAGCATCTTCACGACCTAAAATAACCTCTTTTTTACCTAAAGAACGACATGCTGCATTAATTCCAGCCATAAGCCCTTGTCCTGCCGCCTCTTCGTAACCCGAAGTTCCGTTAATTTGTCCTGCTGTATATAAGTTTTTGATTTTTTTCGTTTCAAGTGTTGGCCATAGTTGTGTTGGTACAATTGCATCATATTCAATTGCATAACCTGTACGCATCATTTCAACATTTTCTAGACCAGGGATTGTTCTAAGCATATCACGCTGTACGTCTTCTGGTAAGCTTGTAGATAAACCTTGTACATACACTTCTTGTGTATTACGTCCTTCTGGCTCTAAGAAAATTTGATGACGTGGTTTATCATTAAACCTTACTACCTTGTCTTCAATTGACGGACAATATCTAGGCCCTGTTCCCTTAATCATACCAGAATACATAGCTGAGCGATGTAAGTTTTCATCTATTAAACGATGCGTTTCCGTACTTGTATACGTTAACCAACATGGAATTTGATCCATGATAAATTTTGTCGTTTCAAAAGAGAAAGCTCTTGGTTTATCATCGCCTGGTTGAATTTCTGTTTTACTATAATCAATCGTATTACTATTTACACGCGGAGGTGTACCTGTTTTAAATCTAACAAGATCAAATCCAAGCTCCTCTAAATGTTCCGATAAAGTAATAGATGGTTGTTGATTATTCGGACCGCTCGAATATTTTAAATCCCCCATAATAATCTGGCCGCGTAAAAACGTACCAGTCGTAATTACAACTGTTTTTGCCGTATATTCAGCGCCAGCTTGCGTAATTACCCCTTTACATTCGCCATCTTCAACGATTAAACGCTCTACCATTCCTTGGAACAAGGTTAAGTTTGGTGTTTCTTCAATTGTTTTCTTTAATTCATGCTGGTAAGAGAACTTATCTGCTTGCGCTCGAAGTGCGCGTACAGCTGGTCCTTTACCCGTATTTAACATACGCATTTGAATATGCGTTTTATCAATGTTACGTCCCATTTCTCCGCCTAATGCATCAATTTCACGAACAACAATCCCTTTTGCTGGTCCACCAACAGAAGGGTTACATGGCATAAACGCTACCATATCTAAATTAATCGTTAACATTAATGTTTTGGAGCCCATTCGTGCTGCCGCAAGACCAGCTTCACATCCTGCATGACCTGCACCGATTACTATGACATCGTATGAACCGGCATTGTATCCCATTGTTTATTCCTCCTAATAATCTCTATCTTTCTGAAACATCACTATATTATTTTCCTAAACAAAATTGAGAGAACAACTGGTCAATTAGGCTTTCGTGAACGGTATCACCAGTAATTTCACCAAGTATTTCCCATGTTCTTGTTAAATCAATTTGCACCATATCAATTGGAACACCATTTTCTATCGCCTCAATTGCATCTCCAATTGTTTTTCCTGCTTGTGTTAATAATCCAATATGTCTCGCATTAGAAACATATGTTACATCTGCAGAATCAATTGTTCCTTCAAAGAATAAATCAGCTATTGCTTTTTCAAGCTCATCTATTCCTTGTTCCTCAATTAACGACGTTGTAATAACACGATTTCCCGCTGCCAATTCTGTAATACGTTCCATATCGATTGCTTGCGGTAAATCTGTCTTATTTACAATAACAATGAAGTCTTTTCCTTGTACCGCTCTGAATAGATCTTCATCCTCATTCGTTAAAGCTTCGCTATAATTAACGACAACTAACACTAAATCAGCTTGGCTCATCATTTCTTTTGAACGCTCTACACCAATTCGTTCAACAACATCTTCTGTTTCACGAATTCCAGCCGTATCTATAAGTTTAAGTGGTACACCACGCACATTAACGTACTCTTCAATAACATCACGAGTTGTTCCTGCAATATCAGTTACAATTGCCTTTTTCTCCTGAACGAGACTATTTAATAGCGATGATTTCCCAACGTTAGGTCTACCAATAATTGCAGTAGCAATTCCTTCACGTAAAATCTTTCCTTGCTTCGATGTTTCTAATATTTTTGCAATTTCAGCACGAACATGTGTAGCTTTCTCAATTAAAATATTATGTGTCATTTCTTCCACATCATCATATTCCGGGTAATCTATATTTACCTCAACATGAGCTAACGTCTCTAATATGTCTTGACGCAGACGGCCGATTAATTTAGATAATCGTCCTTCCATTTGATTAATTGCTACGTTCATTGCACGATCTGTTTTTGCACGAATTAAATCCATAACAGCTTCTGCTTGTGATAAATCAATACGGCCATTTAAAAAAGCACGTTTTGTAAATTCACCAGGCTCCGCTAATCGTACTCCTTGCGCTAAAATAAGCTGCAATACTTTATTTACCGAAACAAGTCCACCGTGACAGTTAATTTCTACTATATTTTCGCGTGTAAAAGTCCTTGGTGCACGCATAATAGATACCATAACTTCTTCAATAACCTGATTTGTATCTAAATCAACGATATGACCATAATGAATTGTGTGAGAAGGAACCTCTGTTAAGTCCTTCCCTTTAAAAATACGATTAACTTTTTCAACCGCATCATCCCCACTTACTCGAACAATGGCAATTGCACCCTCTCCAAGCGCTGTGGAAATCGCGGCAATTGTATCAAATTCCATGTCCTTTCACCTCACTTGCTTATTTATCTCTATTTCAACATGATTATTTTCTTCACTAAATTATTAGAATACCATAACCAACCTATCTACAAAAGAATAATAACTCATTTTATTATGTCCTCATGTAAAAAACACTAAACTTATTCACAGTGGATAAGTTTAGTGTTTTTTAGTTATCCACATCTATTTTCCCCTCAAAAAAACCGGCACTCAATCGAGTAACCGGTCACTTGGAAGATATTACAACATGTCGATGTGGCTCTTTTCCTTCAGAAGTTGTAATGATATTTTGATGATTAGATAATGCTTGGTGGATAATCTTTCGTTCAAAAGATGGCATAGGCTCCAACACAACTCTTTTTTTCGTATTCGCTACTTGTTTTGCTAATCGATAAGAAAGTGCTTCTAATGTAGCTTTTCTCTTACTACGATAATTTTCAGCGTCTAGTGTGATGCCAATATACTGCTTCGTATTACGATTCGCTACAAGTTTTATCAAATACTGTAAGGAATTCAAGGTGTTTCCTCTTTTCCCAATCAAAACACCTACGTTTTTACCGGAAATTGTAAATTCGACTTCTCGTCCTTTTACAATTTTACTAATCTCAGCTTCCACACCCATATCTTGAATAACATTTTTTAAATATTCTTCACATTCCTGAATTGGGTCTTTCTTCAATACAACTTCTACTACTGCAGGTCGGTTCCCAAATAAACCTAAGAACCCTCTCTTACCCTCATCGATAATATTTATATCCACTCGGTCCTTTGAAGCGTTTAATTGCCTTAAAGCATCTTGTACTGCCAGCTCGACTGTTTGTCCTTTAGCAGTAATTATACTCACTTGCTTGATCCTCCTGCCTTACTAGCCTTAATTTCTGGCCCCTTGATCAAGTACATTTGAGCGATACCAAAGATATTACCAACAACCCAGTAAAGTGATAATGCAGCTGGGAAGTTAATTGCAAAGATTAGAATCATGATTGGCATTAACCAGATCATCATTGCCATTTGCGGATTTTGACCAGCTGTTCCTGCCATTGCAAGCTTTTGCTGAATAAATGTCGTAATTGCTGCAACAACCGGTAAAATATAGAACGGATCTGCCTGTCCTAAGTCGAACCATAAGAATGTATGCTTACTAATTTCTGATGTTCTCATAATCGCATGGTAAAACGCGAATAAAATAGGCATCTGAACAAAGATTGGTAAACATCCTGCTAATGGATTTACACCATTTTTTTGATATAACTGCATCATTTCTTGTTGTAGTTTTTGCTGTGTTGCTTGATCTTTAGAACTATATTTCTCTTTTAACTTCACCATTTCTGGTTGTAACGCTTGCATTGCTTTCGTACTCTTCGTTTGTTTAATCATTAATGGTAATAATGCAAAACGAATAATAAGAGTTGTAACAACAATCGCTAAACCGTAATTACTACCAAATAAGTTGGCAAAATACGTAATTAACTGAGAAAGCGGGTATACGAAGTATTCATTCCAAATTCCAGTGCTTTTTGGTGTAATTGGCTGATTTACTTCACTACAGCCAGCAGTAATCGCCATTAATGCAACAACCATGGCTAGTAAACCTAATTTCTTTTTCAAAGCCTACTCCTCCTTGTATCGGTATGTATATAGTGTAATTCATTTCCTTACGCTACTTTTTTATTCTTTTCATACCAGAGCGTTTAAAGACATGAATTAAGCTTTTCTTTACTTCTTCATATGTCATCTCTGCACAAGGCTTCCTTGCTATTATAACAAAATCTTTTCCAGAATCTATCTCATCTTTTAATTCTGTGATCGACTGGCGAATCATACGTTTAATTCGGTTACGCACTACTGCATTTCCTATTTTCTTGCTGACAGATAGGCCAATACGAAAGTGTGGCTGTTCTGCTTTATCTAGTTGATACACAACAAATTGACGATTCGCATTCGATTTTCCTTTTTGAAAAACCGTCTGGAATTCATCATTCTTTTTTATACGATGTTTTTTCTTCATATCAATTGACACTCCTGTAGTTCATCAGCGGAAATTCACTATTATTAGAAAAAAAGACCACTGAACGATCAGTGGTCTACGCAGATAATACTTTTCTTCCTTTACGACGACGAGCTGCTAGCACTTTACGTCCGTTCGCTGTGCTCATACGGCTGCGGAAACCATGTACTTTGCTGCGCTTACGTTTATTTGGTTGGTAAGTTCTTTTCATTATATGACACCTCCCTGAGGAATATCTGTTAAAGACAGTCTTATAAATTATAGTTAATCAACTAGGAAAATGTCAATGGTTCTAGAAATTTTCATCAAATATTCATTTTGAACCTATTCACATACTTTTTCACAGACCCTATATTTCCTTGTGGATAAATGTTTTTTATTGTTTTTTATATCCACAAACTCTTTTCGTACTTTTACACAGTATATCGTGTTGTGGACAAGTTTATTCCACAAGGTATTGATTTTGTGGATAACTTTCTTAATTTCATTGCTATAGCTACTTTTTTTTGATATTATAGTTGTGTTTTCACTTTGAATAAGTTTTCCACATCTTTATCTTATCCACAATTTGTGTATAACATGTGGACAGTTTTAATCACATGTGGGTAAATCACTATCCACATTTACTTTTTTGTCGAAAACTCTATCTCATATACAAACGACGTTTTTAGGTTTTAAAATACGTTTCGTATAAATATACATTTTATATTTATTTAGGTTGTACATTTGTTGCGCAACCTTATTCTTTTACCAACTTAGTAAAGGAGGGACACCT